>CAVBGA010000063.1:0-29811 GCA_963594675.1 Lachnospiraceae bacterium
TTTTAAAACCGAAGCCTGAAGGCCATCTGCCTCGGCTCTTTCTAAATCTTCTTTATTTGCAGCAAAAATTTTCTCCTTATTTGCAAGCAAAGCATCTAATAATGCCTGCAAGGCACGGTTACGATTTTCAGCTGATACCACCGCCATTTGGGAACTATTTAGCTTCATTAAAGCTGCTTCTTCTTTTATTGTCATGAAACTTCTCCTCTATATCTATTGCTTTTTCATCTATAGCTTTTTCACAATCTACAGCTAGATTCCATATCGCCACTCACATGTTTTACAGCCCATTTTTTTCACATATTTCTTTCAAAACACACATTTCGCAATGAGGTTTTGTACGCGCAGTACAGACTTCTCTGCCATGTAGCACAAATCTATGACACAAATCATTACCCTCCTCTGGAGGAATAATTTTCCAAAGTGCCATCTCCACTTTTTTAGGATCCTTCATATCATGTACCAAGCCAATTCGGTTAGAAAGTCGAATGCAATGGGTATCCGTAACTATGGCTGGCTTACCAAATACATCCCCCATAATCAAATTGGCACTTTTTCTTCCTACTCCTGGCAATTTCAATAAAGCATTAAAATCCTCCGGCACCTTACCGCCATATTCATCCCTTAACATTTTCATGCAGGCACTGATATCTCTGGATTTGCTCTTTCCCAAGCCACAAGGACGAACAATTTCTTCTATTTGAGAAACCTCTGCATTCGCCAAGGCTTCCACGGAGGGAAACTTCTTGTAAAGATCCGCCACCACCACATTTACTCTGGCATCCGTACACTGAGCCGCCAGCCGGACGCTAACCAAAAGCTTCCAGGCTTCATCATAATCCAAAGAACAGGCCGCATCCGGGTAGGCACTTTTTAAACGTCGGATTACCTCTAAGGCTTTTTCTTCTATATTCATATGCTACCTCCGGATTATATATTTCTTGTTTTTCCATTATAGCAGTTAAGTCCAGCAAAACCTATACTAAATTTGCCTATTATTTTCCTCATATACATAGAAGCCGACCTTGGAAGCCTCTTCAGCATATTCAGCCTTGGATAAAGAAAATCCCTCCGCATAGCGGAGGGCCTTTCCTGCACTTTTATTCATCTTCCTTAATATAATTAATATATTCATCCTTTAGGATTTCCCGGCATTTTTCAACCATAGGTGTTAGCAGCTTCATAGCTTCCTCATGGTCCTTAGCCGCTGCCGTCACACGAATCAGACAGCCATCATCCTTAGCATAGGTTGCAACGGTAGGATTAGCATTATCCAAAAGCTTGTCCAACTTCTCAGCCACGGGTCCCTCGCCTACAATAGATACTGGCGCATGATCGAAATCTACCATTTTTATATTCATGGATACAAAGATTTTATCGCTTTTTCCCTTGAGATATTCCTCTGCGATTTCCTCAAACATAGGTTTCATTTCCTTCGGCGGTCCTGGAAGCAAAATGGCTACCTTGCCATCATTTTCCATAACACAACCCGGGGCTGTACCATTCTTATTATAGAAAATCAGAGAATTATCCGGTACCATAGCCTGTTTTCTATGAGCATCCGTGATCTCATCTTCTCTAAATCCCATATTTCTCAAGCGATCCTCGATCATGTGCAGGGCCTTTTCATCTAAAACCGGCTTCTTACCAAAATAGGATAAGAGCATTTCTTTAGTCATATCATCCTTTGTAGGTCCAAGACCTCCGGTAAGAATAATCATATCACCTCTGGAAAAGGCAACATCCAAAGCATTCTTAATGTGGGTGGCATTATCTCCCACAACGGTCTGATAATAACAATCGATGCCCAGGCCTGCCAGTTTCTTTGCCAGATACTGTGCATTGGTATTTAAAATATTACCCAGCAAAATTTCGGTTCCAACACTGATCAATTCAGCAACCATTTTTGTATCCTCCTAGATTACCAAGAATTTCTTAATACATTTGCCATTTTATAGCATTTTTTCTGTTTTTTCAATGCACAATACGGGTAATGTATTATTTTCTTATGATTTTTATCATATTGTTTGAAGCTCTGCTTTAACTTATCTTAAAATTTCTTGGAGAATAGCCCATATATTTTTTAAACAAGCGACTGTAATAAGAAGGATCATAAATTCCTACCTTCTCTGCCGCCTCAGCTACACTAAAATCTTCCTGCAGGAAATCCAAGGATTTCATAATCCGCAGACGATTTATATACTCTACCGGACTCAAACCTGTAATATTTTTAAATATATTCCGGAAATATCCCTCGCTCAAAAACACTCGAGAAGCCAAAGACTTCACATCCACATCATCGGTAATATGCTCATCCAAATAGGACAAGATTTCAAAGACCCGGGTCTCTTTACTGTCATCTGACAGAGTTTCCATTTTCCCGCCTCTGGACCGAGACAATATTCGTTTAAAACGAATGAGCATCATAAGAAGGCACATGGATTTTACAGACTCCACTTCCTCATTTTGCTCCATTTGCTCATCCATTAAATTTTTCAAAATATTATTGACTTCCTTACGTTCATGCACATCCAGGTGGAGAACCCCTTGTTTTACCAGATCATTCTGATAGGAAGGATAATCAATATCCTTCTTCGGCGTCAGCATCTGCAAAATCGTATCCCATTCCCCCACAATATGTTCTGCATCTGCAGGAATTTCCGGTCTTTTCCCAATCAAGGATATGACATCTTTGTATGGATCATTCATGCCCTGACTGTAAAATTGAACATTTGTTAATTCTACAGGGGCTTCGATTTCATAGCTATGTTCCTCCCCAGGCGCAATAAAAAAAACATCACCTGGAAGCAGAGATGTTGTCAAACCCTTGTAGGTATGCAGGCAACACCCCTTGGAAACAATAGCAAATTCATAATAATAATGTTTATGGGGCAATACCGGCCGCATATGATTCCAATTCGATACAGAAATTCCACTTTGATCAAAATGATGAAACTCCAAATACCCATCATAATTTGGCAATCCCCATCCGGTTGCTTCATAATAGTCAGGTCTCTTCATCGCCCATCTCTCCCAACTGATAAGAAACTTCTTATATTTCCAAATTATTCTTTATTTGTATCATATTTTTTTCACGCAATAAATAAGATATCTTGCAGGATTTTATGCAAAAATCGGCCCGCATGACAGCGGACCGACCTTTCTATTTTCTTTTCTTGCATAGCAGGACTATTTCATTCTGTAAAAATTCTATATATAGTCATCCTATACGCTTATCTTCTATTCCAAATACTCATCTACATTTGTAGAATCCACAAGTGCAAATGGAATAATTACCTGTTTTGTTTCCTGTTTTCCATTTACACATGAATCATAAGCGGACGCTGCTGCCCATTTCGCCTGTCCCAGGGCATCCTGATATACAGTTGCAGAAAGATTGCCCTTCTTCACTTCCTCCAAGGCATCCTGATTTGCATCGATACCTAAAATTTTTACACTATCCGCAATTCCTGCTGCCTGATAGGCCTGCAGAGTTCCCATCGCAGATTCATCATTTGCACATGGAATGCACTGAATGGAATCATCATAAGTAGTTACCCAGTCCTCAGCATTCTGAAGAGCAATGTCTCTCATGAACTTTGAAATCAAAGTAGCCTTAAGTTCGTAATTATATCCCGCTGAATCAAGTGTATCAAACAAACCATCATGACGAAGCTGTGCATGAGTCATACCATCTGTTCCCTGTTGATAACACATAGTTACTGTTTCAGAATCGTCAATATTCTCCATAATCCATTCTGCCTGCAACTGACCAGCCTGGTAATTTGAGGATCCCACAAATCCCACTATACCACTTTCTCCTTCTTCGTCAGCTACCTCATCTGCATTGATCGTGGAATTTACAGCTACCAGAGGTACCCCTGCCTCTACACATGTATCCACCAGGCCAACACAGCCATCTGCATCTGCCGGGTCAATAATAATACAATCTACACCCTGAGCAATAAAATTTTCTGCGAGCTGCAACTGGATATTGGCATCCATCTCTCCATCCGCTTCAAGCACTTTTACATTTGGAAAATTCTTCTCACAATAATAGGTGAACGTATTTCTAATCTTGGTAGTAAATGTGTCTTCATAGCCCATATCAATATAGCCCCAAGTGAAGCTTTCGTCACCACTAACAGCCATATCAGAATATTCAGATTCCCAATCTCCTAATCCATCAGCCGCTGCATCAATCTTATCCTTTGACACCATAATATCTGTTTCTGACGAAGAGGATGACTCCTCACCGTCACCTGATGAAGATGATGGATTGCTAACAGCACCGCCACAGGCTGTCATAGATACTACCATACCTGTTGCCAATACCATTGCTAATACTTTTCTCTTCATATGCTATCCTCCTATTATAAACTCAACCCTTTGATCTTGCTGCTCTTACACGGTTATCAATCACTACTGCTGCCAGAATCAAAAGACCTAATACTAGTTTTTGCAGAGAAGCGTTTACATTCTGCAAATTCATGAAGTTCTTGATAATACCAATAATCAAGGAACCGATAATCGTATTAAGAATGGTTCCTGTACCACCACTCATAGATGTACCACCAATAATAACCGCTGTGATAGCATCCATTTCATAAGATACTGCTGCTGCAGGCTGTCCAGAATTCATACGAGACATGAGCACGATACCTGCAATTGCTGACATCACTCCCGCAAATGCTGAAGCCACGAATTTAACCAAACCTACATTGATACCTGAAGCTTTCGCTGCTGCCTGATTACCACCTACTGCATACATTCCTCGACCAATGGGTGTCCAGCTTAAAAGGTAATAGGTAATCACAAGTACAATCACCATAACTATTACCGGGAAAGGAATTACTCCGATATAGCCTTGACCAATAAAGGTAAAAGCATCACCTAAATTAGAATAATTCTGGCCACCGGTAAAAGTCATAATAAAGCCCTCTGCAACCATCATAGATGCCAGCGTTGCAATAAAGGGTGGAATATCGAATGCCACAATAAAGAATCCATTAAAGGCACCGAATAGAAAACCTACCACCACACCTACTAGAAGTGCAATGACAATATTTTGTGTTACCAATATAGTATATGCTGACAAGGTACCTGCACAGGCAAGCACTCGAGATGCCGAAAGGTCGATCATGCCGCAGATAATCATCAACTGCTCTCCACAAGCCATAATCGTAATTACTACAATCTGCCGTACAATATTCCTTACATTCATAGCGGAAAGGAAATTCCCGTTAATGATAGCGAAAATAACAAACATTATTACAAAGATAAGGAAAATACCGAATTTGCTATAAAACTCGGCCAAATTAAATTCTTTTTTATTCGTATTAGCCATTTTCTGATTCTCCTCCTAAAGCGTAACTCATGATTCTCTCCTGAGAAAACTCCGGTCTCATAACCTCTCCTTTGATTCTTCCTTCCGACATAACCAAAGTTCGATCACAGATTCCTATAATTTCCGGAAGTTCTGAAGATATCATGATAACTCCTGCTCCCTGTTCTGCAAGATCACACATAATCTTATAAATTTCATATTTAGCCCCTACATCAATTCCTCTCGTAGGTTCATCCATAATAAATACTACAGGGTCCTGTAACAGCCACTTGGCAATAACTACTTTCTGCTGATTACCACCAGAAAGGCTTTGTGCCGGATTATCCACAGAAGGCGTCTTAATCCTCAGCTTTTCTCGCATTTCTTCTGCTTCTTTTCGCTCTTTTTTCTTATTTAGGAGAAAACCTTTGTATCTTTCAAGATTTGCCAGTCCAATATTTTCACAGATTGAGCGAATCAATACCAAGCCTTCTAATTTTCTATCCTCAGAAAGATAGATAATGCCTTCCTGGATTGCATCTTTTACTTTTTTCACCTTAACTTCTTTTCCATTCAGAATCATACTTCCCGAGCTATAGGGATCTAGGCCAAAGATTGCTCGTGCCACTTCTGTTCTACCAGCCCCTACCAAACCTGCCATGCCAAGAATTTCACCTTTGTGAAGGGTAAAGGATACATCTTTAAACTTATCCGAAGTGAGATTCTTTACTTCAAACAACGCTTCTCCTATTTCAGCATTTTTCACCGGATATACCTTATCCATCTTACGACCTACCATCTTTGCAATGATTTCATCTGTGGTCAAATCATTGATATTATGAGATGATATGGTTTTACCATCTCGAAGAACTGTTAAGGTATCTCCTACTTGTTTTAACTCTTCTAATTTATGAGAAATGTAGATAATGCTGATGCCCATAGCCTTTAAGCGATGAATCTGTTTATGCAGCACCGCCACCTCCGACTCCGTAATAGAAGAAGTCGGTTCATCCATGATAATAATTTTGGCATTGACCGATATAGCTTTAATAATTTCTATAATCTGCATATCAGATACTGTAAGAGATCTCATAACTGCATTGGCATCATATTTGAATCCTAACTCATCAATCAGACGTTGGGCCTCCTGCACCATATACTTCTTATTTACTATCTTTGGCCCCTTGGTGGGAAGCCGTCCCAAAAAAATATTTTCTGCAATGGTTAAGTCCGGAACTAGATTCAACTCCTGATGAATCGTTGCTACGCCTTTCTCTTTCATATATCTTGGATTATGAGTTGTAATCTTTTCGCCAAACAGATATACGTCCCCTTCATCCGCCTTATGCATGCCATTAATAACTTTAATAAGCGTTGACTTACCAGCTCCATTTTCCCCAACTAGAACATGCACTTCTCCCTCTCTCACAGAAAAACTTACATTATCCAGAGCCTTAACGCCAGGGAAAGTCTTGGTAATATTTCTTAGTTCCAGAGCAATTTTTTCCTCTGCCACTCTAACCCTCCTTTACCGAATCCTCCGCTATTGTCAAATAAGTTGGCAACAGTGAAAGACCGACTCTCTTCTTTCCTACCTACAAATCTTCTGTTACTGTCACAGTAGCAATTTTACTCACGATCGTTTATAAATTTTCACAATATTCTCTTTTATGCGCATAGTTATTGTACAGTTATTGTATCATCAATATTATTTGATTAATTAGGACGATACGAATATTATTTTGGACAATATGAATCTGTCTTTTTTCTTTTTATTTGTATTTTATGCACATTGCCCATTGTATTTTCTTGGCATTATTTGTATATTTCCACTAGTCCTTCTTGTCTAGTCGCACTATTTCGTTGTATCTTTTGTTTTTTAGAATTTTCTAACAATTTAATGCGTTCTGTGTCCGAACACAAATTATATATAAAAACAAAACTCACTTGCAAGTCTTCCGCACCGAATTCGAATCTATATCAACAACCATCATATCTATCCGAATCTATGACTCTTTATTTTACTGAAGAATTTTTCCAAAAGAAAAACAGGAAGCCTTATAACTTCCTGTTCCTTACTTTCTTAATCAATTTTAATTATTCTATAAAATCATCTACATTTGTCGCATCTACAATTTCAAAAGGAATAATCACCTGTCGGGTTTCCTGTTTTTTATTCACACAGGCATCGTATGCTACTGCCGCTGCCCATTTCGCCTGTCCCAGAGCATCTTGATACACCGTCGCTGCAATTGTTCCTTTTTTAATCTCCCAAAGAAGATCCTGGTCCGCATCGATTCCCAAAATCTTCACTTGATCATCAACTCCGGCAGCCTGACAAGCCTGAAGAGTTCCCAAAGCCGACTCATCATTGCAACAAGGAATACACTTAAGGGAATCCGAATATGTCCCCAGCCAATCCTCTGCATTATCATAAGCGATATCTTTCATATATTTGGAGGACTTGGTATCCTTTAACTCATAATTATAGTCAGCCGCATCCAGGGTATCAAAAAGTCCCTCTTGTCTCAACTTGGTATGTTTTACTCCAGCCGCTCCTTGTTGATAACACATAGTAACCGTCTCAGAATCATCTATATTGTTGATAATCCATTCGCCTTGCAGCTGACCTGCCTGATAATTCGATGAACCTACAAAGCCAACCTTTCCACTTTCACCTTCTTCATCAGCCACCTTATCAGAATCGATAGTGGAATTCACCACAACCAAGGGCATATTTGTCTCAATACAACGGTCCACAATTCCAACGCAGCCTTCTGTATCTGCCGGCACAATAATAATGGCATCAACCCCTTGGGAAATGTAATCTTCCACTAATTGCGTCTGTATGTCTGCATCCATCATTCCATCGGCCTCTAGGATATTCACATTAGGAAAATTCAACTGACAATAATAAAGAAAAGTATTTCTTGTTTTATTTGTAAAGTTATCCTCATAAGCCATGTCAATGTAGGCCCAAGTGTAAGACTTGTCCCCACTAACAGCCATATCCAAATAATCGGATTCCCATTCACCAATTCCGCTAGCTGCTGCTTCAATTTTTTCTTTGGCTACCATAGAATCTGCTTCTGAATCAGAAGAGTCTTTTTCATTTTCATGACCACTCACTTTACTGATACCATCATCCTCGTCGCCATCTGAATCCTCATCTGTATTTTCGTCTGCACTTTTTTCAGATTCTCCCTCTGATGTATCAGTGGAGGCTTCCTCATCTCCAGCATTTTTTTCATCAGCAGTTGAATTATTGCTTTCATCTTTGTGAGCGCTTCCACTGCATGCTACCATCGAAGACAACATGATCGCAGATAAAAAAAACACCAATATTTTTCTCTTCATTGCTTTCCTTCCCTATAGTTATCCTAATCATCGAATCATTATCAAGTTCAAACCATTTATACTCACAGCTACATAGTATAAATCTAACAGACAGTAAATACAAGCATTTCCTTTATTATGTGAACGAAGTTTCCTATGGGAGAACAAAGAGTTTCGCAAGGAAACTCTCGCGCCGAGCGCGGTCGCTTGCGGCATATTTCTCCTTCGCGCGAGTGCGCATCCCCGCGGAGCTTTTTATCGTATAGGAACGAAGTTTCCTATACGATAAAAAACGGGCACCCCTCTAGGGATGCCCAGCTTCATAATTTACTTAAAAATTAATAGAGAATTAATCCTGTTTTACAGGTCCGATAAGGCCATCTCTATATGCACCGATGTACTCCATGCAGTAGTCATCAAGACCAAGAAGAGCCTCTGTTGCATAGATAACACCAAGAAGATCTCTGTTCAGCGGATCGAAGATAGCGCTATCCAGACCAGCCTTCATAGCAAGTACAGTAAATCCAAGGTTTACCAGTTTTCTTACCGGCAGGTTGAAGGAAATGTTACTTACAGCAGCTGTGATATGGATGGTAGGATATTTTGCTCTGATAGTAGAAATAACCTCTTCAATCATAGCAATACCATCTTCAGATGTACAAAGCATCTCAATAAGGGGATCGATATGGATTCTGTTAGGAGCAATTCCATACTCATCAGCTTTTTTCATAATCTCATCAAATACAGCAAGTCTCTTCTCAGCTGTCTGCGGGATTCCTGTATCATCGCAAAGCAGAGCAACAACTTCCCATTCTGGATTCTCTTTAAGAATTGGGAAAAGAATGTCAACTTTGTCACCTTCCATAGATACAGAGTTAATCAGACCTGGTCTGCTACAGAACTTGTAAGCTTCTGCTAATACCTTGGGGCTTGGGCTATCTACAGCGATTGGAGTATCTGTGACGCTTTCAATCAGACCAATCATCCATTTAAGGGTCTCAACCTCAACGCTCTCATCAACAGACGCACAGCAATCGATAAATGTAGCACCTGCATCAGCCTGTTTTTTTGCAATGTCTTTGATCCACTCTTCGTTTCTCTCAGCAATAGCTTTTGCCATGGACGGAATGGAACCGTTAATCTTCTCACCAATAACGATCATTTGTAATATCCTCCTAAAAACGAGCTTTACGCTCTTGATAGAAATGTAACAACCACATTTCAAAGTAATTTAATTTTACCTTAAATGATTTTTTCCTGCAACTATTTGTACAATATTACTTCAAAATTTCTGTTTTTTCGTCAAATACTACAATTTTCGCTTTGAATTTTCTCGCTATTGCGACTTTGTAAAAACGTTCTATTTTTCTATTTTTCAAATAAAATTACTATACCTAAATTTTATTACATTAATAATTTATAGCTATTCCCCAAGTGCTTTCTCTGTTCTTTTTATAAATTTCTTTTTACAGTTTGCCAAACTGAATTAAGGTGACAAAAGAGGCACCGCAAAAGCGATGCCTCTCATAATCACACTTATAAAATGCAATTCTATTATTTTCTGGAAATTGCTTTCTTTGCAGCTGCAACAACATCTGCAGGTGTAAGATTGTACTCCTCCTCCAGGAAATCCTGCGGTCCAACCTGACCGAAGCGTCCCTGAATACCAACGAACTCCTGAGGAACCAGACAGTTCTTTACAAGTACATTGGATACTGCAGAACCAAGACCACAGTTTACCTGATGGTTCTCAGCAGTTACAATTGCACCTGTCTCTTTAGCCGCTTTAATGATCAACTCCTCATCAAGAGGTTTCCATGTATGCATGTCAATAACGCGAGCAGATACGCCCTCTTTCTCCAGAATCTCCTGAGCCTGAAGAGCTTTATCAACCATGATACCGGAAGCGATGATTGTTACATCGTTACCTTCACGAAGAGTCACACCTTTACCAATCTCGAAATCAGATCCGTCAGCATATACAGTTGTGAATCCTTTACGAATCAGACGCTGATATGTAATGGTAGGAACTTTTGCAATTTTCTTTGTCAGAGCATAAGTCTGAGCATAGTCACATGTATCGATAACTGTTGCGTTAGGAATGGACATATACAGTGCACAATCCTCAAAAGGCATATGTGTAGCACCGTTGAATGCAGCTGTAACACCCGGGTCAGATCCAACGATATGTACCGGAAGCTGTGAATAACCTGCTGACAGGAATGCCTGGTCAAATACACGACGAGATGCAAAGCAACCGAATGTATGAATGAAAGCATTCAGTCCTGTTGCTGCCATACCGGAAGCAACACCAACTGCGTTTGCCTCAGCAATACCTGCATTGAATACCTGATCCGGATGAACTTTATCCATCTTCGGGATATTGATGCAGTTTTTAAGGTCGCAGTCTACATGTACAATTTTTTTATCCGCGTCCATCAGCTCGATGACTGCACTTACGTAACCATCACGATTTGCGCGGCTATCCTTTTCATGTTTTCCAATCAAAGTAAAGCTCATTATTCTGCTCCTTTCTGTGCACGGATTGCAGCAAGACTCTCCTCAGATGCCTTGATTGCCTCATCCCACTCTTCTTTAGAAGGCTGTGAAGAATGTGCACCTGTTGACTCAGCGAAGGTAGCACCCTTACCTTTTACAGTGTGAAGAATAACAGCAACTGGCTGGCCTTTTACTTTAAGACCTTCCTGAACGGCATCATAAATCTGCTCTACATCATTACCATCTTTAACGTCAATTACATACCATCCAAAAGCATCGAACTTAGCACCGAGACCTTTTCCATGGCTCATAACGTCTGCAACAGCACCGTCAAGCTGACGTCCGTTGTTATCAACGAAGCACATCAGATTGTCCAGTTTGTAATGAGCTGCGAACTGAGCAGCCTCCCAAACCTGTCCTTCATCTGCCTCACCATCACCAATGAATACATAAGTATGGTTGTCTTTACCCTGATATTTATTACCAAGAGCTGCTCCTACTGCCTCACTGATACCCTGTCCAAGGGAACCTGTTGTCAGGTCAACACCTTTTGTAAGAGTACGGTCAGTATGAGACGGGAATACAGTATGCGGCTGATTCAGCTGATAAGCCTCCTCTACAGGATAATAGCCTTTCAATCCCAATGTTGCATACATAACTGGTCCACCATGTCCTTTTGAAAGAACACACCAGTCTCTGTCTTCCCAACGCGGATTTTTAGGATCCACTTTCATCACATCACCGTAAAGTACGGCAAAAGTGTCAGCCAGTGACATAGCACCACCAACATGACCAAAGCCGCGGGATCCGATGATTTTTAATGTCTCCAGACGGATTTCCGCTGCAAAAACACGCAGTTCCTGCATTTTCTGCTCCTTGCTCATAACATCTTCTCCTTGATCATAAATTTTATCTTTAGTTTCTCAATGCCGTGTGCTCGGCATCACCATATCTATTATATACTATCGGATTACAGTCTTGCAACTCCGGATTTTCTTGCAGCTTCAGCTACTGCAGCAGCAACAGCCTTACCTACACGAGGATCAAATGCTTCCGGAAGAATATAATCTTCATTCAAATCTTCATCAGAAATGATATTTGCAATTGCTTTAGCTGCAGCAATCTTCATATCATCATTGATATCTGTTGCACGAACATCTAAAGTACCACGGAAGATACCAGGGAATGCCAGTACGTTGTTACACTGGTTCGGGAAATCACTACGTCCAGTAGCAACAACTCTTGCTCCACCTGCCTTAGCATCATCTGGGAAGATTTCTGGTGTAGGATTAGCGCAAGCAAAAATGATGGCATCTTTATTCATTGTCTTAACCATCTCTGTAGTTACCATACCAGGAGCACTTACACCGATGAAGATATCAGCGCCTACCAGCATGTCTGCCAGAGAACCAGATTTTTTCTCAAGGTTGGTAATCTTAGCCATCTCTTCTTTTACAGGATTCATACCCTCAGTACGTCCCTCATAGATAGCTCCTCTTCTGTCGCAGAGAGTTGCATCCTTGATGCCTGCTGAAAGGAGAAGTTTTGTGATGGAAATTGCAGCAGCACCTGCTCCATTAACAACAACTTTAACATCTTCCATCTTCTTTCCAACCAGTTTCAATGCATTTGTGATACCTGCCAATGTGATAACAGCTGTTCCATGCTGATCATCATGAAAAATCGGAATATCACATTTCTCTTTCAGTTTCTTCTCGATTTCGAAACATCTTGGTGCAGCGATATCCTCAAGGTTAACGCCACCAAAGCTTCCAGAAATCATATAAATTGTATTAACGATCTCGTCAACATCTTTGCTCTTAATGCAAAGAGGGAATGCATCAACATCACCAAAAGCTTTAAAGAGAACACATTTACCTTCCATAACCGGCATACCAGCTTCTGGTCCGATATCACCAAGTCCAAGAACTGCAGTACCATCAGTAACAACCAATACCATGTTGCCACGTCTTGTATACTCATAGCTCATGTCTACATCCTTCTGGATCTCCAGACAGGGAGCTGCAACACCCGGTGTGTAAGCGATAGAAAGGTCATCTTTGGACGCTACCGGTGCTCTTGAAATGACTTCGATTTTACCCTTCCACTCTTTGTGGAGTCTCAGGGCCTCTTTTGCATAATCCATAATCGTAACACTCCTATAAAATATTATTTATTTACAACGCAAGGCAATGTGGAGCCACCATAAGGCATAGCCAACACTGTCGCGTCATTTCCAAGTTTTTCAAAAGCGCTGTCAAGTGCTTCCTGAGCAGAATGTTTGGGCTCAAGGAAGATACTCCGCACAAAATCGTCTTCCATGTCAGATACCAGATAAATATCCGCATTTTCCAGAACCATGGCGATTGCTGCCGCCTTATGTCCTCCCAGCTGGAAATCTGTCTGAATTCTCTCAATCATAGAATGCGCTGTAGGTGCTCCTGTCATCCATTTTTCGAAGGTATCTGAACCCAGCCCCTCTTTACAAGAGCCAATCAGGATTACAACGCCACCTTTTTTCACAGCATGTTTTGCATTGTCCAGTGCTTTCTGAGTCTGATAAAGATTCAAATCCTTAGGAGCTCCGCCTTGAGAAACAAGAACGATATCTGCTCTTTCAGGAATCTCTTTTTTATAAATCTTGTCGAGGAACTTGCAAGCAGCTCTATGAGCCTCTACCTTGTCGCCTGCAGCAGCATAAATGACATGCTTATGCTCATCAAGAACAACATTTACAATATAGTCAATGCCGCAAATAGCTCCAGCTTCCTCAATATCTTCACGAACCGGATTGCCTTCAAGACGACCTGCACAAGCTTCCGCCTTTACCATCTGGCTGTGATTGGACTGAATCGCTTCTTTTGTGGATACACCAGGCATAATTGCCTTAGCTCCTCCACTATAACCTGCAAAATAATGATACTCAATATTGCCCAGACAAATGCGACGATCCGCCTCAGCAACGATACGAACAATATCTACCGGTGTTCCATGAGAAGTAACACCCATATGAACACAATCAGAAGCATCACCATCCACGCATTTAATCTCATTAAATGCACGCTCTCCGGCCAGCTTCTTCATCTCTTCCTCAGTATGTTTTCTATGACTTCCCAATGCAAAAACCAAGGTAATGTCTTCTTTTTTCACGCCAGCCTCATAGAGTACATCCAAAAGTGGAGGCATAACCACGTAGGTAGGCATAGGACGTGTGATATCACTAGTGATAATCACGATCTTTTCACCAGGTTTTACCACCTCACCAATCAGAGGAGCCCCGATAGGGGAACGAAGTGCTCTGCGCACCTCGTCCTCACCTTCGAGTTCATGTTCCACCTGGTTTGCATGGAGAATTCCCATTACATTTTTTTCGGGAACTTCCACTGTCTGAACCGTAGTTCCAAAACCAAATTCTAATTTCATTCTTATCTCCTATATCAAGACCTGCTAGCAAGTCTTGCACGACGGATTCGGATCTGCTTTCGCAGACACTTACCATTCTAACACCAACTCCGTTGCATTTCTACTACAACTGAGTTAAAAGGTTTCTGCTGCATGGCGAAGAGCCTTAACAACAGGAAGTTCCTCACCGGACAGGAAACGGATCAATGCTCCGCCTGCTGTACAAATATAGGACATCTGGTCTTTCAGACCATATTTTTCAGTTGCAGTAACGCTATCACCGCCACCAATCAGAGTGTAACCTTCTGTCTTAGCCAGCGCCTCCCATACGGCTTTTGTACCGTACTCAGTAATCTCCTCTTCGAAGATTCCCATAGGACCGTTAACGCAAACTGTCTTTGCTCCAAGAATGATCTGCTGGTATTCATCAGATGCTTTATGTCCGATATCAACCAATCCGGCATGTGCAGGAATTGCTCCCACCTCTGCCTCTTTTCTCTCACCATTCTCTACATAAGCCAAATCCTTCGGAAGAACGATCTGATCTTTATATTTCTCATAGAGTGGTTTTGCTTTCTCAATCCAGTCAGCATAGTTGGATTTTACGATGAAATCCATACTTCCTTTTCCAATCTCTTCTCCTTTTGCAGCAAGAAGAATATTGGCAACCAGACCACCGGTAAGAACCTTATCAGCAACACCACGTCCAAGTACAGTCTCCATCATCATGAAGGCATCGGAAATCTTGGAACCGCCCAGGATAAATACACAAGGACGCTCCGGACTTTCCATAACCTTAGATACTGCACAATACTCACTTTCGAACAGGCGACCCATAGCAGACGGCATAACCTGCTCAAATCCGCTAAGTGACGGCTGATCTCTATGTGCAGCTGCAAAAGCATCACATACATAAAGATCACCCAAAGGTGCCAATTTACGAACAAGAAGTGTCTTCGCCTGTTCTTCATGAGTCAGCTGAAGCTTCATCTCAAAAAGTGTCTGTTCTTCAGAAACGAAACGAACATTGTCCAGAAGAAGAACTTCTCCTTCCTTCAAATCAGCAATCGCCTGACGTGCTGCTGGTCCGCAGACATCATCGATAAACTCCACTTCCTGACCAAGAAGTTCAGACAATACTTTGGAATGAGGCTCTGTTGTATAGAAGTTCTTATACTCAATATCACTTCCCTGATGAGCCATCAGCACAACCTTTGCTCCCTTTGCTACCATCTCCTTGATGGTGGGAACACAAGCCTGAATACGATTGATACTTTTCAGTGTGTTGGTAGTTTTATCTACCGGCTGATTCATATCTACACGGCAAAGAATTGTCTTGCCCTTCAAATCGTAATCATCTAATGTTTTAATGCCAAAACGCATAATATACTACCTCACGATCACTCTTAATTATTTAAAGTTACCGATGTTGAGGTATTTGTTTGTTGCAGCTGTACCCTCTTCACGAGTTGCCTGCATACCACATGCAGCACGGATACCATCCATTGTCTCTGGGATAGTAACAGACTCCTGAGGAATATGGATACCATACATGATATCATTACCGCTCTCTACAATGCTGTCTTCCCACAGACCGATCTCGTACATATCTCCTCTGGTGTGGCCAAGGTCACGAGCATATTTGAAGAAGGAAGCATTTCCAAGGAAGCCTTCCTCAAGAGATACCACACGGATACGCGGATGTTTCTGGAATACTTCAAGAGCCATCTCTTTTGTGATTTTCTGTTTTCCAGTAGCAACTACAGTGATGAAATGTCCATGAGTTACAGGTGTATGTACAAGAATACCTGTTGCATTGATGTGCGGCATAATTGTCATAAGGTCAACAGCCTGATGTGTAGGAGCTTTCTCTACCTGAAGAGCATTTGTCAGTCCACGGTTGTAATCACCTGGATCAGCAACACGACGAACGATTGTGATGGCTACCTTCTCTACTCCATAAGCACGGTCCAGAGCATCTACAGTACGAATCAAACCTGTTGTGTTACATGAAGTAAGTTTCAGATAATTTTTTCCGATTGCTTTCTCATAGTTAGCATAGCCATGGAAGAATACCTCAGCAACTTCGTTTTTCTCTCCGCCCTGGAAGATTGCTTTGATTCCTTTAGCTTCATAGATTTTTTTATTAGCTGCACCAACACCTGCAGGTGAAGAGTCAAGCATGATATCAACCTGATCCAGAAGATCATCGAAAGAACCTTTTACCGGGATATCATATTTGTCAAATGCAGCCTTATCAGCACCGTTTACCAGGTACAGATCATAGGGCATTCCTTTCTCTTTAAGTGCACGAATTGCAAGTGTAGGAGCGAAATCTGCAACACCAACCAGTTCCATATCACCCTGAAGTGCTACACCATCTGCCAGACGCTGTCCGATAGTACCATAACCAGCTACTCCAACTTTAACTTTTGCCATTTTTAAACTTCCTCCTTAAAATAATTTAGACACTATAGTCATTATATTCTGAAGCCCCAAAACTGTCAACACCTTCTTTAGTCCCGTCACGATGTATAAACTCTCAAAAAACGCCTATTTTATAAGCTTTTTTAGAGTTGCTTGTTCCTTTTTTAACATATTCCAATGACCGTTTCCATCTTTTCTTTTGACTGTTTTTGACCGTTTTTCATTTCATCATCAGCCCTAAAAATAGCTACATTCCCAACTTTTTCGCCTATATCCCACTCCCTTTCTCTCTCCTTAAATTTCACGAAAAATCATAGAACGCCAAGGAAAAATATGCTTCTTTTGACTACTTTTAGAAACTTGTTTCAAAACTTTTTCGCTCTGGATTTTTGTTCTTTTTTCAGATATAATTAATAATTATAAAAGGGGATTATTGCTTGTTGCATGCAAACCGAACAACAAGGACTATAAAGGTAAGTGAGGGATTTATATGATTCAATGTTTTTCTAATTCAGAATTCAAATCATCTTTTAAAGAAGGTACGGTTCCGCATCTTCTGTCCGCCAGCTATATTACCATTGGCTTCAGTCAACATTCCCGTATTCTTCACAAACACAAGGATCGTTTTGAACTTCTCTTTATCCGTAGCGGTTCTGGTTCTTATATTGTAGATAATGAAATTTATGAAGTTAAAGCCGGCAACTTAATCGTCTGTAATGCCGATGTACTTCATGACGAGGTCCCCAAGTACAACCACGAACTTTCTATGCTTTCTATTGCTATCGATCATTTGCAATTGGAGGGACTTCCTGAAAATCATCTGATTCCGGACAATATCATACCGGTACTTAAAGTAGAAAAGCATCTGGTATTGATTGATGCCATCTTCCAGTCGCTTTTTGATTCCCTGGCCTTCGAAGGTGAGGATCATAACGAAGCAAACCAATATCTGGTGGAAGCTTTACTAGCAATTCTGATTCAGGCTTTCCGGGATCACGGGCAGAAGAATCCGGAATACGAGAATAAAGATCCTCTTCTGACAGACATTCAGCGATTTATTGATGACAATTATTATGAGGATCTTTCCTTACAAAAGATAAGCGAACATTTTTTCATCAGCCCATCCTATCTTTCTCATCTTTTCAAAGATAAAATGGGATATTCTCCCATGCACTATATTTTGCGCAGGAGAATAGGAGAAGCGCAATCGCTCCTGATTATGTCCGGCAAGTCCATTACCGATATTGCTTCAGAAGTAGGCTTTGATAATCTTAGCCATTTTAATGTACAATTCAAAAAATATGTGGGACTCTCACCCATGTCCTATCGTAAAAAATATACCTTGCCAGACTCCGAACAGTAAGATCTGGCAGGGCAGAAATTTTCGTGGACTACTGACTCCAGCCGCATAAATTATAAGCAGAAAAAAGCAGACTAAAAAGCCTGCTTTTTTCCGTATCATATTCACGTTAAGGGGAACACATTTCATTTACTGAGTAATTAAATGAGTTAAGAATTTAGGTATTAGCTATTCGCCCAATCGCAATACCAAAATATTTTAACCAATCTTATTTAGTGATGTTTGAGTGATGTTTCTATTAATTTGGGGAGTCTAATCCATGTAATGCAAAAGAATTATTGTCGAAGCACTGATTATTTCTCAATTCTCGGGTATTCTGTGGATACCAGAACCTTACCAGACATAATCTTGAAGCCTTCTTCAATATCTTCCAGGTTAAAACGAGCAGTTACCATCTTTCTCATATCGATACGTCCGTTTGCCATAAGAGAGATAACATCTGGATAGATACCCTGTCCGGACTGTCCGTTTGAACCGCTGATACGCGCTGCATTCCACTGCCAGTTAAAGATATCCACTGGTGTGATGCCTACGGTATGTCCAATCTGAATAGTCTTTCCTCCGATCGCAAGAGAATGAGCCATTACAGGATAGGTGAATTTTGTTGCACCTGCACACTCTGCGAAGAGATCGATACCACGTCCGTCTGTCAATCTCATAAGCTCAGCAGCCTCATCTTCTGGCGTAGCAAAGGAAGTAGGATCAATCACCACATCAGCACCACAAGCTTTTGCCAACTCTACACGTTCTGGAACACTCTCAACAGCGATCAATTTTCCAGCACCGGAAGTCTTCATCAACTGAATTGCAGCAAGACCGATAGGACCGCATCCAAATACACATACATGTCCGCCAGGACGAACACCCTCACCTCGAACAAAAAGTCCATTGTAAGCAACACCTGTAGGCTCAATCATAGCGCCCAACTCAAAAGCTGTCATTTTATCGCCATAATATTCAGCAATGGCATTCAGAGGATAGCAATATTTCTGATGAACGGTAGCATATTCTGCGAATCCTCCATCATAGGTAAGTCCCGGCTCTTCCAGATCTTTACACTGGTTAAACATTCCACGACGACAAGCATCACACTCACCACACCAATGCATGGACTCAATCGCTACAAGATCGCCAACTTTAAGCTTTGTAACATTTTTACCAACTTCAACAATCTCACCGGAAAACTCATGGCCTGTAATGATGGGATATTTGGAATGTCCATCATACATAGAGTATCCCTGATCATCTTTTCTAAGAAGATGTACATCAGTTCCGCAGATACCTGCAGCACCAACTTTTACTTTTACCTGGTTATCTCCACAAACCGGTTCCGGACGATCGGTTACGGAACCACGAATATTTTTCCAGATCTGATTTCCTCTAAGGGCACGTCCTGTACTTTTCTCTCGTTCGGATAAAATATAGCCTGGCTTCGGACAGTGCTCTGCTTCAACATAAAATGCTCTCATAGCAAGGTCTCCTTCATTTTCTTTTTAGGTTTTTGCCGACCACTCCATGGGAATGGCCGGCAAAGGTAAAAGGTAGTAGGATTTAATTAGTCTTCAAAGGTTAACATAACCTTTCGTGCCACTTTCTTATTGCGAGCCATTTCCATAGCATCTGCAAGATCTTCGAATTTATAGTAATGAGAAACAAGTCCCTTGAAGTCATAAGTATCTTTAATTTTGTGCAGGAAACGAATGGTACGTGGGAACCAGTTCGTTGTTCCGCCCGAACCTGCAATGTGCAGTGTTTTCCAGATTGTCTTACCAATCTCAACCGGAACTTTACGTCCGATAGAATGTCCTACACAACCTACACGTGCAGAATGTCCTGCAATGTCAAAGAGGGAAGCAATACCGATATCATTACCAGAACACTCAATAACTACGTCAGCCATACGTCCGTTAGTCAGCTCTTTAATCTGCTCCTCAACAGGTGCTGCTGTAGGATCTACAGTAAGAGTTGCACCATATTTCATAGCATTCTCTCTTCTCTCTGCAACTGGGTCAACTACGATAACTGTAGCGCCTGCTGTTGCACAAACCATGGATGCGGAGCAGCCGATGGGGCCACCACCGATGATAACGCATGTATCAGAAGCGTCAGGATCACATTTATTTCCCCAAACACCCCAGTAAGCAACGTTGAAGTTCTCAACGAAGATACCAAGCTCATCTTCCCAGTCTTCAGGAATTACATGAGTATAAGCCTCTTCCAGAATCATATACTCACCAAATCCTCCTGGTGAATCCGGACGGAAACCAACCTCACGGAAGTTCAGGCAAGCAGATGACATCTTACCGTCCTTGCAGTTTGCACACTGATGGCAAGGAAGAACACAGTCGCCAACAACTTTCTCACCAACTTTAACAGATGTTACGTCAGCTCCAACTTCTACTGCACGTCCAACCCACTCATGACCTGGGGTGTAAGGTCCAAGATCATAACGGCCTTCAGCGGACTCACCTTCGAAACACTCAACGTCTGACTGGCAGATACCGCAAGCGATCAATTTGATCAGAATCTGGTCTTTTTTCAGTTCTGGAAGCTCAACTTCTTCGATTCTAAGGTCGTGAGGTCCATACATAAACGCCTGTTTACATTTCATCTTTCATTCCTCCATTTTACTTATCTTTGTTTTTATGTTGTTTTTATGTTGTTTTTATTTATTGCGAAGCGGCTTTGGCCACCGCCTCGCTATATTTCTTTGCTAAGCGATCAGGCAGTCATTCATGTAACTGCTGTTGATTAATAGGTAAGTGTGTAAATATGACGTCCGCCTGGTACGTTCGGTCCTTTGATAACTGCTTCGATATCTTCGCGGCTTCTCTGAGTCATCATCTCGATTGGCGGAAGTGTTCCTGCCGGATATTTCTCCAGAATATCGTTAACCAGTTTCTCCAGATAATCAAGAGTCATCTCGATACCCTTCTTAGCCTTGTCAGCCGAAGCAAGCTTCGGATTTCCAATAACGCCTTCCGGCTGTACGATACACTCCATAGCACAGGAACCAAATGCGTTATACCATTTGATTGGTCCAACACCACGCTCTGCAGAGTTGTTAATGTGTCCCGGAGGAAGCAGCGGATATGCTTTTGTTACTACTTCATCATCCCTCTTAATGAACTCAGGGAAGAGTCCCAGACACCATGACTGCTCAACCTCATCAGCATGTACGAAAGGTGTATCATAAGGGCCGCCACCTTCTTTGGTATCCAGCTCTTCTTTTGCACAGTTCCAGAAATGTGTATAAAGGATAATTCCGGGAACCTGGAATTTCTTACCAAATGTATGAATTGCCAGAGGAATTACATAATCCTGACCATGACCATTCACAACGATCATTTTACGGAAACCTGTGTTCCAGAATCCTGCAAATACATAGCAAAGATAATCAGCAAGGATTTTTTCTGGAATCATGATGGTTCCTTTCTGTCCCAAGTGATGATAGGGATGTGAACCATACCAGATTGGCATTGCTACGGTACATCCAGTAGCCTTTGCAACCTGCTCGCAAAGACGAGTATCCAGGTAAGTATCCTCTCCATAAGGAGCAGAGGGGCCATGGTTCTCTGTAGAACCAACCGGAATCAGAATAACGTCATTTTTTTTCAGACGTTCTGCAACCTCTTTATTGTTCATATTCTGGTAATAAATACCATTTGCAGCTTCCATGTTGCCGCCTTTAGCGGGGTACTCCCATTTAGACATTTTCATTTCCTCCTTTAATTTAAATAGCTTTTTTAATTCTTTCCTCACTTGACTCGATATCCTTCATATAGGCCAGTGCTCTTCTTGCTGCCTCCATATCTGTAGGCCAATCCAAACACTCCACAGAAAGATAACCGTCATAGCCAATATCTTCCAGTGCATCTAACATCTTCTTGAAATCAAACTGTCCACTTCCCGGATATCGTCTGGAATTATCCGCAAGATGGAAATATCCAAGCTTGCCTTTGCAAGTCTTGATTGCCTCCACCGGATCACATTCATCGATTCCCATATGAAATGCATCAAGATGTGCATATAAGTTATCAATCTTGTACTCTTCCAGAAAATCCATAAGCTCTTGGGCTGTGGTGAAAATATTCACCTCATAGCGGTTGATTACTTCAAGATTTAGTTTTACACCTTTCTGGCCACCATATTCAGCCAGTACACGAAGGTTCTTTGCAAGTCTGTTGATATACTTCTTTCGGTCACCTCCGGCGGGAACATTTCCTTTTACCCATCCGATTACGAGATCCGCTTTCATCCTTGCAGCGATGTCGATGTAGTCTTTCATACCTTTCATAGCTGCATCCACCACATAAGGTCTGTCATCCACCAGACTGCATTCACCTTCCGTGTTCAGTCTTCCTGTGATAATCATTGCCACCTTAGTACCATACTTTTTTTCAGCCTCGGCGATTGCTTCATAGTCGAAATCAACATCTGGCCTTGTATGAACTTCGATAGCGTCATATCCCAGTTCTGATGCGGTTTTTAAGTTTTCAGGAATTGTCCCTTTCAGAAGGAGAACGGAATTTGCAGGCGCAACATCTGCAGAAGATATAGCGTATTTCCACTTCTTCACTTATTTGCCTCCTTTATCTGAAACCATTTTTTCTTTGTTCTTTGTTTCTGTATCTTGTTTTGATGATGTTATTATATTATGATAGCTGTTCAGTCGCTATAGATATCCTGTTGGAAAAAAGGCCATGAAATCCAACTTTTCCCAAGACCTTTTTGCTGTTTTTGTCAAATCTTGCATAAGAATGTGGCTAGCCGTCATTTTTTGACCGTTTTGTATTTTATTCAGTCATCTTCTTCCATTTCATGACTCTTTATGCTATTTTCATGATTGGTTTCGGTCATTTCTCAATCCTTTTGCATTAACATTTAAAATTCTTGCATAAAAAAAGGCTTCATAGCGAAATATTTCAGCCTTTTTTTATCATTCTTGCATAGTTTTTTGCCTACCTATAGCTTTCAATGGATTTTTACGCGGAGCGTTTTTGTCGTATAGGAACAAAGTTTCCTATACGACAAAAAAGAGATCTAACACCTTTTCGTGTTAGATCTCTCTCCATCTCTAATCTAATGCGCATCTTCTTCCCTGCATCTAGATTTATCTATTTAATTTTCTGTTGTGTCAGAAGTGCTGTCACTTGTATCTGATGTACTATCACTGGTATCTGAAGCATTGACAAATTCTTGCAATTCCTCATTCTGTGAAAGAACAGTGTCATAATTCGTCTGTACTTCCTGAATCAAATTCTTCACATCTTCCCGAGAATTGCACTCATCCAGATAGGTCTGCACCGTAGAATCCTGCTCACCCGTAGCAATATACAATTTTCCACTGCTGTCAGTCTTAACATACAGTTGACTTAAAGCTGGAACATCCGCATCGATATCCTTAAGACGATAGGTAAATACTGCATAGACAACAGTGCTACCATCTTCTTCCCCTGGCAAGGAATAGACCTTCACATTGTCATAAGAATCCAGATTTTGATCCTCTGTGATCTGCTCTTCCTCATCCGTATCTAGCTGATCAACCAGTTCTTTTATCGTGCTAATGTCCTTCTCACTTAAAGCTTTATAATACTTCTCGATCAAATCTGTAAGGTCCGTATCTGTGCTTTCCTCAAGATTTGTCTCTGCTTGACCTGTCACGCTGGGACTCACTGTGCTTGTAGCCTTTGTCCCGTCACCATCTGTACCTTCTCCTGCACTGCTCTCAGTCTGAGTATCCGTCTCACTTGCTACCTTAGATGAGACAAAGCGAATTCCGAAAAACAGTAGCAAAAGTACAATAATGATAAAGAATCCCAGAAGAAAATATCTGAGATTATCTGATAGCCATTCTCTAAAATTGTCCAAAATAATTCCCCCTTTGAAAGCTAGAAGGGTCTACATAAAGCATTATACCAGAAGCAATTCGCCTCTGGTATCAACGCATCTGGAGGGATTCGAACCCCCGCCACGTGGTACCGGAAACCACTGCTCTATCCCCTGAGCTACAGATGCTTGCAAGTTATTCACACCATACCTTGCTATGTTATCACATTTTTCTTCAAATGTAAAGCGTATCAAAACCTACAAGCACCGAACCAAGCTCAGACCAGTAGTCAATAAGCAGAGATCGTTCTAGCCCTTTCCTACTGCTAGGCGATACTCAAAACACCTTTCTTCCGTTCAAAATAATACACCTGATCTGAAAGAACTTCTTCAGGAACCACACACATTTCATTTACTTCTTTTACCATATTTCTTAATTTAAATGGAGAAATTAACCCAGAATCGGGTACGATAATGCATTCATGAATACTGCTCGGCAGTATATAGAAATTATTTTTTAAAGCTTCTCCCAATTTTTCAGGGATTTCATCATAAAAAAGAACAGCCGCACCAAAATAGCGCTCACGATTGGAAAGGACAAACATTTCATCTTCCGGGCTTAATTCCGGCAAATGTAAGCTGTCCTCCTCGTCACATAAATCCAATACTAATTGTCGCAGTGTAACCAGCTGCGGTGACAATCTTTCCTCAGAATTATCCCGGGCAATTCTCCATAACTCCTCTTCTTCCACACCCCAGGCTTCCATATGCTCTTTATAAATCAGTATGGAAGCCTGACTCGAATCAAAATTCTCAAAGCGATAATAATATACCACAGCCAGGTCAAGCACCATGCGATAGGGAATTTGGCTTAACAGTTCTAGATTTTTTTCCAGATTCACCACACGAAAACAAATATGCTCTCTGGCTTTCTCAAAATCGCTAAAAAAGCTGCCATCTCCCAGCATCTGCATCTTTCGACCCTTGCAATTTCCAATAATTCTTCCAGCTAGATTTTCCATTGCTTCACCTTGTTGATAGAGATGATAGAATTGCCCTAGGTCCACAAGAGGTACTGCTTCACCTGCTTCCCCCTTCACAGTCATACTTTCCCGTACGATGCCATTATTCTTAGGAATACGACAAATACGCGCCATATGCTCACTGCCTAGCTCACGGTTCACTAAATCTGCGAGTTCCATAGTAAAAGTCTGATAATCCATAAATCAGCCTCCTTAAAATATATTTGCAACTGCGAAACACAGTTACTTTCTCTATTCTTTTGTATATAAAATCTTGTATTTGGTTGTATGTAATGGAAATAGTGAAACACGAATGTGTCTACATGATAAAGTAAAAGATATGTAAATTTGTCATAACCCCCACCTTCATAAAAGATTAAAGGTGGGGGACTATTTTCAATAGAATTAAACTCTGGAGAGATATTCTCCTGTTCTTGTATCGATCTTAATCTTGTCACCCTGGTTAACAAAGAGAGGTACATATACAGTTGCACCAGTCTCAACTACAGCTGGTTTTGTGGCACCCTGCGCAGTATCACCTTTGAATCCTGGCTCTGTCTCTGTGATCTCCAGCTCTACAAAAAGAGGTGGTTCTACAGCAAACACATCACCCTTATAAGAACAGATCTTAACCATCTCATTCTCTTTTACGAATTTCAGGGAATCACCAATGGAATCCTGATTCAGTGCGATCTGATCATAAGTCTCCATATTCATGAAGTTATACAGCTCACCGTCACTATACAGATACTGCATATCCTGACGATCAATTCTTGCCTGCGGGAACTTCTCAGTAGGACGGAAAGTTTTCTCAACCACACCACCACTGATAATATTTTTAAGTTTCGTACGAACGAAAGCAGCTCCTTTACCAGGTTTTACATGCTGGAATTCAATAATCTGAACGATATTGCCATCGATCTCCAGTGTAACACCATTCTTAAAATCACCTGCTGATATCATACTGTTTATCCTCCTTTAATATTGCACAAATATCCAATTTATTCTATTCTATAATAAATTCATGTTTTTTTCAACTTATTTTTTCAATTGCGTCCTGATGCCCCTATATCTGAATAGGCTCATGCTTTATTCCTCAAGATTTCCTGCAATTCTTTCCGTTACATAATCGGCAAAACTCATCCCCAAAGAGGAAAGTCCATCTCGTTTTCTTTCCATGTATCCAAAAAGGATTCCCTCATCCTCAGAGCTAATGGCTATGCCACGAATCTTATGTTTCGCATAATCCTCTACATCCAGAGAACTGCCCAAGGCAGCCAATTCTCCATCCTCCAGAAATCGATAAATCAAGGAATCGCAATCCGTTACAACTGCACTGCAAGCTTTTTCCAGAGAGCCAAAATCATCATTGATATGTCCCAGATGGTGAATCAACGAGAAATATTCTTCCTTACTCTGAACGATTTTTAGCCCCTGAATCTGAGTAAGTGTTACCCTTGATGCCGAATATAAGGGATGCCCCGCTCCCACAAAAAGCATGGGCATACACTCTTTAATCAGAGTAAATCTCAATCTTCTATGATCCAGCATTTTCTGAAAAATATGAAATTGTCTGCAAGAAATGCTAACAAAGCCTATCTCTGCACTATTTCGATGCAACTGCTGCATTACTTCTTCTACAGTGCCTTCACTATAAACAAAGCGACGGTTTTCATAGTTTTTATCCTTACAAAAATCATGAAAAAGAGCAGCCATACAAGGGCAGGAGCCAATAGCTACTCCCAGCTTTTCATATACTCTTTCCCGCTGAAGACTGCGAATCATATCCGCATTCTGCAAGATTTGTGATGCATAATCATATACTTTGTGGCCGTCGTCTGTCATAACAACGCCCTTGGCTTGTCTATTTAAGAGTGACAAGCCTAACTCTTCCTCCAGAGCCTTGATTGTCTTGCTGATGTGGGGCTGCGTTGTATATAAAACTCTGGCAGCCGACATAAAGCTTCCCATATCCACACTAACCACAAAAAACTGAAGTTGCTTTAACTGCATGAAACTACTTCCTATCCTTTTTGTACTATTTCAAAATTTTCTTCAATTCGTCCATAAAGGTGTTTACATCCTTAAATTCCCGATATACCGATGCGAAGCGCACATAGGCCACAGAATCCAAATCTTTCATGCGATTCATAACCAATTCACCAATCTCTGTACTGGAGATTTCTTTTTCTTCCCGATTGAAAATATCTGTCTCCACATGATCAACCAGTTCCGTGATCCGTTCTGCAGGAATCGGGCGCTTATGGCAGGCTCTCAGAATTCCAGCTTCAATCTTGGACCTGTCATACTGCTCTCTATTCTGATCCTTCTTAATCACAATCAAGGGAATGGTTTCAATTCTCTCATAGCTGGTAAAACGCTTACCACATGCATCGCACATTCTTCTTCGTCTGATGGAGTTATTATCCTCCACCGGTCTAGAATCTACAACTCTTGTATTATCCTGATTACAAAAGGGACACCTCATAGCCGATCTCTCCTTATCTCTTACACTTGTAAGTCGGTGAAAGCATTATGGACTTGTCTGCTGTCCGGTAACGACCCAAGAAGACTGCCCTTAGCAACTTTCCTGGGATATATAGCAACACAAGCCGAAGACGATTCAATCGCTCTCCGGCCTGTATTTTTCATACGTCTTCTCGTATTATCTTCTGTTTTTTAAGAAATCCGGAATCTGAATATCTTTTTTCTGCACATTAGCCGAAGGAGCCGGTGTTGCAGGTATATCCAGAGTCGGCATAGTAAATCCCTGAGAATAGGAAGCTTGCTGAGGCTGTGCTGGTGCCGGTGTCGATGCAGGAGTCGGAGCAGATGCCTGACTTGCTGTATTGCCAAAGAGATTTCTTCCACTCTTTGATTTTGCCGGTTCCGGCTGTTTTACCCCATTGTCATCCAGACCTGTAGCAATTACTGTGATTCTTGCAGTATCGACTGCAGAGTCATCATACATAGCACCAAAGATAATATTGGTATCCTCACCAGTAATATTCTGCACATAGCTTACCGCATCATTAGCATCCATCAGTGAAATATCACCAGAAATATTAACAATAACATGAGATGCGCCGCTAATGGTTGTCTCAAGAAGCGGGCTGACAACTGCCTGCTGAACTGCCTCCAGAGCCTTATCATCTCCCTTAGCTTCACCGATACCGATATGAGCAATTCCCTTGTCTGTCATAACGGTCTGAACATCAGCAAAATCAAGATTGATCAGAGCCGGGAGATTAATCAAATCGGTAATTCCCTGAACTGCCTGCTGAAGAACCTCATCGGCTTTCTTCAATGCCTCTGGCATAGTGGTACGGCGATCAACGATCTCCAAAAGTTTGTCATTAGGAATCACGATCAATGTATCCACATTATTCTTAAGATTCTCAATACCCTGAAGAGCATTGTTCATTCTTGTTCTCGCCTCAAAACGGAAGGGTTTTGTTACAACACCTACTGTAAGGATGCCCATTTCTTTTGCAATTCCAGCAACAATGGGAGCTGCTCCTGTACCGGTTCCACCACCCATACCGCAGGTAACAAATACCATATCAGCGCCTTCCATCAGCTTTCTGATTTCATCCACGCTCTCCTCTGCAGCCTTCTGTCCTACTTCTGGTTTAGCTCCTGCACCAAGACCCTTAGTTACCTTCTCACCAATTTGGAGAACGGTAGGAGCTTTACACAGTGTCAATGCCTGCTTATCTGTATTCAAACCGACGAATTCTACACCGCCAATTACTTCCTCAACCATTCGATTCACTGCGTTGTTGCCGGCACCGCCTACGCCGATTACAATAATTTTTGCAGATGATTCTGCTTCATTCGACATAATCTCTAACAAAGTTCTTCCTCCTTATTCATGTTGGCTCCCCTCGGAAGCTGCTATCTTAACCAATCCACTTCTGTGGATATACTAACCACTTATAGGTAACTATTTAACCCCTTGCAGGTATATAGCAAAGATAATTGCCAGCCTGCCATAATATAACCATGCGAAATACTTCTGCACGACCTCTAATTAGTTACGCATATAGATATATAATATATTTTCCCGAACAATTTAGCAACTGTTTTTTGCTTTATTTATCCGGGAAAACTTTCATCATTCCTCATCCGAAGAATCATCATAGGATGTAGCATCATCCGAATCCGAGCTGTCATAGGATGTGTCCGACGAGTCATCATATGATCCATCCGAGGATTCTTCGTCGGTGCCATCTGATGAGCTATCTGTACTTTCATCCGAAGATTCATCGGAACTATCTGTGGATTCTTCGTCCGATGTGTCTGATGTGTCCGATGCATCACTTTCTGTTGATGTATCCGTACTTTCATCCTGAGTGAAAATAATATTTTCTGTATCATTGCTATAATCCGCCAAATCCAGCACTCCGGATTTTCCATCTAACTTTGGAAGTATGGCAGCCACCCTCATGATTTTCTCTTCCAGCAAGCTATCTTTTCCCAAGGATATTCTTATATTTCCATAATACAGAGTCATATTATATTTTTCATCAAATTCCACCCGGTCTGGTTTAATATTATACTTGGTAACCATACGGGTGAGACCTTGAATGGTATTAAATACACTATCA
>CAVBGA010000064.1:0-3428 GCA_963594675.1 Lachnospiraceae bacterium
GATTGTGACTAATACCAAAGGTACTTTTATATCCTCGTCAAAAAAAACTTTATATAAGAATCCATTAAGATAGCCAACCCACATATAAATTAAGGCATTAAGGCCAAAGGGTGATCCATAAAACAGATCAATAATCATTCCACATAGGAATCCTGTATACATACCGATGCCCTTGCCGCACATAAGTCCGAAGGATACTGCAAGAATCAGTAATAGGTTCGGCGATGTAGCTGCAATAGACAGGTGTTTAAACACCGTGCTTTGCAGAATAAAAGCAATCAGCACCATAAAAAAAATGATAATCTTACGACGCATTAATTACCTCCCTGCTGTTTTAACTGTTTGATAACCAGCACCTCAGAAATATGATCAAAATCCACCACTGGAATCAGCGTACCATTCTTTGTCAAATTGTTAGAATCATTCTCCACAGTATCAATATAGCCAATCAGAATACCTGGAAGAAATTTATCACTAATTTCAGATGTGACAATCTTATCTCCAACAGCCGCCTTGTCATCCTCATCATTCAATTGAATGAAATTAATCTTGCCTTCTTCAATCTCAAGAAGAGAACCGGTAACAATACAATTATCTGATGTAGTAGCCACCATAGCACTGACATTGCTGTTGTCATCAATAATGGAACGAACGGTTGCCCAGTCATCTCCCACCTCAGTAACAATACCAGCAAGACCTCCATCAGCCAAAACGTTCATGTCTACTTCAATACCGCTATTGCTGCCTCGATTGATAACAAAAGTACTATACCAATTACCTGCATCCTTGGAAATCACCTGGGCTGCCACCTTATCGTATTCGGTATAATCCTTGTCCAACTCGTAAAGATTTTGCAAACGGGTTAATTCGTCCTGATTTTCCGAAAGAACATTATTCTGCTCAGTAAGCTCTGAAACCTGTTCTTTTAATTCTTTGTTTTCTTTGTAGAGCTTTTTCGCATTTTGAAAGCCACTTGTCTGTTCCTGCAGCCAGCTTCCCATGCTGTTGATACCGCTTTGGAAAGGCGTAATCACATACCCTACACAAAGCCGAATCGGTGCAAACGAAAAACTAGAAGTAGCTGCTGCACCAATCACTCCTATACATAATATAGTCATGATAATGATCCAATGTTTTGTCTTTATATGAAATTTTTTCCTTTTTTTCATCATCCTCTACCCCGTTGTCAATATCGATATCGATTGCGTCTCGATTTTGCCGAAACTGCCCAATGCTGTAAAGCTTTATGGGTAATAATCTCTTTTAAACCATATACATCCGAAAGATCCGCATACTGGGATTTGCGCACAGCACATGAAGTTTTCCCAGCCAGATAGGGAGCAAGACCCTCAATTTTCGTACAGCCCCCGGTGATACAGATTCCTTCTTTTAATATATTGTTCTGAATCTGCGGCGGTGTCTGTTCCAAAAATTGTAATATGGCATCCGTGATCCGATCAATAACACTTCGCATAGCATCATTCACCACCTTAGCCGGCACAATCGCCTCCCTGGGAAGGCCAGACACCATATCTACACCTACTACCTTTCGGGCATCTCCCTGGTCAGTAACAAATCCCGCCAAGGCTGTCTTCAGTCGAATAGCTGTCCTATGGCTAATACCTAGCGAACAGTTTTTTCGTACCTGATCGATAATCGCCTGGTCAATATCATTTCCACCAATAAGTACTAACTTGCTGATAATAACTCTGTTATCTGCAATAATAGACAACTCTGTACTTTCTGCTCCCAAATCCGCGATCATACTTCCCTTACTTTTCATAATAGGAATTCCATTGGCAAGGGCATGAACAATAGGACGCTCCACCAGAAAAATCCGGCTATTTCTAAGATCCCCGCCGCTGGCCACCGCATGATAAGCTCTTTTTTCAATCTCTGACATATTAACTGGTGCAGAAAAATAGACAATCGGCCTCTTTCTAAAGCGTCTGCTCACCTTTCTCAAAAGGACATGAAGCACCACTTCCAAATGGCCGATGTTTGCAATCATGCCATTATTCATAGGTGAAGACACAGTAATACTGCGAGGAGATTTTTCATACATTTCATAGGCATCATTTCCTACAGCAATCACCTCATCGCCATCCCTAATGGCAATCATATTTTTTTCAATTAAAATCTCGTCTTTTTTCAGGGAATAGATCTTCACCGTATCTGAGCCCAGATCAATTCCAAAAACCTCTTTAAAAAACATTAATAACCCAACCCCTAATCAGCCTTCCAGCAACCCCTCATTGCACAGGCTGAAATATACAAGATCACCAATAATAATGTGATCGATCAGTTGTATCCCCAGCAATTCACCCGCCTTGCGAACCCTTAAAGAAGCAAGTATGTCTTCTCTGCTAGGCTCCGGACAGCCGCTGGGATGATTATGCAGCAAAATAATATGAACTGCACGATGTGCCATGGCCTTTAGAAAGATTTCTCTTGGAGAAACAAGGGAAGAATTAACTGTACCTACAGAAATAACCTCATCCCCCATAAAATGGTCCTTGGAGTCCAGCATAACACAAAGAAGCATCTCCTGTTCCTCATGGCGCATATCTTCCATATAATATTCTGCCACCGCAGAAGGAGAATCAAAAACAATTCCTTTTTTTCGTCCACTTTTTGCCATCCGTCTGGAAAGTTCACAAAGGCATTTGATTTGCAAGGCCTTTACAGGGCCAATTCCCTTAAGCTGTCTCAAATCATTTACCGTAGCTGAGCGGAGTCCACACAGACCCTGATTGCCATTCCCTAACTCTAGGAGTAGTCTCCGAGACAAGTCAAGGGAGGATTCCCCTTTGCTTCCACTTCGTAAAATGACCGCAAGGAGCTCCTCATCGGACAAGCCATGAGGGCCCTCTTTCATGAATTTTTCATAGGGGCGCATCTCTTCCGGCAGTTCTTTTATTTTTTTATTCATATTCCTTCTCCTGCTCTCTTCAGGCAAAGGAACGCAATTTAAATTAATACTATCACAAATATTTTTCATTCGCAATGGCTTGGGCCGTTTTCAATCCGTCAATTGCAGCAGATGTAATACCCCCAGCATAACCGGCGCCCTCCCCGCAGGGATAAATCCCCTCCACATTGCTTTGCATTTTTTCATTTCTAAGGATACGCACCGGCGAGGAGGAACGACTCTCTACACCGGAAATAATCGCATCATTCCGGTCAAAGCCTTTTATTTTTTTCCCGAAAGCAAAAATTCCCTCTTCTATGGCATCTCCCATGAATTTTGGAAGGATACTTCGAAGATTAGCAATCTCATAAGCCCCTTTGATGCAAGGCTGCATAGTAAGGGGATGATTTTGGGAAATTCCCTCCCGAAAATCCTGCCACAGCTGAATCGGAACTTTCCCATTTGCCAATTTCCAGGCTTTATGTTCCAAATCTCTCTGAAATGCGATTCCTTTAAG
>CAVBGA010000065.1:0-31322 GCA_963594675.1 Lachnospiraceae bacterium
CAACTCGTTTATATTATCATAAGCAGTTGTGTTTGTCAACAACTTTTTTATTTTTGCTATCTTCTTCTTTTGCGACAGCCATGATAGAATAGCACATCTCGCTGATTCTGTCAATACCTTTTTAATCTTTTTTCAAAGATTAAACGGAGAAGGAGGGATTTGAACCCTCGCGCCGCGTAAACGACCTATACCCTTAGCAGGGGCACCTCTTCAGCCACTTGAGTACTTCTCCGTGTACTGATATGTTTCTTTTAAAAAACAATCAATGCATCACACTCGTGACGCATTGATTATTATACCTTAACACTTTTCTTATGTCAAATGTTTTTTTTATTTTTATTCAATTTTTTCTCTTACTTTTGCGATGCTGGCTATTGTGATATTTTCATCAACATTCATCACCTTCACACCTGAAGTAATTCTTCCAAGAACGGATATCTCAGAGCAGGGAATTCTTATAATAATACCTTCTGTCGTTATCATCATAATTTCATTATCTTCATTAACAGCCTTTACTCCTACAACATTTCCTGTCTTTTCCGTAATCTTATAACACTTAACGCCCTTTCCGCCTCTATTCTGTGCGGAAAACTCACCCATAGGTGTTCTTTTTCCCATACCTTTTTCTGATACAAAAAGTAGATAATCCCCCTGGGTATTCATCTGCATACCGACTACTTCATCCTGATCTGCAAGATTAATTCCTCTTACACCCATTGATTTTCTTCCGGTACTTCTTACATCTGATTCCTTGAATCTGATGCACTGTCCAAATTTAGTAACAATGATAATGTCTTTTTTATTATTTGTGTACTTCACTTCGATCAGTTCATCATCTTCTTTAAGGTCAATCGCTGCAAGACCTTTTTTGCGTACATTAATATATTCACTGATGGCTGTCTTCTTTACAAGACCATTCTTTGTTACCATAAACAGATAGTGGTCATCTTTATATTCTCTTATGGCAATAACAGAAGTTATCTTTTCTCCTGCTTCCAATTGAAGAAGATTAATTATAGCAGTTCCTCTGGCCGTCCTTCCTGCTTCTGGAATCTCGTAGGCCTTCAACCGATACACTTTTCCCTTATTTGTAAAGAACATAAGATAATGGTGGGTTGTTGTCATCAATAACTCGTCAATATAATCGTCCTCAATATGCTGCATACCACGAACACCTTTTCCGCCTCTTCCCTGACTGCGGAAATTATCTACCGTCATACGTTTGATATAACCAAGACTTGTCATGGTAATTACAGTATTTTCATTAGGAATCAGGTCCTCCATGGAAATATCATACTCATCAAAGCCAATGCTTGTCTTTCTGTCATCTCCATACTTTTCAGCAATTTCAAGAATTTCCTTGCGAATTACTCTGAGCAAAAGATTGCGATCCGCAAGAATTGCCTTTAACTCGCGAATTTTTTTCATAAGTTCATTATACTCTGCCTCAAGCTTTTCTCTTTCCAAACCTGTCAGAGCTCTCAGCCTCATATCTACAATAGCCTGAGCCTGAACTTCACTCAATTCAAATTCCTGAATAAGAGATTCTTTCGCAATCTGAACATTTTTAGAACCTCTGATAATCTGAATCACTCTTTCAATATTGTCAAGAGCTTTCAACAAGCCTTCCAAAATATGGGCTCTTTCCTGTGCTTTATTCAGATCATACTGTGTTCTTCTTGTAACAACATCCTCCTGGTGTTCAAGATAATATTTCAACATTTCCAGAAGGTTCATTACCTTAGGCTGATTGTTATGCAAAGCCAACATAATCACACCAAAAGTGTCCTGCATCTGCGTATGTTTAAATAGCTGATTCAGGATAATATTAGCATTAACATCTCTTCTCAGTTCAATACATATTCTCATTCCCTCACGGCTGGAATGATCGCTGAGGTCCGTAATACCATCAATTTTCTTTTCTTTTACTAATTCAGCTATTTTTTCAATCAGTCTCGCTTTATTTACCATATAAGGCAATTCTGTAACAATAATCTGACTCTTTCCATTGGGAAGTGTTTCGATATTTGTCACCGCTCTTACTCTTACTTTACCTCGTCCGGTTCTATAAGCTTCTTCAAAGCCACGAGTGCCCATAATTGTAGCGCCTGTTGGAAAATCCGGTCCCTTTACAATTTTCAGTATCTCATCGATTTCTGTTTCTCTATTCTCTTCAATCGTATTATCAATAATCTTAACTACAGCATTAACCACCTCTCTAAGATTATGAGGTGGAATATTTGTTGCCATACCTACCGCAATACCAGAAGTTCCATTGACAAGAAGATTCGGATATCTTGACGGAAGTACAGAAGGTTCCTTTTCTGTCTCATCAAAGTTAGGTGTAAAATCTACCGTATTTTTATTGATATCTGCCAGCATTTCCATAGAAATTTTACTAAGTCTCGCCTCAGTATAACGCATGGCAGCCGCTCCATCACCATCCACAGAACCGAAGTTTCCATGGCCATCCACTAATGGATATCTGGTGGACCATTCCTGAGCCATATTTACGAGTGCACCATAAATAGAGCTATCACCATGAGGATGATATTTACCCATAGTATCACCGACAATACGCGCACACTTTCTATGTGGCTTATCAGGACCATTATTCAACTCGATCATGGAATAGAGAACTCTTCTCTGAACCGGTTTCAGACCATCCCTTACATCAGGAAGTGCACGGGAGGCAATAACGCTCATGGCATAGTCGATATAGGATGTTTCCATCGTTTTTTTCAAATCTATGTCATGAACTTTATCAAAAATATTATCTTCCATAAGTGATTCCTTTCATCCTATAACTGATTTTAAATGTTTTTTCAGTTATCCATCAGATATCAAGGTTCTTTACATACTTCGCATTCGCCTCGATAAACTCACGTCTCGGTTCTACCTTATCACCCATAAGAGTGGTAAAGGTTAGATCAAGCTCTGATGAGGATTCCTCATCCATATTCACACGAAGAAGAATTCTCTTCTCAGGATCCATAGTTGTTTCCCAAAGCTGATCCGCATCCATCTCACCAAGACCTTTATATCGCTGAATTTTATTATTTCCATCTCTTCCAATTTCCGTAAGAATTTTATTTAATTCTTCATCGGAATAGGCATACCAAACTTTTTTGTTCTTTTCCACCTTGTAAAGAGGAGGCTGAGCTAGATATACATAACCTTGTTTGATCAGCTCAGGCATAAAACGATAGAGGAATGTTAAAAGCAATGTGGCAATATGTGCACCATCCACATCGGCATCTGTCATAATAATAATCTTATGATATCTTAACTTTGATATATCAAAATCATCATGAATTCCCGTTCCAAAGGCAGTGATCATGGCTTTAATCTCTGCATTAGAATAAATTCTATCCAAACGAGCCTTCTCTACATTAAGAATTTTTCCTCTCAAAGGAAGAATCGCCTGAGTTGCTCTGCTTCTGGCTGTTTTCGCCGATCCACCGGCGGAATCACCCTCTACAATATATATTTCGCAATTTTCCGGATTTTTATCTGAACAATCCGCCAATTTTCCAGGAAGGGCCAATCCCTCCAGAGCTGTTTTTCTTCTGGTTAAATCTCTTGCCTTTCTTGCTGCCTCTCTTGCTCTCTGGGCAAGGACAGATTTCTCAACGATTGTCTTGGCAACAGAAGGATTCTGCTCCAGGAAAATAGTCAGCTGTCTGGAAACAATATTATCAACTGCACCTCTGGCCTCGCTGTTACCCAACTTTTGCTTTGTCTGACCCTCAAACTGGGGATCCTCGATTTTGACACTGATAATAGCAGTAAGACCTTCTCTTATATCTTCTCCGCTAAGATTTTGTTCACTATCCTTGAGAATTTTATTCTTTCTGGCATAATCATTAAATGTTTTTGTCAGAGCATTTCTAAATCCCATCACATGGGTTCCGCCTTCCGGCGTGGTAATATTATTTACAAATCCATAGGTATTTTCTGTGTAAGAGTCATTATGCTGCATGGCAACTTCCACCATAACACCATCTTTTTCTCCCTCACAATAAATAATCTCTGGGTATAAAGCATTCTTACTCTTATTCAAATATGTGACAAACTCTTTGATACCGCCCTCATAGTGAAAGCTTTTTTCAATAATTTCTTCCGGACGCTCATCTCTTAAGGTAATTCTAAGACCCTTAGTAAGAAATGCCATTTCACGGAATCTCTGTTTCAAAGTGTCAAAGTCAAATTCAGTAATTTCGAAAATGCTTTTGTCAGGAAGAAAGCTTACCTTAGTTCCTGTTTTTTCAGGATCACACTCACCTATTACCTCTAACTTATACATGACATGACCTGTCTCATATCTCTGTTTATATATTTTGCCGTCTCTGTAAATCTCTACTTCCAGCCATTCGGAAAGAGCATTTACAACTGACGCTCCTACTCCGTGCAGTCCACCGGATACTTTGTATCCTCCACCACCAAACTTTCCTCCAGCATGAAGAATCGTAAATACTACTTCAACCGCCGGAATACCTGCTTTATGGTTAATTCCCACCGGAATACCTCTACCGTTATCAATAACCGTAATAGAATTGTCCTTATTGATTGTAACTGAGATGGTATCACAATACCCTGCAAGAGCCTCATCCACCGAATTGTCTACAATCTCGTAGACAAGGTGATGCAGACCTCTTATGGAGGTGCTTCCAATATACATTCCGGGCCTTTTTCTGACTGCTTCCAGACCTTCTAGAATCTGAATCTGATCTGCTCCGTATTCTGTACTCATTCATTTCCTCCTTTGTTTTCATCCATAGCTTCCAAATTACTAACGCTTCCATTTGTCACACGGAATATTTTATTGATTCTAAACTGACTGTTTATAAAATCATCAAGACCGGTACAGGTAATCAGCGTCTGTATATCATGTATACTTTGTAAAAGATAATGCTGTCTATTGCTATCCAGTTCAGACAAAACATCATCCAAAAGTAGCACTGGCGTATCCCCTATTTTTTTTTCAACCAAGTATATTTCCGAAAGTTTCAGAGATAATGCAGCCGTTCTTTGCTGCCCCTGAGAACCATATTTTCTTATATCGATTTGATTAATTTTCACACACAGATCATCTCTATGGGGTCCATGAGATGTAATCTTCATTTTCAAATCTTTTTCTCTGACATTTGACAGTGTATCCGCAAAGGACTCTTCTGTAACATCCGGTTCATATAGAATCTCTATCTCTTCCTTCTTTCCCGTAAGATTCTTATGAATATCATATATGATGAGATTAAGATCCTCAGTGAATTTTTTTCTTTCCCTTATAATTCTCTTTCCATAAGTGATCAGCTGCTCATCCCAAACCTCCAGAGTTGTCTCCAAATCCGGTGAAAAATAAATATCTTTGAGAAGTTTATTTCTTTGATTTAGGATATGGTTATATTTTGTCAAATCCGAAAGATAAATTTTATTTAGTTGACATAATTCCATGTCCATGAATTTTCTTCTCTCCGAAGGACCATTTTTTATAATATTAAGATCCTCCGGTGAAAAAAATACCATATTCACAATACCAAACAACTCTGCTGCTTTTTTAATGGGGAGTCCATTAATAGCAATTCCTTTGGCTTTATTTCTTTTCAAATGCATATCGATTCGATAGGTAATCTCATGTCTTTCAATATGCATTCTGATATGTGCTTCATCACTGTCAAACAGAATCATTTCTTTGTCTTTGCTTCCTCTGTGGGATTTTGTTGTCCCACAAAGATAAGCAGCTTCCAGGATATTCGTCTTTCCCTGGGCATTGTCCCCAAAGAAAATATTCGTTCCTGAATCCAGATCCATATCCAGCGAATGATAATTTCTAAAATTATGTAACTCTAATTTCTTGATGTGCATTTTCTATGACAGCCTACTTTTCAATCTTTATCGTCTCATCTTCATATGTGACAATGTCACCGTCATAAAGTTTTTTTCCTCTTCGGGTATCTACTTCTCCATTTACCTTTACAAGACCATCCTGAATTACAAATTTTGCTTCAACTCCATCTGACACTAAGTCTGCGGCCTTAAGTGCCTGGCCAAGTTTGATAAATTCATCTCTAAGTTTGATTACTTTCATAATTTTCCTATCTCACTGCATTAAAGTTTACGGGAAGAATCAAATAAATATAATTTTCATTCTCATCCTTGATAAAACATGGTGCTTTTGGGTTCACAAGATAAACAGAAACGGTTTCATCATCAATCACCCTGAGAGCGTCAATCAAAAATTTAGGATTGAATCCAATCATAATATCCTTTCCCTCTTTGGTAATTTCAATATTTTCATCCATGGAACCAATCTGAGAATTAATCATTAATTCCATCTGTCGATCTTGAATATCAATGATGATCGGCTTTTTGTCTCCCTCTTTTACAAAAAGAGTGGCTCTATCAATACAATCTATGAATTCTTTTCGATTAATCTCCAGTTTTGTCTCATAATCACTGGAAAGCATCTGATCAATTCTGAAATATTCGCCTTCGATAAGTCGTGAAACTACAATTGTATCATCAAATTCAAACATAACATGATTGTCTGTAAAATAAAGATCTACATTATCTTCCATCTCACCGGAAAGAATCTTACTGACCTCACCAAGAGTCTTACCAGGAACAATAACCTTAATATCTGGATAGGAATCTTTCAATTCAATTTTTCTAATAGCAATACGATGACCGTCAAGTGACACTACTTTCAGAATATTATCTTTTATTTCAAAGAGTTCACCTGTCATCATTTTATTATTTTCATTGGCTGCAATAGAAAAAATTGTTTGACGGATAACTTCCTTCAAAGTGAATTGTGAAATTCTGACACATTGATTTTTATCAATAATAGGCAGATAAGCAAAATCTTCACCATCTTTTCCCGGAATAGAAAATTTAGCTTTACCACAAACAATGGTAGTATTCAACCGATCATCCGTAGAAATAATTACATCACTGTCAGGAAGTTTTCTTATAATGTCAGAAAAAATCTTAGCGTCAAGTGCAACAATTCCTTTTTCTTCAACACGACCTGTCACTTTGGTTTCAATACCAAGTTCCATGTCATTGGATGTAAATTTGATATTGCCGGAAGAAGCGTCAATCAGAATACACTCAAGAATAGGCATGGTGGTTTTGGATGGTACAGCCTTGAGTGCTATATTGACACTTTTCAATAATTCAGCTTTCGAACAGATTAATTTCATAATGTGTATAACTCCCTTTCTGTTTGACACAGTGCTTAAATTAATAAATTAAATAAAAAATCCGTCGTATCCGCCGTAGGGGCTGTGGATTTGTGAAAAGGCTCAAAAAAGCCAGTAAAATCAAGACATGTCTAAGTGGATAACTATGTCTGAAATAAGTTTAAAATGTGTGATTTCAATGTTGATAACTTGAGTGAAAAATTTATATCGAAGTTATCAACAAATTATCCACATGAAATAAACACATTATCCACAATGAAATGTGAATAACTTTATAAATTTATATATAATAGGAAGAAACCCCTTTTATCAATTTTTGACAGAAGGACTGAGTTTCTTTTTGAGGACAGCTAAGGTGTTTTGCGTATCCTCATTTGTTTGCATTTCCTTTTCAATCTTTTTAACTCCGTTAATTACGGTCGTATGATCACTTTTTCCTAAAAATTTAGCGATACCTGCAAGAGTCAGGGAAGTCATATCGCGACAGAGATACATAACAATCTGTCTTGGATAACTGATTTTCTGACTTCGCTTGCTGCTTTTGATATCATCAGGGCTAATATCAAAGTGTTCCGCTACGGTATTGATAATATCATCAGCGGTAACTACCTTATTTTCATCAGGAGAAATAATATCTTTAAGTACCTGTTCAGCCAGTTCCAAGTTTACTTCCCTTTTTTCAAGGTTGGCATAGGCCATAATCTTGTTAAGCGAACCTTCCAGCTCACGGATATTGGACTTGATGTTGGTAGCAATGTATTCAATGACGGAATCATCTACATTGTAACCGTCCATTTCTTCTTTTTTACGGAGAATGGCCATTCGTGTCTCATAGTCAGGAAGAGAAATATCAGCAATAAGTCCCCATTCAAAGCGTGAACGAATACGATCTTCCAAAATCTCCATATCTTTAGGAGGTTTATCAGATGAAATGATAATCTGTTTTTTCTGACTGTGAAGCGCATTAAAGGTGTGGAAAAATTCTTCCTGGGTAGATTCCTTTCCTATAATAAATTGAATATCGTCTACCAGAAGCACATCGATATTGCGATACTTTTCACGGAACTTGGACATCGCTGCATTATTTCCATTACGAATGGAATCAATGACTTCATTTGTAAAATCCTCACTGGTAACGTAAAGAATCCTTTTAGTAGGATCATTTCCCAAAATAAAGTGAGCAATTGAATGCATCAGATGAGTCTTCCCGAGACCAACACCTCCATAAATAAAAAGAGGATTGTAGATCTCACCAGGAGATTCCGCTACAGCAAGGGATGCGGCATGGGCGAACTTATTGTTGCTGCCTACCACAAAAGTGTCGAATGTATATTTATCATTCAGATTGGTATCGCTGTAGCTGATTGTTTTCTTAGAATTTGTATTATTAACGGAGACTTCTGGGACATTTTCAGGAATGACAAAACTGATATTGCAGTCTTTGCCAGTAATCTCTGTGATTGCTACCTTAAGATGAAGTTCGAATTTCTTCTTTATATAGGTAATAAAAGACTCAGCCTGTACGATGATATAAACGGTGTTGTCCTGTACTGAATGGACTTTCAGGGGTTTAAGCCAAGTATTAAATGAAACGTCAGATAATTCCAAATCATTTTTTACAAGGTCCAAAATAGCAGGCCATTTTTCGATAATAATGTCCATAGTAATCTATCTCCATTTCTAAAACATAATCTCTCTACCATATATTATAATAATTAGAAGCTTTTATCAATCTTAATTTCCTATTCAGGTTACCATAATATGGTGGTATAATAAAAAATGTGGTTAATGAAAAATATAATACACACCTGTAAATGTTGATATTTATGGGAAAAATTAAAATAAATTCACGTTAAAACACACACAAACCACATGTTTTCCACAAGTTATCCACAAAATGTGGATAATCTTACGTTAACTAGTGGAAACTGGGGAAAAGTGTGGATAGCATGGGGATAACTTGCTATTTATGCAGATAATAGGGATTACCTGCAATTTGTACAATAAAAAAACTTGACTTAGCATATCTTTATGAATATAATTGTAATGATGTTTTATCGTATAGGTCCCGATAGTATCGAATTATCAGGGCTTATTTAATAAAATAAATAAAGAAATAAAACTGAAAAGGGTTATAAAAGAAGGAGGTGCTTTCAGCATGAAAATGACATTTCAGCCGAAAAAAAGATCCAGAGCTAAAGTTCATGGCTTCAGAGCAAGAATGTCCACAAAGGGCGGAAGAAAAGTTTTAGCTGCCAGAAGATTAAAAGGAAGAAAGAGTTTGTCAGCATAAAGACCGCAGTTATGTGGTCTTTTCTTCTCTTATTTCATTTATGAAATTTTGAAAGAAGTATCCAATGAAATATTCGGAAAGTCTGAAAAAAAACAGGGATTTCCAGCTGGTTTATAGAAGAGGAAGTTCGATTGCTAACCGTTATCTGGTGATGTATATAAAAGAGAATAAACTTGAAGTAAACCGGCTGGGAATATCGGTCAGTAAAAAAGTAGGTAACAGTATCGTTCGTCATAGACTGACCAGATTGATCAGAGAGAGCTATCGTCTTAATGAGGAGAGCTTTCCCCAGGGATTGGATATAGTAGTGATCGCACGGGTGAATGCAAAAGATTGTGGCTATTCACAGATAGAGAGTGCGCTCATGCATCTTGCGGGAAAACATCATATCGTAGATAAGGAGAATGATCATGAAAAGAATTCTGATTAGTTTAATTCGTTTTTATCAGAAATATCTTTCTCCTTTAAAAAGGACATGCTGTCCTTATACTCCAACATGTTCGAATTATGGATTGCAGGCTATTGAAAAATATGGAGCTTTTAAGGGAAGTCTGCTTGCTATTTGGAGAATTCTCAGGTGCAATCCGTTCTCAAAAGGAGGTTATGATCCTGTTCCGTGATGATAAGGCATGTGCAGGATCAAATGTTTTCTAGGATTACAAGACGTGTCTGGCACGTCATCGGAGGTAAACATTTTGAATATCGTATTGACGAAATCCAGTATGCCGATCATTAATTGGATCGCTGATATTCTGGGTTACATTATCAGCGGAATCTTCCTTCTGCTGGAAAAAATTGGCATACCGAATATTGGTCTTGCTATTATTTTATTTACCATTCTCATGTATGCTGTGATGACACCTCTGCAGATTAAGCAGCAGAAGTTCTCAAGAATGAACAGCATTATGATGCCTGAGATTAGAAAAATCCAAGACAAGTATAAGAATAAAAAGGACCAGGTTTCCATGCAGAAAATGCAGGCGGAGACACAAGCTGTATATGAAAAATATGGTGTTTCTCCTACAGGAAGCTGTGTGCAGATGGTCATTATCCTTCCGGTAATGTTCGCTCTGTATCAGGTTATTTATCATATACCGGGTTATATTGGAAGTGTAAGAGGAATTTTTACTGATTTGGTTGGTAATATTACATCTACTTCTGATTACACCAGCATTATTCAAAAGTTTCTCGAAAATAATACAATTTCAAATTTTAGCCTTACATTAAATGATGGGGTAGCAACGAAGAATTCCATCATTGATTTTCTGTATAAGCTGACCACCTCTCAGTGGACAGAACTTTCAAAAGTATCTGATTTTAGCGGTTTTACAGATGTAATTACAAAGACACACAGCCAATTGAAGTCTGTTAGTATGTTCTGTGGTATGAACATTTCTGATACACCATGGGTACTGATTAAGGAGTCTTTACATAATCATCATTGGTTGATGTTGATCGGTGCAGTACTTGTTCCGGTTCTTGCTTGGTTTACTCAGTGGCTTAACTATCGTTTGATGCCTCAGTCTTCCACAACCGGTGGAGCAGAAGCAGGAAGTAGCATGGAAGCATCCATGAAGAGCATGAATCTTATGATGCCGCTTATGTCTGCATTTTTCTGTATTACATTCCCTATTGGTGTTGGTATTTACTGGATTGCCGGTGCACTGGTTCGTTGTGTACAGCAGTTGGTGATTAATAGACACTTGGATCGAATTGATATAGAAGCTCTTGTGAAAGAGAATCAGGAAAAAGCGAAGGCAAAACGTGAAAAGAAGGGTGAACGTCCTTCTCAGATTACACAGACTGCTACGCAGAATGCAAAGCGTATTGATAAAAAATTCGATGGCGTCGATGCAGAAAAACGAGAGGAAGCTCTCGCAAAAGCAGAAGCCTACTATAACAGCGATAAAGTCAAAGCAAATAGTATTGCTGCTAAGGCGAATATGGTGAAAAGGTACGACGAAAAGAATAAGAAAAAATAGTAATTGAAAAATAGGGGGTGTAGTTATGGGTACAGAATTCACAGAGTTTTCTGCAAAAACCGTAGATGATGCGATTACAAAAGCATGTATTGAGTTGGGAGCCTCCAGCGATAGTCTTGAGATCCAGGTTGTTCGTGAAGGTACTTCAGGCTTCCTTGGCATCGGAAGCAAACCTGCGATTATTAAGGTTCGCAAAAAATCCGAAGAGACCGTTTCTGTTGAAGAAGACGTAAAAAAACCAGTTGAGAAGGCTGTTGAAAAAACGGAAAAGAAAGTTGTAAAAGCTGAAGATACAGCTGTAAATGCACAGGAAGAAGCCGTTGTAGAGAAAAAACAGCCGGACAGCAAAGATGAATTCGCTTCTGAAAAGAAAGTGGAAAAAGTTGAGAAAAAGCTGGATAAAAAGAATAGAAAAAATGATTTCAAGGCGGAAAAGAAGGGTGAGCGTAAACCCAGACGTGAAAGAAGTCAGGAAGAGAGAAAAACGCCTGAAAGAAAAGAATATGTAATTGTTGATCGCTCTGAAGAAGAGATTGAAAAGATTAACAAGGATGCAGTGACTTTCCTTTCTGATGTATTTAAATCAATGGAGCTTCCTGTAGAGATTAAGTCAGAATATGATAAAGAATCTGGAACTTTGAATATTGATTTCGAAGGCGAAGATATGGGTATTCTGATTGGTAAGAGAGGTCAGACACTGGATTCTCTTCAATATCTCACAAGTCTCGTTGTAAATAAGAGCCTTGAACATTATATTCGAGTAAAACTTGATACAGAAAATTACAGAAGCCGTCGAAAAGATACTCTTGAAAATCTGGCAAAGAATATCGCTTATAAGGTAAGAAAGACCAGAAAGCCGGTATCTCTGGAACCCATGAATCCCTATGAGAGAAGAATTATTCATTCTGCTCTTCAGGGCAACAAATATGTAGAAACATACAGTGAAGGCAGTGAGCCTTACCGTCATGTAGTAATAGCATATAAAAGATAAAGGCCTGTGAGGCTTTGAGCTGCTGCACTTGATCCAACAGGTGCAGCAGCTTTTTTACGTACTTGTTATAGGAGAAAAATTATGTTTCAGTTGAATGATACGATCGTTGCATCGGCCACAGCTATGGCTTCTTCGGGAATTGGTATTATACGTATGAGTGGGGAGGATGCACTTAATATCCTATATAAGATATTTCATCCCAAAAATGAGAATAAGGATATTAGAGAAGTTGCAACTCATACCATTCATTATGGCTATATTTTTGATGGGGAGGATATGATTGATGAAGTACTGGTCATGATTATGAAAGCACCCCACACTTATACCGGAGAAAATACAGTAGAGATTGATTGCCATGGCGGAATTTATGCTATGCAAAGAGTATTGGATGCTGCTGTAAAGGCGGGAGCCAGACCTGCAGAGCCGGGAGAATTTTCTAAGAGAGCCTTTTTGAATGGAAAGATGGATCTTTCTAAAGCGGAGGCGGTGATGGATCTTATTCATGCAGGAAGTTCTTATGCTTTAAAAAGTTCTCTAAGTCAATTGTCAGGATCTCTGGAGAGAAAAATATCAGAAATAAGAGAGAAGCTTCTCCATCAGGTGGCTTATATAGAATCTGCTTTGGATGATCCAGAACATTATGATATTGAAGGATTTGGAGAAGAGCTGGAAGTAATTGTAGGAGAAGAAAAGAAGAAAATTAATCACTTGATTGCTAGTTTTTCCGAGGGAAAAATGATAAGGGAGGGAATCAAAACTGTAATTATAGGAAAACCTAATGCAGGAAAATCCTCCTTAATGAATTTATTGGTAGGGGAAAAGAAAGCAATTGTTACTGATATTGCAGGAACCACAAGAGACGCCTTGGAAGAAAATATCAATATTGGTGGTGTTTCTCTTCGCATTATAGATACTGCTGGTATCAGGGATACGCAGGATGTGGTGGAAAAGATTGGCGTAACAATGGCCAGAGAACATGCAGCTGACGCGGATCTTATTTTGTATGTGGTAGATTCCTCCATTCCTTTGGACGAAAATGATAGAGAGATCATGGATATGATTCGCAAATCAATGAAGAAAACCATTATACTTTTTAATAAAACAGATTTAGAAAGTAAAGTGGATGAAGAAGGATTGAAAGCAGAAATGAATCTTCCGGTTCTACAGATTTCAGCAAAGACGGAAGAAGGTTTGGAAGAATTATCAAAAACGATTCGTTCGATGTTCTTTAAGGGAGAGATATCATTTAACGATGAAGTATATATTACCAATATCCGGCATAAGAAGGCCTTAGATGAGGCTGAGAAAAGTTTAGGTTTGGTGGAAGAAAGTATAGCCAATGGTATGCCGGAAGATTTTTATTCCATAGATTTAATGGGGGCTTGTGATTCTTTAGGAAGTATCACAGGGGAAAATGTTGGAGAAGACCTGGTAAATGAGATATTCAGCAAATTTTGCACAGGAAAATAAGATCATGAAAATAAAAATCATGAAGATAATTATGAACATATAATCATGCAAGTATAATGGGGGCAGTTATGAACCGATTAGTAGAAAATTATGATGTTGTGGTAGTTGGAGCAGGACATGCTGGTTGTGAAGCTTCACTGGCATGTGCAAGAATGGGGATGGAAACCATAATGTTCACCGTGAGTGTGGATAGTATTGCGCTTATGCCATGTAATCCCAATGTAGGAGGAAGTTCTAAGGGACATTTGGTAAGAGAAATAGATGCCCTTGGCGGTGAAATGGGAAAGAATATTGATAAAACCTTTATTCAATCTAAGATGCTAAATAAATCCAAAGGACCAGCGGTTCATTCCTTAAGAGCTCAGGCAGATAAAAGCAATTATAGCTGCAGTATGAGACAGGTATTGGAAAATACAGATCATTTGACCATTAAACAGGCAGAGGTAACGGAGCTTTTATCAGAAGATGGAAGAATTACAGGCGTAAAAACTTTTTCAGGGGCAGAGTATAGGGCAAAAGCAGTTGTTTTGTGTACAGGAACCTACTTAAAGGCAAGATGTATTTACGGAGATATCAGTAATTATACGGGACCAAATGGCTTACAGGCGGCCAATTATCTTACGGATTCCCTGAAAGCCCTGGGGATAGAGATGTTTCGTTTTAAGACAGGAACTCCTGCCAGAATCGATGGAAGGACCATTGATTTTTCTAAGATGGAAGAACAATTTGGTGATGAAAGGGTTGTTCCTTTCTCCTTCTCCACAGATCCGGAAAGCGTACAGATTGACCAGGTTTCCTGCTGGCTGACTTATACCAATGAAAAAACCCATGAGATTATTAGAAATAATCTGGATCGCTCTCCTCTGTATTCCGGTATGATTGAGGGAACGGGACCAAGATATTGTCCCTCTATAGAGGATAAGGTAGTGCGTTTTGCTGATAAGAATAGGCATCAGGTCTTCATAGAGCCAGAGGGACTTTATACCCATGAAATGTATGTAGGTGGCATGTCCAGTTCTCTTCCCGAGGATGTTCAACATGAAATGTATCATTCGGTGGCAGGTCTTGAGCATGCGAAAATCGTAAGAAATGCCTATGCTATCGAATATGATTGTATTAATCCCCGCCAGTTAAAACATTCACTGGAATTTAAGAATATAAAGGGATTATTCAGTGGTGGTCAGTTTAATGGAAGTTCCGGATATGAAGAAGCGGCAGCCCAGGGATTAATTGCAGGTATCAATGCGGCACTTTTTATTAAGGGAAAAGATCCTTTAATTTTAGATCGTTCGGAGGCATATATTGGTGTATTGATTGATGATTTGGTTACTAAGGAAACCAGAGAGCCCTACCGCATGATGACCAGCCGGGCAGAGTATCGACTTTTGCTGCGCCAGGATAATGCGGATCTTCGTTTGCGCAAAAAAGGGTATGAAGCTGGTCTCATCAGTCAGGAAATCTATGATCAATTGCTGGAAAAGGAAAAGTTAATCACATTGGAGATGGAACGTGTGGAAAATACTCACATTGGCGCTTCGGAATGTGTACAAAATTTCTTGAAATCAAAGGAAAGCACCCCTTTAAAAACAGGAACGACCTTAGGAGAATTGATTCGCAGACCGGAATTGGATTATGAAGCATTGGAAAGTCTGGATCCTGAGCGACCTGATCTTGCCTGGGATGTAAAAGAGCAGGTAAATATTAATATAAAATATAGCGGTTATATCAAGCGCCAGTTAAAGCAGGTGGAGCAATTTAAGAAAATGGAATCAAAGAAAATTCCAGAATCTATTGTTTATGAAAATGTAAACAGTCTGCGCATCGAGGCGGTTCAGAAGCTGAATCTCTATCGGCCGGAAAATATAGGACAGGCTTCTAGAATTTCTGGTGTATCACCAGCGGATATCTCTGTACTTCTGGTGTATCTGCAAAGTCATAAAAGTTGAAAAGGAGAATGGTAATGCCCAATACATATGATCTCTCTGTCTTTGAAGATGGATTAAAAGAGCTGAATATTCAGCTTAGTGAGCAACAGATGCAGCAGTTTATCTGTTATTACGAAATGTTGGTGGAGTGGAACAAGGTTATGAACCTGACAGGAATCACAGAGTGGGATGAAGTAGTTTTGCGCCACTTTTTAGATAGTCTATCCATTGCAAAGGTTTGTGATATGGAGAAGATAGAGACAGTGATTGATGTAGGAACTGGGGCTGGATTTCCGGGAATTCCGCTTTTAATTGCATTTCCACATTTGAAAATTACTCTTTTAGATTCTTTGAAAAAAAGAATTGGATTTCTGGATGCGGTAATTGAGAAGACAGGATTAGAGGGAGCAAAAACAATTCACGGCAGAGCCGAGGATTTTGCAAAACAGGCAGATTATAGGGAAAATTATCAACTTTGTGTGTCTAGAGCAGTGGCTGATTTGAGGACACTTTCGGAATATTGCCTTCCTTTTGTGGATAAGTCAGGAAAACTTATTTCTTATAAATCTGGAAAAATTGAAGAAGAGATGGAGTATTCAAAAAAAGCCATCTCTATATTAGGTGGAAAATTAACTGCCTGTGAAAAATTTATGCTGGCAAACACAGATATTGAAAGATCCTTTATTATCATAGAAAAAACAAAGAATACACCAAAAAAATACCCAAGAAAAGCGGGACTTCCTTCCAAGGAACCCTTATAAGGCCTTTTTTCTTTATTGTTTCTTATGTTCACTGAAAAAACACAATTTATTCGATTAGATATCACAATACTATAGTAAAGTAAATTGTAAAATCTTATTATGGGAGGAAAAGTCGTGATTGAAGTAAAAAACTTGGTAAAAAAGTACGGCAATCATGTGGCTGTTAACGATCTGTCCTTTACTGTGGAAGATGGTCGGATTTATGGATTTCTGGGCCCTAATGGTGCAGGTAAATCCACAACAATGAATATCATTACCGGCTATATTGCATCTACAGAAGGAGAGGTGCTGATTAATGGTCATAACATTCTTGAGGAACCTGAGGAGGCGAAAAAATGCATCGGTTATCTGCCGGAGCAGCCTCCTCTCTATTTTGACATGACTGTGTACGAATATTTGAAATTCGTTGCAGAATTAAAGAAAATTCCAAAAGAAGATAGGGAAAAACAGATTGAGGATGTCATCAAGCTGACGAATCTGGAAAGTATGAAAGGTCGTTTGATCAAGAACCTTTCCAAAGGTTACAAACAGAGAACTGGTTTGGCCCAGGCAATTCTTGGTTATCCAGAAGTTATTATTCTTGATGAGCCGACTGTAGGATTGGATCCGAAACAGATTATTGAGATTCGTGATTTGATCAAGAGCCTTGGAAAAAAACATACCGTAATCCTGAGTTCACATATTATGCAGGAAATCAGTGCGGTTTGTGATGATGTTATGATCATTTCCCATGGAAAACTGGTAGCTTGTGATACTACAGACAATCTGAGCAAGATGGCAATGGGCTCAAATGAGCTGGAATTGACTATTAAGGGAAAGAAAGAAGAAATTAATAAAATTCTTTCAGCAATACCTGAGATTGAAGAATTTAGTATTGCTCCATCTAAAGAAGACAGTGGAATGGATGTCAGCGTGAAGACTGCTGAGACGACAGATCTTCGCGAGATGCTTTTTTATCGTATGGCTGAGGCAAAATGCCCCATCATTAAGATGGAATACAATAAGCTTTCACTTGAGGATATCTTCCTTGAACTGACAGAAAATGAAAATCAGGACAAAGCAAGTAGCAAGGAAGAAAAGCCGAAAAATTCAAAGTTCTTTGCGACAGCAGATGAAGCATTGAAAAGTTTGAAAAAAGAAGAAGCTGATGAGACAGAATCTGAAGTAAAGGAGGAGACAGATCATGCTGGCGATTTATAAAAAAGAGCTGAAAAGTTATCTCACATCCATGATCGGATTTGTATTCATGTTTTTCATTTTGCTCATCACCGGTATTTATTTTACAGGATATAATCTGAGTTCCGGATATAGTGTAATTGGAAATACATTAAGTGCCATTACCTTTATTTTTATTGTGGCTATGCCAATTCTTACCATGCGTGTTTTGGCAGAAGAGAGAAGAATGAAAACAGACCAGCTTTTGTTAACAGCGCCTATTAGTGTAACTAAGGTGGTTATGGGCAAGTTTTTTGCAATGATAACGATCTACCTGATTCCTATGGTTATTATTGGATTTTATCCCATTATTCTGAAATCCTTCGGTACTGTTTCTCTTAAGATGGCTTATACATCTATTTTTGGATTTTATTTGTTAGGAAGTGCCTGCATTGCAGTAGGAATGTTCTTCTCTGCAATTACAGAGAGCCAGATTATCGCAGCTGTTCTTTCATTTATCGTTCTTTTGGCTGCATATATGGAAAGTGGAATTACTTCCTTCTTTGGAACCAGTTCCTTTTCTGCTTTGATTGTATTTATTATTCTGGTTTTGATTCTTGCTTATATTATTTATCTCATGAGCAAGACGACACTGATTTCTTATATTGTAGCTATCGTAGGTATTGCAGCATTGTGTATTACCTATGCAATTAAATCCTCTTTATTTGAGAATGGAATACAGAATTTCTTCAGTGTGTTTAATATTACAGACCATTTGGATAACTTCGTCAATGGTATTTTTGACCTTTCAGGATTAGTTTATTTTGTATCTGTAATGGTTATTTTCCTGTTCCTGACGATTCAGTCCATCTTGAAGAGACGCTGGAGTTAAGGAGGATAAGATGAAAAAATTTAAAAATAAGATTAATTTTAAGAACGTTTTCAAAAATCTTTTTCGTAAAATCTTTTCCAGCAACGGAAAGAAAATCATGCAAAAAGGTTCCTATAGTGTAGGAATTACCGTAGTTGTGATTGCAGTGATTGTGGTAATTAACTTGATCGTGTCTGAGATTCCTTCTCAATATACAGAATTTGATATGAGTACCCAGAAATTGTATACACTTACAGATGATACGAAAGATTATATCAAAACACTTGATAAAGATATTACTATTTACTATATCGTTCAAAGTGGTCAAGAAGATGACAATATCCAAAAGATTTTGGAACGTTATGATGACTACTCTGATAAGATTACAGTAAAACAGAAGGATCCCGTAGTAAATCCTAATTTCACATCAAAATATACAGATAGTACAGTTAATGACAACAGTGTCATTGTTGTATGTGGCGACCGCAGCAAGGTTGTTAACTATTCTGATATGTATGAAACTTCTGTGGATTATTCTACTTATTCTACACAGACAACAGGATTCGATGCTGAGGGACAGATTACTAGTGCTCTGGAATATGTAACATCTGAAAATCTGCCGAAACTCTATACTTTGGAAGGTCATGGAGAGGCGGAAATTTCTGATAGCTTCACTTCTGCTATTAATAAAGAGAACATTGATGTAGAAACTTTGAATCTGGTTACAGAAGAGTCAGTTCCCGATGATGCAGATTGTTTGATGATTCTTTCTCCGACTTCAGATATTTCTTCTGAAGAGGCAGAAAAGATTACCAACTACCTAGAGGCAGGTGGTAATGCTGTAATTTATACAGATTACAATCAGGATACATTTACTAATCTTGAAAGTGTACTTCAAAATTATGGTATGGAGACAGGAACCGGTGTCATCATGGAGGGCGATACCAACCATTATGCTGCCCAGACTCCTTACTATATCATTCCGAATGTTGAGAGTGGTTCTGATATTACCAGCAGCCTGTCAGAGGATGGAACTTATCTTTTGATGCCGGCAGCTCAGAGTATCCAAGAGACAGAAGAAGTCAGAGATACCGTAACCTTGACTCCACTTTTGACAACAACAGATTCTTCTTACACTAAGGTTGACGCACAGAATATGGAAACCTATGAGAAGGAGGATGGAGACATCGATGGTCCATTTAATGTAGGTATGCTTGCTACTGAGGAAAGTGGAGATGAAACAACAAATCTTGTATACTTCACATCCTCCAGTCTTTTGAATGACCAGGTAGATGAGTTAATCTCCGGTGGTGATACGAAACTGCTGACCAGTACTTTGTCTTATCTGTGTAAATCAGATGATGATGAAAATACAACATCTATTTCTATTGCAGCTAAGAGTACACAGACACAGACCCTGTCACTGACAGCTTTTGATGCTTACTTCTGGATGGTCGTAACCATCTTTATCATCCCGGCAGCTTGCCTGATTATTGGTCTTGTTATCTGGTTGAGAAGGAGAAAACGCTAATGAAGAAAAGAAAGAATCTTCCTCTTCTGATTCTTCTCATAGCGTTTGTGGTACTATGTGTGATTTATCTGCTTCTGAAGAATTACGTAAGTAAAACGGAAGAAGCAGAGTCTTCTTCAGACGAGGGAACAACAGTTTATGAAATAGACTCTGATGATATTGCAAAACTTAGTTTTTATATTTCAGACGAAAAATACACCTTCATTCAGGGTGATGATGGATGGACTTTAAAAAATCATGATACTTATCCTGTGGATGAAGATCAAATTGGAAATCTGACAAGTGCACTTTCTGATGTTAAGGCGCAACGTGAGTTGGATGACGTAGATGATTTGTCAGAGTATGGCTTGGATGATCCAGAAGATGTGGTAACGATAAAAGACACTGATGGAAATAAAACAAAGATTACCATCGGAGATACCAATGAGGCGGCATCTTATTGCTATATCTATTTAAATGATGATACAGATAAGGTATATGCCATCAGCAGTGATTTTGCCACAGTATTCTCTGGAAATCTGACCAATTATGCTAAGGAAGACAGCTTCCCTACCATTAGCTCATCTAATGTAACACAGCTGCAGGTAAGCGGAGGGGACAGCGATTATACCTTTAGCCAAGAGGATGATTCCTCCAACTGGATTTTGACAGATGCCCAGGGAAATGAAACCGAGATTTCTACAACAAATATGAGTACCGTACTTAGTGCTGCTACAGAAATTTCTTATAGCTCATTCCTTGAATATGATTGTCAGGACTTCTCTCAGTATGGTTTGGATCAGCCGGCAAGAACGGTAACAATCACTTATACTAGCACAGAAGATTCCGATGATGATGACTCTGATGATACAGATAGTTCGGATAGCGATTCCGAAGATAGCAGTTCAGACAGCGATTCAACAGATAGTGATGATGACAGTGAGGAAACCGTTGTTAAAACAGCAACCTTCTATATTGGAAATAGCGATGGAAGCGATGGATACTATGTAAGAACAGATGATTCTACACAGGTACATAGCGTAAGTGCGGACAGCCTGGACAGCTTGATTAATATCGATCCGGCATCTCTGGAAAATATGTCCTTCAGTGCAATTTCCCTGTCAAATGTGGATCAGATGTCTGTTACATTGGATGGAGAAAATCATGTATTCACAATAACAAGAGAAGAAAGCAGTGATGATGATTCGGATGATGAGGATTCTGATGATTCAGATAGTGATGATGACTCCAGTTCAAGTACAACAACTACAGTAAGCTATGATATGGATGGAGAGGAGTTGGAGGCAACAGATTTCTCCACATTCTTCAATACTTTGACAGCAATTACTGCACAGAAATCCACAACAGAGAATCCGGTAAATGATGCAACCTTTAGTTTTGTATTTACCTCCTCTGATGGAAGTACAACCAGTATTGATTACAGTCCTTATGACAACAACTTCTATATGGCTGTAAGAAGCGATGGTAAGAAATACCTTGTAAATAAGGTAAAAGTAAAGAATATTATCAGTGATTATAAAGAGCTGATATCATCAGCTGGTTCGGATTCTGATTCATCTTCAGATACAGAGTCGGATAGTTAATATCAGAAAAATTAAATAAATGAGAAAAGAGGTTATCATTTTTTGATAGCCTCTTTTTATTAGGTTAAATTTAAGGAAAATTATGGTATGAGTTATGAAAAGTCTATTCTCATCTTTAGATTATATTGATATGATTAGTTCATAGAAAACAAGTAATACAAATCAAGAAATACCAAACAGTAAAACAAAGGAAAATTAAAAAACAAAAAGGAAAACAATTAAGGAGGAAAACAATGAAATTTGAAATTCAAGGAGGCACACTTCCCGTAGTAATTTGCAGCTTAGAGAAAGATGAGAAAATGATCACTGAGGGTGGTGGCATGTCATGGATGTCTCCAAACATGCAAATGGAGACCACAACAAATGGAGGCGTAGGTAAGGCATTTGGAAGATTATTTTCCGGTGAAGCAATGTTCCAGAACATTTATACAGCAAAAGGTGGATCTGGTATGATTGCATTTGCGTCAAGTATGCCTGGATCTATTCGTGCATTTGAAATGAAACCTGGCAATGATATTATTCTGCAGAAGAAAGCATTTTTGGCATCAGAAGCAGGTGTAACGCTTTCAGCGAATGTAGCAAAAAAAATATCCTCTGGTTTATTCGGTGGTGAAGGATTCATCATGCAGAAGATTTCAGGTCAGGGTATAGTATTTGCAGAATTTGATGGTCATGTAGTTGAGTACAATCTGGAAAAAGGCCAGAAGATTGTAGTTGACACTGGTCATCTTGCAGGAATGGATGCTACTTGCAGTATGGAAGCAAAAACTGTTCCCGGTCTAAAAAATAAATTATTAGGTGGTGAGGGATTCTTTAATACAGAGATTACAGGTCCAGGTCGTGTATGGCTGCAGACGATGCCAATTGCTAAACTGGCAGGTGTTCTCAAACCCTTTTTTCCCACTAGCGTAGATTAAAAAACATTGGATGTGATTATTGAATATCATTGTAGCAATAAAAGAGGAGTTCTCACATTTTCGTGAGAACTCCTCTTTTATTGCTAGTAAAATTCTCGATTCAGATTAGCTTAAGAAAGGAAATAGAAATCCTTATGATAGAAGTGTTTTTCTCTTCAGATTCCCTTGCTATTATAGATACATCGAAAGGAACAAAACAAAACAAAAAAACAAAAGCAAAACACAAAAATAAAAAGCAGAAAGCAAACACGAAAACAAAGAAATTAAAAATCAAAGAAAGAGAAAAGGAGAAAACGAAATGAGAACAATGATGAATGAGAAAGAATTGGAAATGGTAACTGGAGGAGCAGTCGTACGTGGAACAAAGAATTATCTGGCCTTGAGAAGCAGAACTGTATATTCAAGAAAAACAGAGATCGGTCGCCTTTATAATGGTGAGCATGTTACGATTCTGAAGAAGGGATTCAAAAATGCAGGCTATCATTACACCTTAGTATATTCACCAAGACTGGGCAAAACCGGCTATGTAGTATCCGCTTATGTAAAATAAAGCAGGGAAAAAATATACTATAAAAAACAGAAAAAAGGATAATCAAGAACTAGTGGCAATACATATAAAATGATGATATAAAAAGGAGAAAACATTATGTTAACTGAAATTACAAGTTTCGCAAACGCTTATCCAATGGCAATTATAGCAGCTATCTGTTTGGTAGTAGCTAAGTGGAAAATTTTTACAAAAATGGGGGTAAAAGAATGGAAAGCATTAATTCCTGTGTATAGTGACTTTATTTTATATGATAAAGTGTGGGATAAGAAGATGTTTCTGGCAAGTTGGGGAATCATTGTGGCTGGAATTGTAACCAATTTCCTTTCTTTTAAATTTATTCATTTGACAATGTTCGATGCAATTGACACTGTACTTCTCTTTGCTGGTTTTCTGATCACTATAGGATTGAATTATAAAATTGCAAAGGCATTTGGATTTGGAAAGAAATTTACAGTAGGTCTTTTACTACTGAATTCCATTTTCATGTTAATTCTTGGATTTGGAAAATCCGAATATCAGACAGCATAAGCAATAAGCAGCAAAGATAAAATAAAAATATAAATATAAATAAAAGAGGAGTGAATGAGAGATAAAGTAGTGTGAAAAAAACTTCCTTCAGTACAAGGCTGAAGGAAGTTTTTTATTACTCTACTTTTCTACTTTGTTGCTTAATTTTATATTTTGTATTTCAAATTTCACATATACATATTTGATTCATCAAGTTCTTCCTCATCCAGGAAAAAGTAATTTATTGTTTCAATCACTTTTTCTGGACTTTCTAACTGGGGCAACTTATTGGCTTTATGAATCAATTCATATTCAATGGAAGAATTCAAAGATTGATATAAAGCAATAGTCTCTTGAATATTTTCATGTTCTTCACCAGAAAGTATGAAAATACTATTATCTATTGATTTTAACGCTCTAGCCACGTTTGCATAGACATAACGACCAACAATACTTCCCTGAAGATATTTTCCCTTGCTGCGATCTAAATGAGCAGATTCATAATATTCATCTACAAAGCTTGCATTCATAGAAAATGGATTAAATAAGTATTTTTCTGTAAATAAAAGTTCAATATTTGATCTACAGGTAATAATATTATAAATAAGAGTTCCTATGATAGGAAGTTCAATCATGAATTTGGCAGTTTTAGAATTTTTACTGGGAACTTGGTTAAGAATAGCCAAATCCTCAGGCGAAATTAAAAGCATCTTATCAATAATACTGGAGTCATTAAGACATGTCATAATGACAAAGGAAGCAGAAAGACCAGAGGCAACAATATTTGTTTTTTCTTTTATGACCTTGTGAATAAAATCTGTAATTAATTGAACATAAAGAAAATTGGTGTAAGTAATCTCAGGCTTTTCTGAACGTCCACAACCCAGTAAATCTAGTGTGTAAACAGTATAATTTTTTTGAAGTTCCTTTACCACTAAAGACCATTCTTTATCACTGCTGGCAACATCCAAATCATGAATTAGAAGTAAAGGTTTTCCTTGACCTTGTTTTGTATAATAAATATCCCCAAACTTCCATGAATAAAGAGAAGCACTACTCGGGTGCATCAAATCCTTGAAAGTAGATGATGCAGAAATCATGTTATTAATTATAGAAATACCAACCATGGAAGTGGTGAATAAGGTTCCAGCTGTTAATAACCCTTTTATATGTTTTTTCATAATAATTATCCTCCCCAAAAGCTTGGTTATAAATATTATAATCTATTCTGGAGCAAGCCGCAAGTATTGATATTTATCCTTTTTTGCCCAATGTTTCACGTGAAACATTGAATAAAGAACTAAGGAGTGATCGATAATGTTTCACGTGAAACATAAAATGAAGAATTAAGAAATAACCGGCTATGTTTCACGTGAAACATAGAATGAAAGAATTAAGGAATGGCTGGTGATGTTTCACGTGAAACATAGAATAAAAGAATTAAGGAATGGCTGGTGATGTTTCACATGAAACATAGAATAAAGAATTAAAGGATGGCTGGTGATGTTTCACGTGAAACATAGAATAGAGAACTAAGGAGTGACTGGTGATGTTTCACGTGAAACATAGAATAGAGAACTAAGGAATGATCGGCGATGTTTCACGTGAAACAAAAAAAGTAGAAAAATAAAATGTTTCACATAAATTTCATGATACAAAGGCTGTATTCCGTAGCTTTGGTGGTAGAAATAAGAAGTTTTCAATGGTATAATAATTTCTGTAGTTGTATATCCGTAACAAAACTGCCAATGGTGGTTTGTTTGCGGTGCGTCAGAACAGTCTCGGGGAAATTAATGCGTGATTGTCTGTTATTGTGGTGTCAGAAAGACGAAAATATAATTTTGCGATAAATCTGGCATTATTTTTTGGAAAACAAAAGCCTTTTTGTACCAAAAATCTATTTTATAGGAAGGAGTATAAGATCATTGGGCAGGATTATTGCTATTGCAAACCAAAAGGGTGGCGTTGGTAAGTCTACCACGGCTATTAATTTATCAGCATGTCTGGGCGAATTAGGGAAAAAAGTCCTTGTTATAGACATGGATCCACAGGGAAATACCAGTAGTGGATTAGGCGTGGAGAAAAACGACGTAGAAAAGACAGTATACGAAGTGCTTCTGGATAGAGATAGTGTTCAGGATTGCACCATGTCTTTAGAATTTGATAATTTATCTTTGATACCTTCTAATATCAATCTTGCCGGAGCAGAAATTGAGCTAATTGGCATTGAGGGAAAAGAGTATATCTTGAAAAATAAGATTGCAGAGGTTCTAGATCAGTATGATTTTGTATTGATTGACTGTCCTCCGTCCTTAAATATGCTCACAATCAATGCTTTAACGACGGCTAATACGGTATTAGTGCCAATTCAGTGTGAATATTATGCGCTTGAAGGGTTATCGCAGCTAATGCATACGATTGAATTGGTTCAGGAGAGATTAAATCCTGATTTGGAGATGGAAGGAATTGTATTTACTATGTATGATGCAAGAACTAACCTCTCTTTACAGGTAGTGGAAAATGTAAAAAACAATCTACAGCAGAATATCTATAAGACGATTATTCCCAGAAATGTGCGTCTTGCAGAGGCTCCAAGCTATGGATTGCCGATTAATTACTATGATAATAAATCAGCGGGAGCTGAAAGTTACAGAAAATTAGCACAGGAAGTTATTGACAGGGAGGACGGATAATGGCTGTAAAGAAAAGCGGATTAGGCAAAGGCCTGGATTCACTGATTCCAACATCCAATGTGAAGCCACCGAAGCCACCTGTGAAAACAGGAAAAATTGATAAGATAAGTGATACAGGAAGCGCGAAAACTATAGAAAAATCCGTGATTACACCTGCGGAAAATAAAAAAGAACTGTTAGTGAAAATTTCTAAGGTGGAACCAAATAGGGATCAGCCCAGAAAACAGTTTGATGAGGATGCATTGATGGAATTAGCGGAATCTATCAAGCAATTTGGCGTGCTTCAGCCACTTTTAGTAAAGAAAAGAGAGAATTATTATGAGATAATTGCCGGAGAACGTCGGTGGCGTGCGGCAAAGATGGCAGGATTAAAGGAAGTTCCTGTTATTATAAAGGACTTTTCGGAGCAGGAAATCGTGGAAATCTCCTTAATTGAGAATATTCAGCGAGAAAACCTGAATCCTATTGAAGAAGCGGTGGCTTATAAGCGTTTGATGGATGAATTCTCATTGAAACAAGATGAGATTGCAGAGAGAGTGTCAAAAAGTCGTACGGCAGTGACAAATTCCATGCGTTTACTGAAGTTAGATGAAAGAGTTCAAAAAATGTTGATCGATGACATGTTGTCTACCGGTCATGCCAGAGCTCTTTTGGGAATTGAAGGATTCGATGATCAGTATACGGTGGCAATGAAAGTGTTTGACGAAAAATTAAGTGTTCGTGAAACAGAAAAATTAATCAAAAATCTCAACAAACCTAAAGTGGAGATCCCAGAGAAAGTCATAGATCCTGCAGAAGAGGTGATTTATCATAATATTGAAGATAAATTGAAGTCTATTGTGGGAACAAAAGTATATATTCAAAGAAAAAATAAAAATAAGGGCAAAATTGAGATTGAATATTACTCTGCTGACGAATTAGAAAGACTAATTGAGCTTTTTGAAACAATTAGATAAGGGGAGAAAAAGTAAATAATGAGCAATTTGTTTGAAAATATCGGCATCGATGTAGGCGTTGTTGTTCTGGTGCTGCTGATTTTGACTTTAATACTCATTTTTGCTACTTTGCGTCTGACACTAAGCGTATATCGCCTAAAAATCAGATACAAGGATGTAAAAAAAAGAGATTATAGAAAGTCATCATCTGACAGTGAACTGGAAAAAAATATGAAGGATAAATTCAAGGACATTGACAGATTGAACAGCATGACAGATATTCACATGGATGACATTAAATCTCTGAAAAGCAGATATGACAGTACACTGTCAAAATATGGTATTGTCAAATATGATGCTTTTGATGATGTGGGAGGAAAACTTAGTTTTGTACTGGCTATGCTGGATATGAATAATACAGGATTTGTTTTGAATTCCATTCGAAGTAGAGAAAACTGTTTCCTTTACATAAAGGAAATAGTAAAAGGTGAATCCTATATTATGTTAAGTAAAGAGGAAGTTGAGGCTCTTAGAAGAGCTGTGGTTTTCGGCACAGAACATACGGAAGATACCTTGATGTAATTCAACTCAATCAAAAAAATCCCCACCACCAATTTTTTATGAAGGTTGGGATGATAAATATTATGTTAACTAAACAAAAAAATTAAACAAAATAGTTATGTAAACTTTGCGAAAAGTATTATGTAAATAAAAAAGTAAAGATGTAAAGAACCCAAAGAGGTAAAAATAGGAGGATAACATGTTAGACATTAAGTTTGTAAGAGAGAATCCGGAGATTGTAAAACAGAATATTAAGAATAAATTTCAGGATAGCAAACTTCCCCTGGTTGATGAAGTAATTGCTTTGGACCAGGAAAACAGAGAGATTAAACAGGAAGTACAGGCTCTGCGTGCTGAGAAAAATAAGGCATCTAAGATGATTGGCGGCCTTATGAAACAGGGTAAAAAAGAGGAAGCAGAGGAAGTTAAAGCAAAAATTGCAGCTTCCGGCGCTAAAATCGATGAGCTTAGCGAGCGTGAGAAGGTAGTTGAGGAAGAACTTCTGAAAAAGATGATGATCATCCCCAATATTATCGATGCTTCCGTTCCTATTGGAAAAGATGATACGGAAAATGTAGAAAGAGAGCGTTTTGGTGAGCCGGTAGTTCCGGATTTTGAGATTCCTTATCATTCTGAAATTATGGAATCTTTTGATGGACTGGATCTGGATAGCGCAAGAAAAGTAGCTGGTAATGGTTTCTATTATCTTATGGGTGATATTGCCAGAATTCATTCCGCAGTCATTTCTTATGCAAGAGATTTCATGATTAATAGAGGATTTACCTACTGTGTACCGCCTTTCATGATTCGTAGTAACGTGGTTACCGGTGTTATGAGTTTTGCTGAGATGGATGCCATGATGTACAAAATCGAGGGTGAAGATCTTTATCTGATTGGTACCAGTGAGCATTCCATGATTGGTAAATTTATCGATACTATTCTTGAGGAGGATTCTCTTCCAAGAACCTTGACCAGTTATTCTCCTTGCTTCCGTAAAGAAAAAGGTGCCCACGGTATTGAGGAGAGAGGTGTTTACCGTATCCATCAGTTCGAGAAACAGGAAATGATTGTTGTATGTAAACCTGAGGACAGTATGGAATGGTTTGATAAGCTGTGGAAGAATACAGTAGACCTCTTTAGAAGCCTGGATATCCCCGTTCGTACATTGGAGTGCTGTTCTGGCGATTTGGCAGACTTGAAGGTGAAATCTGTGGATGTTGAGGCTTGGTCACCGCGTCAGAAGAAGTATTTCGAGGTAGGTAGCTGCTCTAATCTGGGAGATGCTCAGGCAAGACGTTTGAAAATCCGTGTAAATGGCGAAGATGGCAAATATTTCGCTCATACATTGAATAATACAGTAGTTGCTCCACCTAGAATGTTGATTGCATTCCTGGAGAATAACCTGAGAGAAGACGGTTCTGTTGCAATTCCGGAAGCTCTTCGCCCCTACATGGGTGGCACAGAAGTGATTGTTCCTAAAAAATAAGAAAGGGGATCAGTCATTGCATAATTTTTTAAAGGCAATAGGCTTTTCAAATATAGACAATCAGAAGGATCTCGATGAGATCCTTCTGAAGGTAATGGCAGACCATGACAAAAAGATGGTGGTTGAGATGAAAAATGGCCACTATTATGGGGAATTATCCCGTGATTTTGCCAATGACTGTGGTATTACGGTGTGCGGGGAATATGATGAAAATGATGTATTTCATATGGAGTATTATTTTCCCTATTTCAGAGGCAGTGAGATATCCACTACGGAGCCGGTGAGTATGACCCGTCATGCTCAGAGAGAGTCCTATGCAGGAAGCTGTGATGATGTCCGACTGGGCATTACCCTAATTTTCTATCTTCTGAATACAGCGGATTACCTAAGTGAAAAAGAGAAGGGATTTCTTCCAGTGGAGACGGCCCCGGTAAGTCTTTCTGGACTTTCCTCAGAGGGAACTATCCTTCTTCCTATCAATAAAAATATGAAACAGAGGGAAGAAAGCAGAAAATCCATGGTTCGGCGAAATCAGCTGATTGATGCGGCAAGAAAGGGCGACACAGATGCCCAGGAAAGCCTGACATATGAGGATATTGACACCTATACCATGATTACCCAGAGACTGATCAATGAAGACGTTTTTTCCATTGTAGACACCTATTTTATGCCTTATGGGGTAGAGTGTGATCAATACAGCATAATGGGAGAAATTATTGATTTTATTGAGGTGAGTAATTCTCTTAGCGGCGAGAAAATGTATCAACTTTGTTTGGCTTGTAATGATATAAATCTGGATGTTTGCATCAATCAAAAAGATTTGCTGGGCGAACCGGAAATCGGAAGACGTTTTAAGGGCCTTGTCTGGCTGCAGGGGCATCTGGATTTTTAAAAGTGATTTTGAAAAATACAAAGAGGTGGTCAAATGAGTATTCAAAGAGTATTTCTTATTGTGTTGGATAGCTTTGGAATTGGTGAAATGCCGGATGCGGCAGCTTTCGGAGATGTGGGAAGCAATACCTTGAGAACTATTACAGGTTCTTCTGCTTATGCTACACCGAATATGAAGGCTCTTGGACTGTTTAATATCGATGGTGTAGACTGCCAGAAGGGCTCAGAAGCGCCTGTAGGGGCCTTTTCCCGCATGAAAGAGGCTTCGATGGGAAAAGATACCACTATTGGTCATTGGGAGATTGCAGGGCTGATTTCAGAGAAAGCTATGCCCACCTATCCCCAGGGATTTCCTAAAGAGGTTATTGAGGCTTTTGAGAAGGCTACAGGACGGGGTGTTCTCTGCAACCGACCATATTCCGGAACAGAGGTGATCAAGGACTATGGCGAAGAACATATGAGGACAGGAAAACTCATTGTGTATACCTCGGCGGACAGTGTATTCCAGATTGCGGCACATGAGGACATTGTGCCGGTGGAAACCCTCTATGAATATTGTCGGATGGCAAGAAAAATCTTAACAGGGGAACATGCGGTAGGCAGGGTAATTGCAAGACCTTTTGTGGGAAATACTCCTGCAGATTTTGTGAGAACGAAAAAAAGACATGATTTTTCCCTGCTTCCTCCTAGAGATACCATGTTGGATCATATAAAAAATGCCGGCTTGGATGTAATCGGGGTGGGAAAAATCAATGATATTTTCGCCGGAAAAGGTATCACTGCTACTTCTTCGATTCAAAATAATGCGGATGGTATGAGGCAGACCATGGAACACGTGAAGAGAGACTTTCACGGTCTTTGTTTTGTGAATCTGGTGGATTTTGACATGCTTTATGGTCACAGAAATGATATCGATGGCTATGCCAAGGCAGCTACTGAGTTTGACACATGGCTGAAAGATTTTATGGAGGCTATGGGGGATGATGATGTAGTGATGATTACCGGTGATCATGGA
>CAVBGA010000066.1:0-17245 GCA_963594675.1 Lachnospiraceae bacterium
AATGTATGCTTTATATAGCCCTCGTAGCTTGCAAAAGCCATTTTCTCTCATTTTCATCTGTCAAGAGAGGAAAAAGTCGTTCTCTTACTGCCAGATGATAAGAATTTAAAAGTTCCTTATCTCCAGACTCCATCTCCTGAGGAAGCACCGCATTCAAATCAAATGGCACCACTGTCAAAACTTCCCAGCCTAAAAATCTTCCATATTCACTTTGTCCCATCTCTCTGCAAACCAGAAGATTTTCCAGACGAATGCCAAAGCGGCCGTCCTCATAATAGCCAGGCTCATCAGAAATCACCATACCTGGCTCCAAAACTGCCGTAGCTCTCCCTGCCAGATGACGCCAGCGAAACGCTTGGGGTCCCTCATGGACATTCATGATATGACCGACTCCATGTCCCGTTCCGTGACGAAAATCCTTCATATCATTCCAAAGTGGAAGTCTGGCGGCAAGATCCAGATTTTCTCCACTGCAGCCATAAGGAAAAATTGTTGCGGCAAGTCGAAGATTTCCTATCAACACTTTGGTATAGGCTTTCTTTTCCTCGTAACTTAAAGCACCTACAGCAAAGGTTCTGGTAATATCCGTACTGCCAAAGGTATAATGTCCTCCTGTGTCCATCAAAAGAAAGCCGTGATTTTCCACCTTTATATTTGTGTTCTCGTCAGCACTATAATGAACAATGGCACCATGAGTACCATAAGCAGAAATAGGATCAAAACTAGGCATCACATAACTGTCTGCCTGTCTGCGGAATTCTTCCTGCTTTTCAGCAGCTGAAATCTCTGTAATCTCTTCTTTCCCAGCATTTTGAGAAAGCCAGTACATAAATCTGGTAACCGCCAAGCCGTCTGCCAAATGCGCCTTGCGAAACCCTTCAATCTCTGTATCATTTTTTATAGCTTTTAAAAGAATCACTGGAGATGGAAAATCAAGGCAGGTCTCAGCCCCTGAAGCAGCCTGGCACAGCGCTGCATTGCAACGGGAACGATCAATCCAAACTCTTGCATGAGCTGAGAATTGACGAATCCGGTCATAAATACTCTCATAATCAAGGAGTGTGAACCCTTGCTGTATTCCTTCTTTTTCCAATTCTTCAGTAACTGCTTCTTTCTTAAGGAAAAGATAAGCCTTTTGCTGACTGATCATAGCATATGCCATCAGCAGGGGACAGCATGCGATATCATTTCCCCTAATATTGAAAAGCCAGGCGATCTCATCCAAGGAGGACAGTAGTAAAACATCCGCATTTTTTTCCTTCATTTTTTCTCTAACAAGAGCTATTTTTTCAGACGTAGATTTTCCACTAATATCCTCCTGCAACAAAATAGCCTTGCTGTGGGGAGCCTCTGGTCGATTCTCCCATATCTTTTCCAAAAGATCGCCAGTATCAATAAAATTTCCACCATTAGCAAGAGCTATTCTTTTATAATTTTCTGCCGCGTCTGCACTCAGTGTCCTATAGTCCGCCCCTAATTGCATTCCCCTTTTTATATGGTTTTTCAAAAACTCCACAATGCTGGGGACTCCTGCCTCCCCCTGGCGATACAGAGTTAACCCACTCTCTTTAAGCTCACTAGCTGCCTGGAGAAAATATCTCCCATCTGTCCAAAGTCCTCCTTCTTCACGACCTATTAAGGCAGTTCCTGCTGAGCCGGTAAAACCAGTGATAAATTCTCGGCATTTAAAATAATCTCCAACATATTCCGATCCATGGAAATCCTCAGAAGGCACCAGATACCAGTCTATCCCTTCTTTCTCCATGATTTTCCTTAATCTATTTAATCTCTCCTGAACCATTAATTTATCTCCTTTCCAAGCACCTGCCAATATGTTATGATAGCCCTGTAGAATTTTCAAGTCAAAGGAGGCAATTATTATATGGCAGTATATACAAAATATAAAGATTATCACACAAAAGCCCATATGAGTATGATTGATGTCACTTCTGATTTCCAGGCAGCAGTTACGGAAGCCTGCCAAAAACATGGCATCAGTGCTGGCATTGTAACTGGATTCACAACCGGTGGTGTTGCAGCCCTTACGACCCTGGAATTTGAACCAGGCATGGTAACAAAAGATTTAAAGGAAGCAATGGATAAATTTTCCCCCTATCGTGATGAAAACGGACGTGTTATTCACTATAAACACCACGATACCTGGCACGATGATAATGGCTCCAGCCACATCAAATCTGCAATTTTATCCCCCTTCATTACCATTCCTTTTGTAGATGGTCGAATCACTATTGGTCCCTGGCAAAATCTGACTCTTGTAGAGTGTGATACCCGTGATCGTCACCGCGAAATAGTTTTTCAAGTAATGGGTGAATAAAATGCTTGCATTTTATTCCAAGCTATGATAATATAATGTTGTTGCTTGTGAGCGCCGGCGTGTCGGAATGGCAGACGAGGCAGACTCAAAATCTGTTGTGGGCAACCACGTGTGGGTTCAAGTCCCACCGCCGGCATTTAAGAAGATTGGATTTATCCAATCTTCTTTTTTTATACAAAAATAAGACAGATGCAAACACCTTTACAGTTGTTTGCATCCATCCCGAAGCGACCTAATCAGATCTCTATTATTTTTCAATCATCTTCTTATAAATGGGGAAACAGTCAAATGTGGCAAAATAGTCAGCCGGAGTTTCCGCTCTTCGAATCAATTCAAAGCTTCCATCCTCTTTCAACAAAACCTCTGCTGATTTTAATTTGCCATTGTAATTGTATCCCATAGCAAAACCATGTGCTCCTGTATCATGGATAATCAAAAGATCCCCCATATCCACCTTAGGAAGCATACGATCAATAGCGAATTTATCATTATTTTCGCAAAGAGAACCTGTCACATCATACTTGTGGTCACAAGGAGCATCTTCCTTTCCTGCCACTGTAATATGATGATAAGCTCCATACATAGCCGGGCGCATCAGGTTAACAGCGCAAGCATCACATCCGATATATTCCTTATGGGTGTGTTTCTCATGAATTGCCTCAGTAACCAGACAACCATAAGGTCCTGTCATAAAACGACCCATCTCTGTATAAAGTGCCACATCTCCCAGTCCAGCAGGTACCAATACCTTCTCATAAACTTTTCTAACACCCTCACCGATAAGGCGAATGTCATTTGCTTCCTGATCTGGACGATAAGGAATACCTACACCACCGGAGAGGTTGATGAAGCTAAGCTTAATTCCCAGTTTTTCTTTTAAATCTACAGCTAATTTGAAAAGCACCTCAGCCAACATAGGATAGTAATCATTTGTTACTGTATTGCTGCAAAGGAAGGCATGTACACCAAACTCCTGGGCACCTTTCTCTTTGAGAATCTTATATGCCTCAAAAATCTGCTCTGTGGTCATACCATATTTTGCATCACCAGGATTATCCATGATACCATTACTGATTTCAAAGATTCCACCAGGATTGTAACGGCAGCAAATCTTCTTTGGAATATAACCTAAGGTTTTCTCCAGATAATCAATATGAGTAATATCATCAAGATTGATGATTGCGCCAATCTCATCTGCATATTTATATTCTTCTGCCTGCGTATCATTAGAGGAGAACATGATTTCATCCTTGCCACACTCAATGGCTTTAGAAAGCATAAGTTCTGTCATAGATGAGCAATCACATCCGCAACCATACTCCTGAAGAATCTTAATCAAAAAAGGATTCGGGCAAGCCTTCACCGCATAATACTCTCGAAAGCCCGGATTCCATGCAAATGCTTCTTTTACTGCCTTCGCATTCTCTCGGATACCTTTCTCATCATAGAGATGAAATGGGGTAGGAATAGATTTTTTGATTTCCTCTAATTTCTCCTTTGTTACAAATGGCTTCTTTGACATCTTATGTCTCCTCCTTGTTTTATAAATTAATCTAGCTATTCTTTTTTATTGCACATGTTTGTGTGTAAACAAGTGATCCTGGCAATACTCATAATTTCCATTACATTTAGAGCAGAAACGGAATTCTAGCTGATCGCCATCTTTTTCCGTGCGGCCACATATTGCACATTTATGTTTCGTAATAGCCTTTGCATTTGGCGTCGGACGCACTTTTCTATAATTTTTCCCCTGACTTGAAGTTCCCGATCCTGCCTGTCTATATTGATAAGACTGCCTTGATTGATAAAATCCTCGTTTAGGACTCTTCCGGGTCATTAAGAAGAAAATAATAAAATTCATCAAACTACAGATAATTGCTGCTCTGGTTACCCAATTGCTGTTAATGGACTCCCATACCAGAAGAATGATATCCAGATAGGCCAGCCATTTGATCTTAATGGGAATAAGAAAATACAGCAGCACCTGCATATCAGGATACTCAGCGGCAAACCCCAGGAAAATGGAAAGTGCGATATAATAGGTGCTAAATGCCCCTCCATTCAGAATCAACAGTCCGCTGCCACCCAACAGACTCATAATTCCATAGAGCACAAAGGAACCGATCACCGTGAGAATAATACCTCCAAAAATATAGAGATTGTAGCGAAAAGCCCCCCAGGTCTGCTCCAAACTTTTTCCAATAGAATAATAAAAGAAAAGCATGATAATCGTGAAAATGTTCAAACTTCCCGGTGGAATCAAGAGCCAGCTTATCACACGCCAAATCTGCCCCTGCAAAATCAATTTAGGCTCCAGAATCAGGTAGGTGAGTACATTCGGCATAAGGAAGGTAATCAGATATCCCACCACATAGGTAATAATAATATACATCGTCAGATTATCGATAGCATATTTACCAAATTTACGTTCTAATCGATTGATTAAATTCATGAAAACTCCCTTTCATCATAAAATTTCTACCACCCTCAGAACAAAAAATCAGGTTAATTATACGCTGTACATTTCATTATGTCAATTGAAAGCCTAGTTCTTCCATAGACAATAATTGTCACCCTATGGTATAATTTGCGAGAATTCAACAGGCAATTTATTTACTGGAAAGGACCTATTATGGCAGGATCAACATATGGTAATTTATTTAAAATAACAAGCTGGGGCGAATCCCACGGTAAAGCATTAGGTGTGGTGGTGGATGGCTGCCCCGCCGGACTCCCCCTTTGCGAGGAGGATATTCAAATATTTTTGGATCGCAGAAAACCAGGGCAAAACAAATTTTCCACCCAGAGAAAAGAAAGCGATACCGTTGAAATTCTCTCAGGTGTTTTTGAAGGCCAGACAACAGGTACCCCCATCTCAATGATGGTAAGAAATACAGACCAACGCTCACGGGATTATGGAGAGATTGCTGTCTCCTATCGACCTGGTCATGCCGACTACACCTTCGACCAAAAATATGGATTTCGGGATTATCGAGGCGGTGGTCGTTCCTCGGGAAGAGAAACCATTGGTCGTGTTGCAGGAGGTGCTATCGCCTGCAAGATCTTACAAAGTCTTGGTATCACGTTAATCACCTATACTAAGGCAATCGGAATTGTCGAGGCTAAAACTTTTGACTATGAGCATATTGCAGAGGACCCCCTCTATATGCCAGATGCAGAAGCATCAAAAAAAGCTGCTGCCTATTTGGAAGAATGCATCAAAGAGCAGGATTCTTCCGGTGGTCTTGTGGAATGTCTGGTCAAAGGACTTCCTGCAGGTCTTGGAGATCCGGTCTTTGACAAACTGGACGCTTTGCTTGGGCAGGCAATTTTTTCCATCGGAGCTGTAAAGGCAGTGGAAATCGGCGATGGTATCGCTGTCTCCCATTTAAGAGGAAGTCAGGACAATGACGGATTTCAGATGGATAGCAAAGGTCAAATTTTCAAAACCTCCAATCATGCAGGAGGAATCCTTGGGGGCATCAGTGACGGCAGTGATTTGATATTACGTGCCCATTTTAAACCTACCCCCTCCATAGCTTCCCCCCAGCAAACCATTAATACAAAGGGAGAAAATATTACCCTGTCGATTAAGGGACGCCATGACCCCATTATCGCCCCTCGGGCTGTTGTCGTGGTGGAATCCATGACCGCAATCACCTTGGTAAATGCCCTTTTATCCGGCATGGGTGCCCGCATGGATTATCTGAAGAAAGTCTGGAATCCCTCATGACCCGGATTTTCCAATACAGCACAGACTCGGATTCTGATTTTTCTGGAAGAACCGTAGGCGAATTTTTAAGGAGCAAGGGCTATACCAGCCGCATTATTTCCTCATTAAAGAGAATGGAAACGGGAATTCAGGTAAATAGCAAAAAAGCTTTCACCAATTATCTACTTCAGGAAAATGATCTTCTATCCATTACCCTTGAGGAAACCCTTACTACAGAAAAAATTCTTCCAACCGAATTACCATTTCATATCATTTATGAGGATGATGATATTCTGGTAGCAGACAAAGATGATAACACGCCTGTCCATCCTTCCATAGGAAATTATGACAACACGCTTGCCAATGCTGCCGCTTGGTATTTTACTCAAAAAGGGCTGACGATTCCCTTTCGCTGTATCAATCGCCTGGATCGAGATACCACTGGCTTATTGATTTTAGCGAAACATCGTCTTTCTGGTGCCATTCTTTCAGAAGACATGAAAAAACGCCGGATCCAACGCACTTACCTGGCCTTGGTATCCGGCAATTTCACTGAGACGGAAGGCCTGGTAGATGCACCGCTCCTTCGCGATCCCAATTCTCTTATGAAACGTTGCGTCAATCCCCAAGGAGAAAGAGCACTTACCCACTACAAACTTCTGGAAAATCTTCACAATGCTGCTCTGCTACAGCTACATCTAGAAACAGGACGTACCCACCAGATACGAGTACACATGGCTCATATTGGCCATCCCCTACCTGGTGATTTTCTTTACAATCCTGAAGATCACAGATGTCCCCGTCAAATGCTGCACTCCAGTCATCTAAGCTTTCGTCATCCCATTACCGGCGAAGTCATGACCTTCGATGCAGCAATGCCAGCTGATATGCAAGAAGCTGTATATCGACTTAAAAAGCTTTAATTCTTGGCACTTCATCTACATGGAGGTATTTGCTTACACATTTCACAATCAGGTCGTGATCGGACACAGGATCCATTCCCGATACAAGAATAGAACCGATCACACCTACCTCCTCAATTCTAATAGGAAAGCCGCCTCCACTGGCTGCCATGGTCTCTGCATCGGCAAAATGATCCGTCAAAGCCTCTCCCGCTCTTCTCAATTCCATAGCCATAAGCATGCTGCTTTTCTCAGTGATCATCACCGTCTTTTGCTTTCTTTCAATCCATCTCTCATTCATCAGGTTTGCACCGTCAAATCCATACTGAAATACAACAAAGCCATTGTTCAAACGGATACTGATCAGAGGATGGGCACCTCTTCTTTGAGCTTCCATCACCATCATATTTCCCAGACTCCAGGCATCACTATTGGTAAAATGTGAAAATTGAAGAATCTCTTCCTGCATGGTCAGAACTTCGATTACCTCGTCTATTGTCATTTTCATTCCTCCTCTCGCCTGAATTTTCTTAATATTCACAACTATTATGGCACAATTTCACAATATACGCAATATTTATCCATCAAATGTTCTATTCAGATATGTGCTGGGAAATTCTTGTCAAGACCCGCTTGCAAATCTTGCGCGCCGGATTCGGGTCTACATCAGCAGACAGTTGCTAACAGATAAAACAAAAGGAGAAGTCCTTCAACAGAACTCCCCCTTAGAATGCCGTTTATTATATGAGTTATGTATCATCAAAAAACATAACCCCAGATGCTATCCATCTACTTTCTACTTTTTCTCATGATTATGAGTGTTTTTCGAGTATCTCTGTAAGCGCTGCTCCACTACTGGAGTGTGATCTTACTACAAGAGCATCTGTTCGCTTCGCCTCATCAATCGCACATTTTACCATTTTGTGAGACACGGTTGATGTAAACAGTACAAACATATCCGGAGATCCCATCTGTTTTCGAAGATCCGCAGACATTTGCGTAAATATCTTCGCCTTACAGTTGTACTTTTTACAGATTCTTTTATACTGACAAACCATCCGGTCATGTCCACCAACAATAACAATACTCATATATACTCCTTTCTCAATACAGGACCGCCAGGAGCCAACAGCCCCTAAATTTCATTTCCGGATAATCTATTATCTAGATGCCAGAGCTTTTCCAAGAGCTTCGCAGTTGGCAAGGTCCTCATCCTGCGGCTCATTGTTTGCAATCAGGCCCTCATCATTCACGATGAATGCACCTGCATCCTGCATTCTCTGTGTCCAATCACGCATCCACTGGCCATCGCCCCAATCATAGGAACCAAACAGTGCAACTGTTCTTCCTGCGCAGAAGCCTTCTACTTCTGCTACAAATGGCTCCATAGAAGTTTCCTCAATTACCTCATCACCCATAGCCGGGCAACCAAGTGCAAAACAGGACGCATCTTTCAAATCAGAAGCTGAAATATCATCAACAAAACAAACTTTCGCTTTTTTGCCGGCATCCTCGATTCCCTTCGCTACAGCCTTTGCCATTGCCTCTGTGTTACCGCCGCCGCTCCAATAAGCTACAATAATTTCGTCCATTTTAAATTGACCTCCTATAAAATGTTTGTTATTCCGAGGACTTCATCATCCTCTCTCCCTCAATCAGATCATGGTCTTGCTTTTCTGATTGACCGGTGTGATCAGTTGCGCCACTGACGCACCTGCCAGGATTCTTTCTGTTACATAAGTTCTGGATTTCCGATATAATTCCTCGAGCTGTAATGCCAAATCCACATCATCGTATACCTTCCAATATCCACTGTACTTATAATTGCGTCCTTTATTATCAATAAACCCAATCACATCCTTCAGCGGATACCCAAGAAATACGCCCATCTCATGAGGAAAGGTTTCATTATATTCGCGATACACTCGAACTCTGGCAGAAAGCTTATCAAGGGCTTTCTCCACCTGAAACTCCTGATATCCATAACTTCTAAGAAATCTCTGTACTTCTTTATCTGTAAGTTCTGCCTGCAGCCAGTCTTTTCTATAGACCAGATACATATCTCCATGCAAATGTTTTACCTTTAGATCGCTCTTTCCAAAAAAACTGTAAGGATTGATTTGGGGAGCCACCTTTGTCATCAAAAGATTTGATGATTTAACACCTAGCATTACAGGTGCACATTGACATGCCGCACAGATCATTTCTTTTTTTTCCGAATCCATAGCTTCTCCTTGGTTAGTAAATTCTAACCCTAGTACAAAAAAATATACTTTATTAGTTTCGTTATCAAGTTAGATTCTGCTAACCGTTGTTAATATACCATATGTATTTATATTTGTACAGTATTTTTTCTATTTTTTTCAAAAAAAATGCAGAGAGGAAGTAATTCTTATTACATCTCCTCTCTGTCTTACCTATTTTCCCGATCTAAGTCTGAATACACAGATATCACAAAGCTTTTTTATAGCTTTGTGCCATTTCCTTCATTTCCCGAGCACTATCCAAAACATGCTCTGTCAGTTCGCTTCCCCCAAGAATCCGGGCAAGCTCTTTTATCGAATCTTCCTCTCCCAACTTTTTGATAGACGTTTTTGTTCTCCCATTCTCTACATTTTTGCTGATTTCAAAATGACAATCTGCCATTGAAGCAATTTGAGGCAAATGGGTAATACAAATAATTTGGCGTTTTCCCGCGATGGCTGCCATTTTTTCCGACACCTTCTGAGCTGTCCTTCCACTGATACCCGTATCTATCTCATCAAAAATCATGACCTCCGTGTCATCCTGATCTGCCATAAGGGTTTTTATAGCCAACATAATTCTGGAAAGCTCACCCCCTGATACCACCTTAGACAGGGGACGTAAGGGTTCTCCTGGATTCGTAGCAATCATGTACTCGACCCCATCCCAGCCTTTTTTTGAAAAGGCAAGACGGGTAAAATCTACACGAAAGTCGCTGCGAAGGAAATTCAGTTCTCTGAGAGATTCTGAAATAGCTTCTGACAATTTTTCTGCTGTTTGCTGTCTTTCCTGATGAAGAAGATCACAAGCCTTTTCTAATATCCCTTCAGCGGTGCTAAGTTCTTTTTGCAGCTGAACTCTATGCTCCTCCATATGTTCCAGAGTATCCAGCTTCTCCTTTTGCTTTACTCCATAGGATAAAATGTCTGCAATCTCTTTTCCATATTTTCCTTTTAATCGATTAATCTCATCTAATCGATCCCTTACTTGTCGAAATTCTTCCTCACTAAATGTCAGATTCTCCAAATACCCATTCATATCTCGGCTTAAATCGGAAATCAGACTTTCAATATCCATAATTTGACTTTTCATTCTTTCCAATTCTTGATCATCAGATACAGGCAAAGAATGCAAAAGTCGGGAGGCCTCGCTGACAAGATTTCCGGCAGAAGGCCCCTGATCTCCTTCTATAAGGCTTGCTCCCTGCTGAAGTGCTTCTGTAATATTACGAGCATTCGCCATTTTGCGGAATCGGAGCTCCAATTCTTCATCTTCTCCATCCACAAGCCCTGCTTCCTCGATCTCATTTAGCTCAAACTTAAGAAAATCAATTTCTCTCATTCGCTGTTCCTGATCCATACTACTATTTTTCAGTTCTTTTGTTAGAAGCCGATACTGCTCATAGGCTTTTTCTACATCCTCCAACAGTTTTTCTAGCTTTTCTCCGCCAAAGCGATCCAAAATCTCTAATTGATGGTCTTTGCTAAGCAAGGTCTGTCCCTCATGCTGTCCATGGATATCCATCAGAAGGGAAGCAAGCTCTTTCATCTGATTTACAGTACAGCTTTCCCCATTAATCCGACTGATACTTCTTCCCTTTGCCATCTTTCTTGTTAGGATAACCTGACCATCCTCTGGCTCAAATCCCATATCTCTAAGAGCTTGGATGCTATGTTCATGTTCCAAAGTAAAAATCATCTCTACTAAGGCATAATCTGCAAATTTTCCAATATAATCACTGGACATTTTCTTTCCCAAAGCCAGATTTACGGAACCTAGCAGTACCGATTTACCTGCTCCCGTTTCTCCGGTAAGAATATTCAAACCTGGTTCAAATTCTATATCCACTTCATCAATTAAGGCTATATTTTTTACATGAAGATTTGTGAGCATGATCTACCTCCATCATTCCTCTCTCTCCAGGATCTTTTTTAATTTTCCCATAAGCTGCAGGGCATTTGCCTCAGATTTCGTTGCACACATAATAGTATTGTCCCCTGCAATACAACCTACTATTTCTGACATGCCCATGTCATCTAGGGCCGCTGCCGCTGCCATAGCCATACCAGAAACCGTATGGATCACCAAAAGATTTCCTGCCGTGTCCATAGATGCATAGGCAGTACGAAGAACATGAATGTATTTTTCCCCCACTTTTTCATCACCGGCTGTGGGGATTGCATAACGAAAATGTCCCTTTTCCCCCGGCACCTTCGTTAATTTTAATTCTCTGATATCTCTGGAAACTGTAGCCTGTGTCACCTTAAATCCACTGTCATTAAGTCTGGATGCCAGTTCTTCCTGTGTCTCAATATCATATTCTTTGACCAGACGAATGATCTGACTATGTCTGTCAAGTTTCATCACTTTCCTCCCGACTTATTTATTGCTCATTTTCTTTCTCAGGGTTTCCAAAAAACTAAGACTGTTGATTTTAATCATTTTTGTATCCTGATTAGATTTTTCGATAACAATGCGATCTCCTGTCACCATGGGAACAAGAGTATCCCCATCAAAGGATGCCACGCCATGTTCTATACTCTCATCCTTGCCCGGCCCCAATTCTATAGTAATTTTCACATCACTGGCTAGAACAATACTTCTTTGATTTAGTGTATGGGGCGCTAGAGGAGTCATAAGAATCATACTGGCAGTAGGTGCCACAATAGGACCTCCGGCTGATAAACTATATCCGGTAGAACCTGTAGGCGTTGAAATAATAATTCCATCCGCCTTATAGGAATTTAAAAATTCATCATTGACATAATTATTAAAATTGCAGACCTGAAGTGGCTTATCTCTGCTAATCACAATATCATTCAAAGCAATGTCCCGTTTAATCAGGCTTCCCTCATGAAAAACGCTTCCCCGAAGCATCATACGATTCTCCACTTCATATTCGTCCAGCATGAGTCGGTCTAAAGATGGATAAATTTTATAACTCTCAATTTGAGCAAGATATCCTAAAGTTCCCATATTTACACCAAACAGTGGAATTTGTCGGTCAATCACATCTCTGGCAGCTTCCAAGAGTGTGCCATCTCCTCCCAGAACAATCACAACATCCGTTTCTTCCGGTATCTGGCTAGCATCTGTATAATGATATTTTCCTTCTGCATCATGCATACCTGCACTTGATACCACACAGCTTTTTCCATGTTCTTTCAAATAATTACTGATCTGCTTGGAAACCAGTAATTCCTGATCCTTCATACTGTTTACAATAATATAAAAATTATTCATAGGGTGTTTGCTCCCTTATTCTTTATTTATCCAGTGCACTGTGGGCTTCTTTCACAGTCTTTTCTATAGAAATTCCTTCATCCATCAGCCCTGTCTGATCCTGAGGAAGTTTCTCCAATTCCATAAGGTATTCTATATTTCCTTCCGGACCCTTTATTGGTGAAAATTCCAGATGATGTACAGAAAATCCATTAGCCAAGGCATAAGAAGCAACTTTCTCTATCACTTCCTCATGCACAGCAGAATCTCTGACTACACCCTTTTTTCCTACCTTTTCTCTTCCTGCCTCAAATTGAGGTTTTATCAGGCACACAATGCGTCCCCCCGTTTTCAGCAAATCTCTTACTGCAGGAAGTACCTTAAGCAAAGAAATGAAAGAAACATCAATGGAAGAAAAATCTACCGGTTCACCAATATCCTCTGGAACCACATAGCGGATGTTGGTCTTCTCCATGCATACCACTCGCTTGTCATTTCTTAATTTCCAATCCAGTTGTCCTCTTCCTACATCAATAGAAAAGACTTTTACCGCACCATTTTGCAACATGCAGTCCGTAAATCCTCCTGTAGAGGCGCCTACATCCATGCATACCTTTCCTTCTAGGGAAATAGAAAAATGTGACATGGCCTTCTCAAGTTTTAGGCCTCCACGGCTCACATAGGGAAGAAGATTTTCTTTCACAGTAATCGTAACTTCTTCCTTAAACATAGAACCTGCTTTATCTTCTTTCTGCCCATCCACATAAACATTTCCGGACATAATGATCGCTTTTGCTTTTTCTCGTGATGGCGCCAACTTTCTCTGCACCATCATCACATCCAGTCTTTCTTTCATTATCTATACCTAAATCTTTGTCCCTTATCTATACCAACGTTCCATAATCCGCTGACAAATCGAATCCGAATCCATACCCAATCTTCTCATTAATTCATCCACACTGCCGTGAGAGACAAATTCATCTGCAATTCCCACATTGATCATGTCAGCATCTCTGTATTTCTCCAGAAACCAGGAAGCACATTGCTGCCCAAAGCCACCCGCAAGTACATTTTCTTCTAATGTAACAAATTTCTTGTGGTCTTCCTGCAATTTCTCTATCAATTCCTTATCAAAAGGTTTCACAAATCGCATATTTACCAAGGTGGCCTGGATTCCCAAAGCTGCTAGTTGCTCTCGTACTTCTTCTCCAACCTTAACCATACTTCCTACAGCAAGGAGAGCGACATCACTGCCTTCATAAAGAACTTCCGCTTTTCCCATTTCCATAGGTGCTCTATGATCTTCCAAACCGTCGTAAGCTTCCCCTCTGGGATAACGAATGGCAAGGGGACCATCAGCTACCACCGCAAACTTCAACATGTCAGAAAGTTCCCATTTGTTTTTCGGTGCCATTACCGTCATATTGGGCATCATGGAAAGATAGGTTAAATCAAAACAACCATGATGCGTTGCCCCATCACTTCCTACAATTCCTGCTCGATCAATAGCAAAGATCACATGCAAATTCTGCATACAGACATCATGCAAAATCAAGTCAAATGCTCTTTGCAAAAAAGAAGAATATACAGCAAATACAGGAATCAATCCACCTAAGGCAAGCCCTGCACAAAAGGTGACTGCATGCTCCTCTGCTATTCCCACATCAAAAAATCGTTCTGGAAACATATGAGCAAAACGATTCAATCCAGTACCGGTAGGCATAGCCGCAGTCACAGCTACAACCTTTTCATTTCGATCACCGAATTTTCTCATAACCGTAGAAAAAATATCAGAATATCCCGCCTTAGACTTCTTTTTGGGAAGACCAGTTTCAATATCAAAAGCAGATGTTCCATGAAATCTTGCAGGATGTCTCATGGCCGGCTCATATCCCATGCCTTTTTGGGTAGTCACATGAACTAAAACCGCACCATCCACCTGCTTAGCTTCCCCAAGAACTTTCTCCACCGCAGAAATATTGTGTCCGTCCACCGGGCCCAGATAGGTGAGGCCAAGATTCTCAAAAACCATCCCAGGAAGTACCATCTGTTTAATTCCATTTTTCGTCTTACGAATGGAACGAATCATTTGATCACCAAATTTAGGGATTTCCATAAGATGGTTTTTCACACTCTCTTTTAGTTCTGTATAAGGCTGCGCCGTCCGCAATCTTCCCAGATAAGAAGACATTCCACCTACATTTTGAGAAATGGACATATTATTGTCATTCAAAATAATGATAAAATTCTTCTTTAAACCGGCTGCATTGTTAATCGCCTCATAAGCAATCCCTCCAGTAAGGGCTCCATCACCAATCACCGATACCACACGGTAATCTTCTCCCTGTAGATCTCTAGCCTGCACATAACCCAATCCAGCTGAAATAGATGTGGAACTGTGTCCCGTATCAAACGCATCACAAGGACTCTCTTCTCGCTTGGGAAAACCACTCATATGATCTGTTTTCCTTAATTGATCAAAGCCATCCTTCCTTCCCGTTAATATCTTATGGGTATAACATTGATGTCCTACATCCCAGATTAATTTGTCCTGGGGAAAATCCAGAACCCTATGTAAGGCTATCGTTAATTCAATTGCACCCAAATTAGAGGCCAAATGCCCACCACTGACACTCAGCTTTTCAATTAAAAATTCCCGAATTTCCTGAGCAAGCTGCTTGGCTTCCTCCTCACTCAGTTTTTTTACGTCATTTGCCTTTTCTATTTTATCAAGTATCTTATTTTCCATACTTTATCAACCTTTTTGCATTTCCAGATCATTTCTTTCTATCTACCAGATATTCGGTTAATTGAAGCAGAAATTCACTCTCTGTCTTCTGAAAGATAGACATCGCCTTTGAGGAAAGGTCTGCCACCGTCTTTTTCGCCTCGTCCATTCCTTTCAACGTCACGTAGGTAGTTTTCCCATTTTTTTCATCACTGTGAATGGGCTTTCCTAACTCCTGTCCACCTTCCACATCCAGAATGTCATCCCGAATCTGAAATGCCAATCCCAAATAATGTCCAGCTTTTTCCAAATCTGAAATCATTTCTTCACTGGCTCCTGCCAAAGCAGCACCAGCCATAAGAGACGCCTCAATCAATGCTGATGTTTTCTTCTCATAAATAAAGTCCAGCATTTCTAAAGACAATTCTCTTCCATCATTCATTACATCCACGCTCTGGCCACCTAGCATGCCGAAAATACCACTTTTCTTCGAGAGTATCGTCAAAGCTCTCACCACATTTTGAGCTTCTTCTCCATAAGAGAATGCCTTCAGGGCCGTCTCATAAGCATAGTTAAGCAAAGTATCTCCGGAAAGAATCGCCAGGGCTTCCCCATAAATTACGTGGGTCGTCTTTCTTCCCCTGCGATAATCGTCATTATCCAAAGCCGGAAGGTCATCATGAATTAAAGAATGTGTATGAATCATTTCCATAGCAGTCATAAGAGGCATAATTGCCTTCCCCTTACCTCCTGCCATATGATAGGTTTCCTCCATCATAATAGGACGCAGTCTTTTTCCGGGTGCTTCCATATTGTAACGCATCGTTTCAGCGAGTGTTCTAGTAAAACCATCTTCTTGCGGAAGAAAAGTTCCGATTACCTGATTTACATGCTGTGTTCTTACTTCAAGCTCTTCCTTAAAATTCATGAAGTTCTCCATCCTCATCCATTTTCAAAACCATCTTTTCTACAAGATCAATCTTATCGCTGCAGGTCTTTAACAAATTCATACCTTTTTGATATCTGCCAAAGGTTTCTTCCAAGGTCAGCTTTCCTGACTCCATTTCTTTTATCAGCTTCTCCAGAAGATCAAAAGACTCTTCCAGGGTCATCTCTTCTTTTTTCTCCGCGCTCATTACTATCCCTCTGTCATCATTTTTTCATGGGTCTGCAGCACCATAGCATCTACAATTCCATCCTGAACATAGATTTTTAGCTGATCCCCCGTTTTCACATTTTTCACAGAATGAAGCGTTCCTCCTTTAAATGTCTGTGTATAGGAATATCCCTGATTTAATTTATCCAAGGGTGACAGGCCTTTCATCTGTGTAATCAAAACCTCCAAATAATGCCTTTTTTCACTGATTCCAGCTTCCATACACTGTCTTAGATTTTTTTCACAATCTACCAATAGCTGTCTTCGTTCCTGAATCTGCTGTTTGGGACTCAAATAGGTCAATTGGGTTTTATAGTTAGATAAGAGATGTCGTTCTATCTGAATCCTACTCATCATAAGCTGTTGCATTCTCTGTTTTAATTGACAAGTTCTTCGAAGAGATTCTTCCACGTCATCCACTGCCAATTCCGCTGCGGCTGAAGGGGTCGCTGCCCTGACATCCGCTACAAAATCTGCGATGGTAACGTCGGTTTCATGTCCAACTGCAGAAATAATTGGACGAGAGCAATGAAAAATAGCTCTGGCAACCGCTTCTTCATTAAATGCCCAGAGATCCTCAATGGAACCGCCGCCTCGCCCTACAATTATCGTATCTATTTCCGGCTTGTCCAGGGCTTTAATTCCCCGCACGATGCTAGGAACTGCTCCTTCCCCCTGTACCTGTGCCGGATATAATATAATACGAATTCCAGGATTTCTTCTTTTTGCTACACTGAGAATATCCCGAATAGCGGCACCGGTGGAAGCTGTGACAACCCCCAAAGTACGAATTCCCTTGGGAATCGGTTGCTTATATTCTGGCGCAAACATACCCATTTCTTCCAGTTCATTTTTCAATGCCAGAAATTTCTCGTAAAGTTCTCCCGCACCGGCTAAGGTAATCTCACTGGCATACAGTTGGTATCTCCCATCTCTTGGATAGACA
>CAVBGA010000067.1:0-15338 GCA_963594675.1 Lachnospiraceae bacterium
CTCTAAAAGAACTAAATAATCTGCAGCCGCCACAAGGGACATGCCCTTGCTATTTTTATTTTCCGGAATTTTAATGGTAGAAACGATCTCAATGCCCTCAGCCATAGTTTCATTCAGACGAGAGGTGATCATAGAAGTCGGCATCTCACAGGTTAAATCCAAATCGAAATATTCTCCGCTGCTAGTTACACCAACCCCCAGGGGATAGGCAAAAGACATAATCATATGGGGGTTAAATCCTTCCGAATATGCAGCAGGAAGATCCGCCCTGCGAATTGCCTTCTGAAAATATCTCATAACATCTAAATGACCCACAAATTTCAAAGGACCATTCTTTGTAAATTTAATTCTTACTCTCAAAACAAATGCCTCCTTTAAATGTGGCAGCACCGCATCCGGAACACTTCATCCGGCAGTTGGGAGTTACAACCTCTTTTCTTGCCTGTTCCCATTCCTTTCGCAGGAAAGACTTTTTCACACCAATATCAATGAAATCCCACGGGAAGATTTCATCTGCTTTTCTCTCCCTCATGGTATAGAAATCAGGATCAATTCCACATTCCTCAAACGCTTCCATCCATTTTTCATTGCTGAAATATTCGCTCCAGGCATCAAAGATTTGTCCCTTACGATACACCTGTTCAATTACCTTTGCTACCTTTCGATCACCGCGAGCCAATACGCCTTCCAATACCGTAACATCTGCTTCATGCCAATTATAACGAATGCTCTTTTGGTTCAATTGAGAAGCAATGGCTGTCCTTACGACCTTGGCACGGTCAAGATACTCTTCCTTATGACACATAGTAGCCCATTGGAAGGGGGTAAAAGGTTTCGGCACAAAGAAAGAGGTACTAACTGTAACCTGGCATTTTCCCTTCCTTTGATCCTTGGGAATTTCATAATATTTTTCGGATATTTTTTCGGCAAGCTCAGCAATGCCCTTCATATCCTCCTCTGTCTCCGTAGGAAGTCCCAGCATAAAATAAAGCTTAACCTTATTCCAACCACCCTTGAAGGCATCACCTGCCCCCTTAAGGATTACTTCCTCTGTAAGTCCTTTATTAATCACATCTCTTAACCGCTGCGTTCCCGCCTCAGGTGCAAATGTAATAGAACTTTTTCGAACATCCTGTACCTTACTCATAACATCCAGAGAAAATGCATCAATACGTAAAGACGGCAGAGAAATATTTACATGTCTCTTATCACATTCTTCCAAAAGATAATCCAGAAGCTCCGGAAGGTGAGAATAATCACTGGAGCTTAGGGAACTAAGGGAGATCTCTTCATATCCTGTAGCCGCTAACATCTTTGCTGCACGATCTTTAAGAAAATTTACATCTCGCTCTCTTGTAGGACGATAAATCATTCCTGCCTGACAGAATCTGCAGCCACGGATACAGCCCCTTTGAATCTCCAGCACCACTCGGTCCTGAGTTGCCCTGATAAATGGAACCACAGGCTTTTCCGGATAAAAGGTGTCCGTCAGTTCCATCACAACTTCTTTTCTAATTACAGAAGGCAATTCAGAATCCACAGGAGTAAAAGAGTCAATAGTGCCATCTTCTTTGTAGGTTACCTCATAAAATTGAGGTACATAAAGTCCCGGAATTTTTGCCGCTTCTTTTAAGAAATCTTTTCGACAGACATGATTTGCCTTGCATTTCTTGTAAAGATCAATAAGTTCAAAATAAACGGTTTCCCCTTCTCCCATGTAGAATATATCAAAAAATGGAGCTAATGGCTCTGGATTATATGTACAGGGGCCACCGCCAATTACAATAGGATCTTCCTCACCGCGCTCTTCCGCATGCAGCGGAATCTGGGAAAGATCCAGAATTTGAAGTATATTGGTGTAACACATTTCATATTGAATAGTAATACCGAGAAAATCAAATTCTTTTATTGGGTCCTGAGATTCCAGGGCAAACAGGGGGGTAGCATTTTCCCTTAATACACTATCTAGATCCGGCCAGGGAGAATATACTCTCTCACACCATACATCCTCCCTTTGATTGAACATATCATAGAGAATCTGAATGCCAAGATGGGACATACCAATCTCATATACATCAGGAAAACACATACAAAATCGTATCGTGTCCTTCGTAATCTCCTTATATACAGCATTGATTTCATGTCCGATATAACGGGCCGGTTTATCTATGCTTAATAATACTCTGTCATCAAGTGCTTGTTTCATAAATCAGCTTATCTCCATAAGTTATCATTCTGGTAATTCTGAATTCTTACCTTTTCTACTAAGTTACACATGTCCTGCACTTTTATTCAATGCACGAATAAATTCGCTTCGTTGTGCCTCATCGGCAGTAAGTGACGGGATATTCGATTCTCCATCCCCAGCATAGAGAATGCAGACATTACTATACAATGGCAAAATTACACCATCCTCCCTGACTGTAATTTTAGCCTTATCAATACCCTCCGGAAACATTTTAAGAATATTACTTAATTGATCTGCTTCGCAATATCCTTGAATTCCGGGGATTACTTGAACAAAGTGCTCTTTTCTATCCTTTTCTTCTTCATTAGCAAGAATATCTCTTACAATACTGACCAAACCATCATCCAAACATCTTTGCATCAAGCTATTTCCAAAATATTGAAGCAACACATCATCCAGATTGCTAATACAGGAGTTAAGTTCGGGTCCTACACTGGTAATACAAATATAGGCAGACTCTCCAACGGATACCAACTTTGGCAAGATGCTATTTTTTAATGGAATATCATTAATCCAAACGGTATCCTCTCCGCATTTTGTCACCTTTGCCTCTTTGTAAACCGCTGCTGGTTTAAGAGCATCTTCTTCCTCAATAATCTCAAATAATTCTTCTGCGAATTCGAGATAATCTTCCTTTTCCTTGTCTAGGATTGCTTCCGCTCTACACTCCTTCATAAAATCATAAAGTATTCTCATATTTTTTCCTCTTTATACGAAAAAAATTTTTTATATTTCAACAAGTTCTATACAGACATTTAGTTATTGTATCTTGTATCTATAGAAAAAGTCAATAGCGGCAGTGAATCAATTGATTCGCTGCCGCCTGTTCTATGTTACCTTACACCTAGTGCACAGTAAAATTCTATTACAATCACTACCCTATAGTTGAGATCTAGTTCTCACACGCAACTACTCTTCCTCGTCTTCCGAAGGAAACAATAACTCTGTCATAACTTCCGGACGGCCTACAAATTCCGCCACGCAATCCAATACCTTGTCCAGATATCCATCTTTAATACAATCCATCATAAGAGAATCAAACATTTCCTCAAAGGACTCACTAAGACTAACTTCCGGATTTAAAATAGAAACCGTTGTCTGAAAAAATTTCACTAACTCCATCTGAAGAGGGCCATCAAAAAGAGAGACTAAGCCGAGTCCATCCTCGTCTTCATCGTCTTCCTCTTCTTCATCATAATCCTCAAAGGAAGGAACATGAACCAAAGCTGCTAATGGAATCTCTTCCCTTTTTCTTGCAATCTCTGTTTTTCGAATGTAATCCTGAAGACTTTTTTCATTAAGAATAGGAACCAGAAGACACTCCTCCTCGTTCAAGTCTTCAGGGAAAAAGAACATGTCATACCGACGGAAAAGATCAATAAAATAAGGGCTTGCCGCAAATAATCCGGCTAAGGTTTCCTCATTAGGCATTTCTACATTGTAACCTTTTTCACTCATAAATAATCTCCTTTGTGATTTATCAAAAATGTCGGCTAAGCTCTTCTGTAATATCTTCCCAAGTAATATTCTTTTCTCTCATAAGCACCATAAGATGATAGAGATAATCAGAAATTTCATACTGCAGGGTTTCTTTTTCTGGATTCTTCCCTGCAATCAAAATCCGAGCAGAACCTTCGCCTACCTTCTTTAATATTTTATCAATCCCTTTGTCAAAAAGATAGTTGGTATTTGATCCTTCTCTGGGATTTTCTTTACGATCACTAATCAATTCATAAATTTCTGTTAAAACTGTAAGGGGATTGCTATCCTGGTAGTCTTTTGTCACAAGATCCCTATAAAAGCAACTTCGATTGCCTGTATGGCAGGCTGCTCCAATCTGTGATACTTTAGCCAGAATCGTGTCATTATCGCAATCGATAGCCAAGGATTTCACATATTGTACATGACCGCTGGTAAGTCCCTTCGTCCATAACTCATTGCGACTTCTGCTCCAATACGTCATTTTTCCTGTATTTAAGGTGGTCAAAAATGCCTCTTCATTCATATAGGCCAGCATAAGAACTTCATCATTCTTGTAATCCTGGACGATCACCGGAATCATTCCATCCCCATTCAATTTAAAATCGGACCATTGAAGACTGCTTTCTAAAACATGCATCTCCAAGCCATCATTTTTCAAATCATATTTTAACTTGGTGAGCTCCTGGTCTACAGAACTGATCCAGGGTCCGGTAACACCTACAATGTTCTTATTTTCGAACAAAGTAACCAATTCATCCTTGGATGTCAGATCTGTCAAAACCAAAAGATCCATATCCGATATCGGGCAGATTTCATGCACCAAGTCTTCTCTCATACAAATAACCAGACTAGCATACTTCTCAATAGCACGCTGATTCTTTTCAAATTCCGAAGCATGAGCAATAGAAATACCGATTCTTTCCTTGCCAAAGCGTTTAGAAACCTCTTCTAAAATTTCTACATTACTGCTTTTGCTGAAATTAAGGATTGCCTTGCGACATCCGGAATATAATAATTTTTTCACATCATCCGTCTTGGCAATGTTGCCCGCTCCGTAAACCGGAATCTCTGCAACTGTACAGACTTCACGAATATCAGCGATGGCCGCATCCTCTTCCTTACTTCCGGAAAGATTAAAAAGGAGCAAAGCATCTGCTCCATTGTCACTATACTGTCTTGCAAGCTTCTGCAAATCGGAAACTGCCAGAACATCTCTTTGACAGAATCCTGCAACTGGTCTTCCGTCTAAAAGATATATACTGGGAATTAATTCCTTCTTCATAAATTAAACTCCATTCTATAAAGTTCCCTTAGTTGATAGAACATCCGTAATCCTGTCATCATAAGAAACCGCTTCATCCAAGGCTTTTGCAAAAGCTTTAAAAAGGGCTTCTGTGATATGATGGGAATTCATTCCATCAAGTACTTTCAGATGAAGGTTCATTTCCCCGGCATAGGATATCGCATAAAAAAATTCTCTTACCATTTCCGTATCCATATCCCCCATGCGGTCATTCTTAAATTCATAATTAAAATTGAAATATGGTCTGCCACAAAGATCCACTGCAGAAATTACCAAGGCTTCGTCCATGGGAAGAATGCGACTGCCATAACGACGAATTCCTTTTTTATCTCCGATTGCTTCTTTAATCGCTTTGCCCAAAACAATGCCGGTATCCTCAATGGTATGATGAGAATCCACTTCCAGATCCCCCTCTACCTTTAAGGTCATATCAAAAAGTCCATGTCGGGTAAAACCATCCAGCATATGATCAAAAAATCCTACACCTGTATGAATATCTGATTTGCCACTGCCATCCAGGTTGAGTTCCAGAGAAATCTGTGTTTCCTTGGTGTCTCTTGTAACCGTTACCTTTCTCATAACCCTTCTCCTTTCCAAGCTATGCCTTATTTTTCAAAGCGAACGCCGATGGAATTCGCATGAGCAGTAAGTCCTTCTGCCTTAGCAAAATCCATAACATCCTTATAAACCTCTTGTAAAGCTTCCTGTGAATAATAAATGATACTAGATTTTTTCACAAAATCATCTACTGAAAGGGGAGAGAAAAATTTTGCGGTTCCATTGGTAGGAAGAATATGGTTCGGTCCTGCGAAATAATCTCCCAAGGGTTCGCTGGAGTATTCACCAATAAAAATAGCGCCAGCATTGCGAATCTTTGTCATAACTTCAAAAGGATTCTTGGTTACAATTTCTAGATGCTCTGAGGCAATCTCATTGGCTGTAGCAATAGCCTGCTCCATAGTTTCCGCCACAAGAATATATCCAAAATTATCCAAAGATTTTCTGATAATCTCTTTTCTGGAAAGTCCAGCAACAAATGCCTCTACTTCTTTATCAATTGCCTTTGCTAATTTCTCACTGGTGGTGATACATATAGCACTTGCCAATTCATCATGCTCCGCCTGAGATAACATGTCCGCTGCCACATAACGGGGATTTGCCGTCTCATCAGCTAATACAAGAACCTCACTAGGACCGGCAATTGAGTCAATACTAACATTGCCATAAACTGATTTTTTCGCTAATGCTACATAAATATTACCAGGTCCTACAATTTTATCTACTTTCGGAATACTTTCTGTTCCATAGGCCATAGCTCCAATAGCCTGGGCTCCGCCAATTTTAAAAACTTCATCAGCGCCCGCTTCTCTGGCAGCAGCTAAAACTACAGGATTCACCTTACCATCTTTCTGGCATGGAGTACACATAATAATCTTATTCACCCCTGCTACCTTAGCAGGCACAATGTTCATAAGTACAGAAGAAGGATAGGCTGCCTTACCGCCAGGCACATAGACTCCTACCGTCTGAAGAGCTGTGATCTTCTGTCCCAGCATGGTTCCTTTTTCTTCAGAGGAAAACCAACTGCTTCTCTTCTGCTTTTCATGATATTCTCTTATGTTCTTCAAAGCCTTACGGATAACTTCAAGAAATCTTGCATCAATCTGCTTATATGCTGCATCAATCTCTTCCTGAGTCACCTTTACCTTATCTGCCGTAAGCTTTACGCCATCAAATTTCTCTGTATATCCGAAAACAGCCTGATCTCCATTTTCCTGTACATCAGCTAAAATATCTTTTACCGTTTTTTCATAGCTGTCATACTGAGCCGGTGACCTTTTTAACATATTTTCAAGGATGTTTTTCACTGTATCATCCGTTAATTTTACGATTCTCATAATTTCTCCTTTAGTCTCAAGCCTTCAGTGCTTCATTTAATCTTTGAATCAGTTCCATGATTCTTTCATTTTCCATCTTCATGCTTACCTGATTCACCACCATACGGGCAGAAAGAGGGCATACCTCTTCCAAAACCTTAAGACCATTCTCTCTGAGGGTGGAACCGGTCTCCACAATATCAACAATTACCTCAGAAAGGCCTACGATAGGAGCCAACTCAATAGAGCCGTTCAATTTGATGATTTCTACCGTCTGGTGCTTCTTGTTATGAAAATAATCCTGAGCAATATGAGGGTATTTCGTAGCAACCCTAATTAACTGATTGTGTTTCAAAAGCTCTCTTGCTGACTCGGGACCGCAAACACACATGGTACATTTGCCAAAACCAAGATCCATAACCTCATAGAGTTTTCTTCCCTCTTCAAGAATGGTATCTCTTCCGACAATTCCAATATCTGCCGCTCCATACTCCACATAAGTGGGCACATCAGGACCTTTTGCCAGGAAAAAACGAAGGCCCAATTCCTCATTGACGAAAATCAGCTTTCTAGTATGCTTATCCTTCATCTCCTCCATGGTAATTCCAATTTTTTCAAATAGTTCTAAGGTTGTATTAGCCAGACGACCTTTACCCAGTGCAAATGTTAAATATCTCATTTCGTCTCTCCTCCGGAAATCTTAAGTTGAGTACTTCCATTCTCATGTAAGAAAATGATATTCGAATAAATTTCTCCACGACTGCTGTTGCAAATCTGCTCCGCTGCCGGACGGTTGTCTACCTTAATACACTCAACTGCGTCTCCACCCTTTCTTAAAATTCCCGCTTCTCTGATGGCTGTATTGCACTCTCCCTGGGTATAAAGAATCAAGGTGCGATTCACCTGTGGATCCGTCTCTATGCCCTGTCTGCTCAAAGCATTCATTACCTGCTCCATAACAAGAGCAAAACCAATTGCCGGAGCCGGACGCATAAATTGAGCCATCAAATCATCGTAACGACCTCCCTTAATCAAGGGTTCTCCAGATCCATAAGTATAACCACTGAAAATAATACCTGTATAATACTTATATTTACTTAGCATTCCCAGATCAAAGGAAATATAATCTCTTACATCATATTCGCCAAGAACATCATAAATCGCTTTTAACCGTTCAATAGCTTTAATGGCCCGAGGATTCGTGGTAAGCTTTTCTGCTTCCTCAAGCACCTCAATTGAACCAAACATCCGAGGCAGACGGCGAAAAATCTCACGTATCTCATCAGAAATATCCATTCCTGCAATCAGCTCATTTACACCAAAATAATTTTTATTAGAAATTAATTCGCGTAGCTCAGCAACAATTTCATCGGACATACCTGCTTCTTCAATCAAGGCCTTGAAAAAATCCACCTGACCTACGCTGATCTGAAATTCCGTAAGACCACTTTTCTGCAAAAGTTCCACTACCAAAGCTAATATCTCAGCGTCCGCTTCCACGGAAGAATCACCAAGAAGTTCAACGCCCATCTCAGTAGATTCTTTAAGACGCCCCTGATAGCTGCTGTTGTTGATAAAAGTTGAACCCTGATAGCAAAGGCGCACCGGAATTCCATCTTCAAGATAATACTTGGCTGCAGCTCTGGCAATAGAAGGGGTAAAGTCTGGACGCAAAACCAAGGTATTACCTTCTCTATCAAAGAATTTATATAGATCGCGAGAAGGGGTCGTTCCTATCTCGCGACTAAAGATATCAAAATATTCAAAAGTCGGTGTTTCAATATCCTGATAACCATAGCTATGGATGGTATGGCCAAGCTCCTTTGTTAAAAAGCGCTTCTTTTCACATTCTCCATTGTATACATCACGAACACCCTCCGGTGTGTGAAACATTTTCTCAATCATTGAAAACCTCCTATTTATCACTTTAGTGTGCTAATGTGCTACCATAGTAGCACGCTAACAAATTCGATTATATGGTAACACGATACAATTGTCAATCCCTGGAAAGAATATCTTTTTTCAGCCCTTCCAAATAGCTAATTTGAAAACCATGCTGCAAAGGAATATAGTAATCGGGATCAAGCTCCTCACAGGAAAATCTCTTTATTCCACCTGCCTCAGCCCTTTGGAAAAAAATTTCCATTTCCTCAAGCCGCATGTAATAGTAAGCATTACGGTTGGAAAAGTAAATAACCAGAAAAGAAATCCCACCCTGTTTTTCAAAATCTTTCATAAATTTTCTTTGATGCTGATGAATATTAGCTAAAGGAAAACTATCCTTACTACATTCTTTTGCATCAAAGCAGACAGGATATCCTTGTACAGCACCAATATAATCTACTGTACTTTTCTGATCAAAATATGCCAGGGTAATATGCCTATGTTCCTTATCAATCTTTATAGGGGTAATGGGAGTAGGCACCTTTTGAATAAGTGCCAGCCCCTTCTCCCGATATATTTCATTTGTTCGATTAAGCAGGTCTTCCAGTGTAGAACCTCTCAAACCTCTTGAATTCCAAGTCGCCATTGTCCTGCCTCTATCAACTATCAATAAATCCTATCGAATTCAAGGGATAATAACGAAAAACAGCCTTACCTAATATTTTATCCTTGCTTACAAACTTATTGTTCCAAAATCGCGAATCTTTAGACCAGTTTCGATTATCTCCCAACATAAAATAAGAGTTCTCCGGCACGACATAAGGCCCGTAATCCCCCTCCATGTCCTCTGGAATAAAGCTGTCATCTAAGGGCGTATCGCTATCGTTGATATAAACCTTACCATCACGAATGGTCACTGTCTCACCTGGCAGACCGATAATTCTCTTGATAAACAATTTATCTTCATTATCCGGATACTTAAATATAACAATATCATAACGCTCCGGATCCTTAAAAAGATAGGCCAATCGATTGCCGATGATACGATCACCTGTCATAATGGTATTTTCCATGGACTCTGACGGAATATTTGCATTAATGATGATAAAATTGTTTACGATCAATACAAAAACCACCACAAAAACAATCATCTTTACATAATCCATGAGTTCTCTAACAATTTTTTTATCCATTGTTTAAAAATCCCTCCATTCCTTCTTTGATCACAATCTCCCTGAATTTATCCGGAAGGGGGGCATAGACACTTCGACCAGCCAAATCCGGAAACATTCCCTCAAAATCAGGAAAAGTTAATTTCCATGCATGTAGCAATTGGTGCTTTAAATAATATTGTTTTTCAAAATACTCATTCGCTTTTCTATTGCCATATTTGTGATCTCCCACAATAGGATGGCCCAGTGAGGACAGATGCGCTCGAATCTGATGCGATTTCCCTGTAATCAAATGCACGCAAAGAAGACTTATTCTTCCATTATTTCCCAGGGGCTCGTAGGATGTTTCGATTTTTTCTGAATTTTCTATTGCCTCTTGGCGGATAGTCACCTTATTGGTCTTTTTATCTTTTCTTAGATAACCAGAAACATACCCAGCATCTTTCATAACACCAGAAACCAGGCAGAGATAATACTTTCCTAGATCTCGCTTTTGGAGCAAATCTCCCATAAGCTGCAAACCTTTTATGCTTTTTCCAGCCAATACCATTCCACTTGTATTGCGATCTAAGCGATTGCAAACACTAGGGCGAAAACTGACAAGTCCTTCCCTGCTTATAGCACCACTTCGGAGCAGATAAGCAATCATATATTCATTTAAAGACCGATCTTCATTTTTCGCTTTTTGTGAAAGCATTCCCACAGGCTTATTGATAATCAACAAATCTTTATTTTCAAAGATAATATCCAATGGATAATCTGGTAAATCGTCAAAAGCGGCCTTTTGTCCCTGAAAAGAAGTGATGGTATCTTCTGCTAAAAAGAATTTTATCTCGTCCCCCACTTCTAGTTTTTCACTTCCTATGGATTTTTTCCCATTTAAAACGATATTTTTCTTTCGAAGCATGCGATACAGAAAGGAGCTTGGTGCACGATCCAGATATTTTTTTAAAAATTTATCAAATCTTTGTCCTGCCTCAGTTGAGGTCACAGTATAACTTCTCATAAAGCCTCCAGCTTAAAGAACCAAATTCAGCATAATATGGCGAATCTTTTCTTCAAATTCTGATGCATGTTCCTCTCCTTGATTCAGCTTATTTATAGCATCCAATCTTTCTATAAATTTCTCTTTGTTTTCCAGAATATGCACAGTCACTCCATAACCGTTATGTTTTAGCATCTTCTCCAAATGCTCTCGTATCATTTTTTGCTCTCCTGCTTTTGGAGAAGGCATAAAACAGAGAATGTCATGTCCATGGATCACTGCGGCATCCACTGCGGCATTTTTTTCATAAGTGGTAAATATCATTTCATAAGCCATGGTAAGCTTCCCTGCATGGCTTTGTATCTCCTTCATAAGCTTGATTTTCGGCGACTTTTGCATAAGCATAACAATAAGCCCTACTGTGGATTTACAGGCCGGTAAACAGCCCACCAGAGCCACCACAGTTAAAATATTTTTCTTGCTGCCATGATAGAGGTAGCCCGAAATAAAAATCACCGCCGGAATTAAAAATAAAATAATCGTTACGAAAAACCGACGAATTTTTTCATAGCGGATGTAACCTATTTCACCTTTTTTTGCTTTCATTCTTACCTCTGTTTTTATGTACATTTCGAATGGTTTTCTTTTTGGAAGTTGGTCTCTGTTTCGCATTTTTTCCTGATCCAGCAGAAGTGCCTGCCTTATTTCTTCCTTCCGGACGAATCAAGCATTTCGGTCCAAAGCCGATAAGATCATGTCTGCCTGTAATCCGAAGCGCCTCTTCCACCAACTTTCTATTTTCCGGACGCCGATATTGCATAAGTGCCCGCTGCATGGCCTTCTCATGAGAAGACCTAGGAACATATACCTCTTTTCCACTGGAAGGATCAATTCCCGTATAATACATACAGGTAGATGCCGTTGATGGTGTGGGATAAAAATCCTGCACCTGTTCCGGCATATATCCAAGATCTCTGACATATTCTGCCAGTTCTACAGCATCTTTAAGGGTAGAGCCCGGATGAGAAGACATAAAATAAGGCACTGCATATTGTTCCTTGCCTGCCTTCTTACTAGCCCTGGCAAACTCCTTCAAAAATTCCTCATACACCTTATGAGATGGTTTTCCCATATAGTGTAACACCCGGTCGGATACATGCTCCGGAGCAACGCGAAGCTGACCACTGACATGGTAATTTGCCATTTCCTCCATAAATGTCTTCTTTTTTTCTGCCAGAACATAATCAAAACGAATGCCTGACCGAATAAATACTCTTTTTACCCCCGGCAAAGCACGGAGCTTTCGTAAAAGAGAAATATAATCACTATGATCCGCATCCAAATTAGGACAGGGTTCCGGAAATAGGCATTGTCTGTTCTTACATGTTCCCTTAGTCAACTGTTTTTGGCAGGAAGGATGGCGAATATCTGCAGTGGGACCTCCCACATCAAAAATATTTCCTTTAAAATCAGGATCCTCTGTAAAGGACCTTGCCTCCCTTAAAAGTGATTCATGACTGCGCACCTGGGCAATCCGTCCCTGATGAAAGGTCAATGCACAAAAATTACAGGACCCAAAGCATCCGCGATTGCTGGTAAGGCTAAAGCGAATGTCTGCCATAGCAGGAATTCCTCCATCTTTATCATAGCTTGGATGCGCGCGATTGGCAAAGGGAAGTTCATACACATCATCCATTTCCTGCACAGACAAAGGCAGAGAAGGCGGATTCTGAATCACATAGCCCTGCCCCTCATACTCTTCTACAAGAACACGTGCCGTAAATGGATCCGTATTATTATACTGCTTGCGAAAACTCTCCGCATATTTCTTTTTATCCTGACATATTGCCTTAAATTCTGGAAGAATCAGTGGATCATATGCTGTATCTAGATTCTTGGAGCGATACACTGTTCCCCTGATATATGTAATTTCTGAAACTGGAATCCCCGCCTCCAAAGCTTCCGCGATTTCTATAATAGAATGTTCCCCCATTCCATAAGAAATTAAGTCTGCCCCGGAATCCAACAGAATAGAACGTCGCACAGAATTGCTCCAATAATCATAATGACCCAATCTTCTCAAACTGGCCTCAATACCACCTATAATTATGGGTGTTTTCTTATAGGATCTACGAATCAAATTCCCATAGACCACAACTGCATGATCCGGGCGTAAACCTGCTTTTCCCCCAGGAGAATAGGCATCCTTATGTCTTCTTTTTTTATTTACCGTATAGTGATTTACCATGGAATCCATATTGCCGGATGAGACGATAAAAGCCAGTCTTGGTTCTCCAAATTCCTGAATACTCTTATCGTTTTTCCAATCTGGTTGGGAGATAATGCATACGCTGTACCCTCTGCTTTCTAGCAAGCGGCAGATGATAGCACATCCAAAGGAAGAATGATCCACATAAGCATCACCACAGACATAAACAAAATCCGGCTGTCGGATCCCTGCTTTTTCCATTTCTTTTTTGTTGATAGGTAAAAATTCTAATGCCATTAATAAAGTGCCTCTTTTAACTGTGTGATCTCCTCTGCTGTCAAGGAACGGAATGTACCAGCTTGCAAATTTTCATCAAGAACTATAGGTCCCATAGATAACCTTTTCAAAGTCAAAACTTCGGCTCCACATTTCTGAAACATTCTTTTAATCTGATGAAAACGTCCCTCTTGAATCGTAACTCGAACATAAGTCCCCTCTGCTCTCTTTTCAAGGATTTCAAGTTTTGCAGGAAGTGTTCGTTTCTCATCTCCTATATCCATGCCTGTTGCAAAGGCTTGACAGGTTTCGTCATCAACGCAGCCCGCTACCAAAGCTTCATACACTTTATCTACATGTTTTGCAGGAGAGAGCATTTGATGGGCCAAATCTCCATCGTTTGTGAGGAGAAGAAGTCCCACCGTATCCTTATCCAAACGACCAACAGGAAAGAGATTTTTTCTCATATCCGGTGAAATCAGTTCAAGAACAGTTTTCTGCCTTTGATCCTTCGTAGCCGTAATCACCCCCGCCGGTTTATGTAACATAACATATCGATACTTCTGAAATTCTATTTTCTTTCCATCGACACAAATCTCATCCTGCTCTATATTCACCTTCAGCTCAGGTCGCAGAGCCTTCTTCCCATTGACCAATACCTTTCCCTGACGCAGGAGATTTTTTACCTGACTTCGACTTCCCAGACCGGCAGATGCCAACAGTTTATCGAGACGCCAAAGGACTCCCTCATCTTTTTTACTCATTGCCATCTCCATCCACTATGATAATAGTTCTTTAAGCTGCCATGATTCACCTTGCCCCAGCCAAGAGGATACCCCTCAAGACAAACAAGACACCAACCATTTTTTACCTCAAAATCTGAAATATCCAAAGTCTCACCTTTCAAATATCTTTGGCAACGATAATCCTCCTTATCTAAGGAAATATGGTTATCAAAAGACTTTGCATGCAAGGTCATGGCCAAAGCCTGAGAAGGTTCAAATCTTTTTTTCTTCATAGTCCCAAGGAAGAGGCCTGTACGAAGATACCTGATTTTTCCGGAAGGCTGGAAGCCTGCAGGCAAATGATAAATACGATCCTCCTGAATAAAAATTCGATCATAGCTTTTATCTCTAATCATACACAAAAAATTCTCTGCCTCTTGAGGAAGATTATCATATTTGATTTTTTTGCAGACTTCTTCTGTTGAAATAAAAGGATCCTCTTTTTTCTTTAACAGTGCAAGGAAGTGTCCTTCCCCTGCCATTCTGTGAGGGAAAATACGAACTGCCTCTTCCATGCCAAGAAATCCATGAACAAAACCTGCATAATCCCTTGGGGATACCAAACAAAACTCAGGAAATTCTTCTAAAAACCAGGCAATGTTTTCCTCATTCTCCTTTACAGAAAAAGTGCATGTGGAATACATAAGAAGTCCTCCAGCTTTTACCATTGCCGCCGCATTTTTCAAAATTTCTCTTTGAATGGGAACATAGTAGGCCGGACCTCTGTCGACCCAGGAATGAATCATCTTAACATCTCTTCGAAACATTCCTTCTCCCGAGCAGGGTGCATCCACAAGGATTTTATCAAAATAAGCCGGATAAATACCGGCCAGTTTCTCAGGTTTTTCACTCATCACGCAAAAATTAGAAACGCCAAAGAGTTCTAAATTTTTCACAAGTGCCTTCGCCCGGCTGCTACTAATATCATTGGCCATGAGGATTCCTTCGCCCTTAAGTCCACAGGCCAATTTTGTGGATTTGCCTCCCGGTGCAGCACAAAGATCCAAAATACGCTCTCCAACTTTCGCTTCTATCCGATCCGCTGGCGTCATGGCACTGGGCTCCTGCAGATAATAAAGTCCTGCACCATAACAGGGATTCTTAGACAGCTGCAGAT
>CAVBGA010000068.1:0-2803 GCA_963594675.1 Lachnospiraceae bacterium
TGAGCGGCCCAAATTTCCTCTTCCTTACTCTTGAAAAGTGAGGTCATGGTTTGTTCTAGCTGTCGGGTTTTCTCCTTATTTCCCATTAGTTCCTGATCTAATTTGTTATAAGTTTCCGCCAAACTGCCCTGATATTTTTCAGGAAGGAGAATCTGCTCGAAGTGCAGAGAAGTATAGACTGCATCGATTTTCTCATATTGTTCTCTGGGACAGAAGTAAATACCCCAGATGTAACTTTCATCCTCCTTGGACTCGTAGAAATATGTGTCCAGTGTGGAATAAATATAATCTGTAAATTTTTGGTAGCATTCCTTGGCAATGCGTCCGAAGCGAATTTTGATATATTCGTAATCTGATAATTCCTTAAAGGAATAAGGAAGCGAACGGAAGGGTTCTATTTTTTTGAGAGAATCTTCTAATTCTTCCTTTTCTTTCTCTAATTGGTTCAGACGCTGGTTTAGACTGTCGTATTGACCACTTAATTCCTCTGTCAGCTCTAAAGCTTTCTCGATGGGCAATTTTTTACTGCAAGTAGATGTAGATGCAGTGAGAAGATTGCAAAACTCATTCACCTTGTTTAAAGAATCCTTGTAAGGGTTTGCTTCGATATAGGGGCCGACAGATTGGATGTTCTTCAGCTCTGTCAAAGCATTTTCTAGGTGAAATTCATATTTGGACAGATAGGTGTTAACCAGTCGGTCAATATCAGCCTTGGGCCCGGTAATGCTGACAAATTTCATTTTTTCTATCATTCCATCACACCTCCCCTTTAAAATTTCAAAATGTGTTGCATTGCAAGATCAGCGGTTAGACCATAGCGGATACATTCCAGAGCTACTGTTAGTCGCCGAATTTCATGATCTTTTAAATAAAGATATTGGTACATGCTTGCAACTCCATAGGGTTGCTTGGCTACTTGCCTGGATAAAATATGCTTCATAGAATAAATATATACATCCTCCAGGCTTATATTGTTTTGCAAGTCATAATGCTTGCCATAATAACTTTTCTTAAGAATTTCCTGAAAAGCATCATCGTCTTCTGCTTCCGCCATGGCTATAATCTCATTCTTTGTAAGCTTGTAATGAATGGGAATGATCAGAGCGTAAATATCAGCTGGGGTCATTTGGAAAAATTTCTTGGAACGATGGATGAATTGAAGATTCAGCATATCAAATTTATTGCCATAAATAGCTGTCAACTGTTCCAAATCCTTTTTCTTAAATAGCTTATCCTTAACTTTCCATATAGAGCGAAAATAGTAAAGGTCAAGAGCGGTCTCGTAATCAAATAGTGAGGCTTCTTTCATTTCCTGCAGCCTGTGGAGTGGTAAATAATATTCTGTTCCCTGAAGATTAAAGATCAATTGGTCAAGAGAAGTTGATGACGTTAAAAGTTCAATATCCATATGGGAATGCTTATCAAAAAAACTCTTAAACAAATCCAGGTCCAAATCTAAATCCCGATGATCGAAAATTTTATTCAGACAATTCTTTAAAATCGCTATCTCATATCGTTTGAAATATAAGGAAAGGAATTTCCTTTGTTCTATGTTGGCAAAGCGATAAATGCTGGCGTAGTCATTGTAAATCGTGTTCGTCAGATGCTTTTCCACGTCTCCCCGGTGTAGTGTGGACTCATCCTGACCGGATAGGAGTTCTTTGTAGGTTGGCTTTTGCCTCAACCAGGCAACTGCCATGGGAACAGAAGTCATCTCTGCTAACTCCCGATATTGATCGTCAGTTAGAAGTTGGCTTTGCATAGCGCGTATCTTGGTAACGAGACCACTGTAGGACAGTAGCTTGCTCATTAACTCACCCCTTAATTATTTTCTGAAATATTTTTTCGGCCATAACATCGTGGTTTTTTTCGAAGTTCTCATAAAGCGATTGAATTTCGAGGTCTGCATCGGTCTGAATTTTTTTCAATGCTACCATGTTGGATTCCTGCAGTTGGTTTTTCAATGCTTCGGCTTTTTTTTGGGTCGCTTCCTCTAAGTCTTGGTCAAAAGCCTGGGTTTGTTTTTCCATATCTGCATCCATTTTTTTTATGGTATCTTTGGCATTTGCTAGCACCTGCTGAGCAACGGCCTCGATTTCAGATATGCGTTTAAATACAACATCCATAATATTCGCCTCCTGTCGGTGAAAAAATTATGCATAAATGCTTAAATAGAATTTTGAATTTACGATACATTTGTGAAAAAATATATAAATCTATCTCATATTGTACTCTTTTTTATGGAGAATTCAATAATAAAATACACGATGTCTATTATTTTTTGCATGCTAGGAGTTTAACAACCTTTAAGCTTTGCTTTAGCCAGAGAAATCCTCTTTATTAATAGTGGGTTTTATTGTATGATGGTAAGCGTATAGGTAAAAAAGAAAGAGGATAACTAAATGAGATTAAGAAATATACCAGAAGCGAAAGAGATCATTGCCAAGAGCCCTTGTGTGATTCACAATCCCCAGGAGAGGAGGGGCCATTGGGATCAGGTATTTGAAAAAAAGGCACCCCTTCGCATAGAAATTGGTATGGGAAAAGGTCGGTTCATGATGGATATGGCAGCCACTTATCTGGACATTAATTTTGTAGGCGTGGAGGTTTATGAGAGTGTTTTGTTGAGAGCTGTACAAAAGCTGGAGAAGGAAGAAGAGATTAAGAATCTTTATTTCCTTAGGGAGGATGCTAAAAATTTGCCGGATATTTTTGAAGAAGGGGAGGTAGATCGTATTTACCTGAATTTCTCTGATCCTTGGCCAAAAGACCGGCATGCGAAAAGACGACTGACTCATAGGGG
>CAVBGA010000069.1:0-6629 GCA_963594675.1 Lachnospiraceae bacterium
ACTTCGGCCCTGGATAATATCACCCAGAAGAAGGTGTCGGATTCGCTGGATCAGATGCGCTGTACTCGCCTAGTGATTGCCCATCGCTTGTCCACCATTCGCCACTGTGACCGAATCGTGGTGCTGGGAGAGGGCAAGATTCTGGAGGATGGAAGTTACGATGAGCTCATAGCTCAAAATGGAATCTTTGCGGATCTTGTGGAAAGACAGCGCTTGGATGTATAAATTTGTGGATAAATATTATGGAAAAGAGTAGATTTGAAAAGCCTTCTGCAGAGAAGCTGACATTTGAAGAGGTGCTGGACCGGGATGGAGTTTTGGTATTTACCAACAAAGGGGTTTCTATGGAACCCCTGATCCATCAGGGGCGGGACTTGATGATTATTAAGAAAAGAGATCCTAAACAGCGCTGTAAGAAGTATGATGTGGTCTTCTTTAGAAGAGACAATGACCAGCATGTGGTGCATCGGATTTTGAAGCTGCTTCCGGAGGCCTATTGGATTGTGGGAGATAATTGCATTTCCGGGGAGTATGTTCGGGAGGAACAGGTGCTAGGTATTCTGTCGGGCGTGAAGCGCAAGTCTAAAAATCTTGATTTTCAGGGAAATTTCCTCTACTGGTTTTATGTACACACCTGGTGCGCCTGTTATCCCTTGCGTTTTTTCATTTTAAAAAGGAAAAATTTCTTACTGCGCTGTCTGAGTTGGTTGAAGAGACATCTTTGATTTTCTTAATACCACTTTGTCATGGGTAGTTCATTATTCACATCATTGCTGTAAATAATCTGGTGCAAATCGATGATTCCGTTCATAAAGGTTGCAGCGCAGGCGCATAGGTACAATTCCCACATACGAGCGAAGCGTTCGCCGAACATTTCTACCACTTCCGGGCGATGTTCTTGGAAATTTTTATTCCAGCAAAGCAGGGTCTTGCTGTAGTGACGGCGCAGACTTTCTACACCAAGAGTGTAAAAACGTTTCTCACCGGCGATATTGGTAATCTCACGGAAACTAGGGACCACGCCGCCGGGGAAGATATATTTCTTAACCCATGCATCCCCCGGATGCTCCTGCAGGGCACTGATATAATGCAGAACAAAGATGCCGCCCTTGGCCAGAACGGATTTGACACAGTCGAAAAATTCTTCATAATTTCCACGTCCTACATGCTCGATCATTCCCACACTGACAACACGGTCAAAATGCAAACCACTCTTGGGGAGATCTCGGTAGTCCATGAGCTGTACCGTCAACAGATCTTCCAGTCCTTCATTATTTATCCTTGTCTGAAATTCCTTATATTGTTCTTCACTAAGGGTGATGCCGGTTCCATGGACGCCATATTTTTTGGCTGCCTGAATCAGGAGAAAGCCCCAGCCGCAACCGATATCCAAGAGGGACATGCCTTGGGATAGGCATAACTTTTCTAAGAGATAATCTACTTTATTGATCTGGGACTGCTCCAGGCTGTCATTTTCATTTTTGAAATATCCACAGGAGTAACTCATAGTCTTGTCCAGCCAAAGCTTATAGAAATCATTTCCTATGTCATAATGGCTCTGCACTTCTTTTTTCTGGTTTTTCTTGCTGCGGGAGCTAAAAATCAGCTTTTTCAGAGCAGACTGGTCTGTGGAAAATTTGCCCATCTGTCCTAAGAAGTTGTTTAGGGCATGAAAAAGATCCCCTTCAATCTCTAACTTTCCATCCATATAGGCTTCGCCTAAGGCGATGGATGTACTGGTTAAAAGATCGGACATGGGGATAGTTTCTTTAAAGCTCACCGTGAATTCTGGCTTGCCTTCACCAATCAGATATTCTTTTCCTTCAAACTTTACACGAAAGGGATGCTGATCAAATTTTCTAAGAAAAGAGATCAGAACATTTTCTTCTATCATTTCTTCATAACCTCCTAATTACCCAAAGATAAAAATCTTAGGGAACTTCTCTTAAGCGAAAAATAATTTTGCCTAAAAAAAGAACCGACAGACATTTAGCGTCTGTCGGGCGTTGATTTGCTCTTTTGCTGTATTATAGTCCTATATTTTTTGAAATTCAAGTATTAATTTAAATTAATTATACAATTTATTTCTATGAATCTAGAGTAAATTTTCATTTTATTTTATTTATTTAATTTCGAATGATATAATAAATATGTTACAGAAATAAGAGTTTAAAATGTGGAGGGTGCCCATATGCCCAAAAAATTTTGCATTACTGGAACATGCATACCAGAAAAGAATTACATGGTAGATCTTAGGGAACGAATTGATAAGATTGTTCGAGATTATGTCGAAAACGGACAGTATTTTACCATTAATCGCGCAAGACAGTATGGGAAAACAACGACCCTTTATCTGTTGGAGCGACGATTGCAAAGAGAATATCTGGTGATTAGTCTAAGCTTCGAGTCGGCAGATGAGTATTTTGAATCTCTGGAAAATTTAGCGGAAGGATTATTTCTGGATATAGGGGTCTGTTTACAGGAACAGAAGGTAGCAAAGGAAATTTTGGAAGAATGGAAGCAGCCTTTATCAGATAAATTTCCTATGCGTTCGCTGGGAACTAAAATCAGTAAGCTGTGTAAGATGTCAGAGAAGAAAGTTGTTCTTATGATAGATGAGGTGGACAAAAGTTCAGATAACCAGATTTTTCTTTCTTTTCTTGGAATGCTAAGGGAAAAGTATTTGAGGTGGCAACAAGGAAAATGTGAGACATTTCAGTCGGTTATCTTGGCTGGAGTATATGATGTTAAAACTCTAAAATTAAAACTTCATCCGCAGGAAGAGACCAAATACAATAGCCCATGGAATATAGCTGTGGACTTTCAAATTAATATGAGTTTTTCTGTAAATGATATTGAATCAATGTTGTTGGAATATGAAGCTGAGCACCAAACAGGTATGAAGGTTCATGAGATAGCAACAATATTATATGAATATACAAGCGGTTATCCTTACTTGGTATCAAAATTATGTCAATTAGTGGATGAAAGAGTTATAAGTATGCCAGATTTTCCAGATCTGACTTCTGCTTGGACTAGGGAAGGAATATTAACAGCAATTAAAATAGTCTTAAAAGAACCTAATACTTTGTTTGATGATATGACGAAAAAATTGCTAGACTATCCACAGCTAAAAGAAATGATACAGAACATTCTTTTTTCAGGTGTTGATTTTCCGTTTAAGAGGGAAATGCCCTTAATTGATTTGGGTGTTACCTTTGGATTCTTGACAGATCATGATGGAATTGTTGCTGTATCTAATCGAATATTTGAGACCCAATTGTATGATACTTTTTTGGCTGAACTAGCGGTGAATAACAAAATATTTATGGAGTCTTCTGCAAATCGTAATCAATTTATTGTGGCGGGAATGCTACAAATGGACTTGGTTATGAAAAAGTTTTATGAATATTTTGAAGAGATATACGGAAGTGACAATCAGAGTTTTGTAGAAGAAAATGGCCGAAAGTTATTTTTATTATATTTGAAGCCGATTATTAACGGAACAGGAAATTATTATATAGAGGCCCAGACTAGAGACTACAGACGGACAGATATCATCGTTGATTATAAAGGAAAAAGATTCATAATAGAATTGAAAATTTGGCACGGAAATGAATATCATCTGCGAGGTGAGAAACAATTATTTGAATATTTGAATTATTATAAAGAGGATAAAGGTTATTTATTGAGTTTCAATTTTAATAAAAAAAAGAAAAGTGGTATTCATGAATTGAGATTTCAAGGAAAAAGCATTCTAGAAGTGGTGGTGTGATTTTATGAGTCAATATGCCTTTTAGGTTTATAATCAAAAAAGTTGGAAAATAGGAGAGAAAATGAATGAAGTTACATTTCACCAGCTACCATAGAAGTAAAGCGTTAGAACAGACCTTAGATGAACTTTTTGATCAGGCATTCCCCCCAGAAGAACAGGTGCCTTTTTTTCTTATGAAGCTGCGGGCTCGTCAGGGAAAAGCCGGATATTATGGCATCTATGAGGGAAAGAATCTTGTGGGATTGCTCTATAATATCTACTATAAAGACATGATTTATGTTTTGTTCCTGGCAATAGATGAGAATTGCCAGGGGAAAGGGTATGGGGGAAGGGTCTTGCAGGCTCTTCAGAGGCGTTATCCGGACAAGCGAATTTATCTCTGTATTGAGACGATGGATCCCAAGGCAGATAATTATGAGCAGCGCTTACGACGCAAGGCTTTTTATGAGCGGAATGGATTTAAACTCTTGTCTTTTCAGATGAAAGAAGGCTTTATGACCTATGATACCATGGCTGTGGCTGGAAGGGAGCCTGAGGTGACTAAGAGAGAATGTGAAGCGCTTATGGTATATTTCTTTGGAATCTGGGGCTTGAGTATTTATGGAAAGCAGATTGTGGACAAGATAAGTGGAAAAACTTTCAAATGAAAAGATTTTTGTGTTTTTTTTATGAACTGCTTCCTTCCTTGACAATTCACATTCATAATAATATGATGAATATACGCTTAAAATAGCGCGAAGACTGCCCAAATGCATCGCAGATAATTCCAAATAATAAAATTAGTAATAAGATTTTGGATAATTCAGGCAGTTAATAAGGAGGAAGTAATCAAATGTATACAATAAATGATCTTTATGATCTGGACCATACCTTGGCGGCAGATTATTTAAAGGAGTTTACCTATCCCTGGGAGGCTTTAAAAGGCATCAAAGACTTTATTCTCCAATTGGGATCTACATTGAATCCGGAGGAATATACAGAAGTCAGTCCCCATGTATGGGTGCACAAGACAGCGAAGGTATTCCCTTCAGCTTATCTTGGGGAGCCTTGCATCATTGGCCCCAACACTGAGGTGCGTCATTGTGCTTTTGTCCGCGGCTCGGCTTTGGTAGGTGCGGACTGTGTCGTTGGCAATTCCGTAGAGCTTAAAAATGTAATTCTTTTTGATCATGTACAGACACCGCACTACAATTATGTGGGTGATTCGATTCTTGGATATTATAGCCATATGGGAGCTGGCTCTATTACATCCAATGTAAAATCAGATAAGACACTTGTGGTAGTGAATGATGGAAAAGAGAAGATCCCTACAGGAATCAAAAAGTTTGGTGCCATGCTGGGAGATCATGTAGAAGTTGGCTGTAATTCGGTCTTGAATCCAGGTACGGTTCTGGGAAGAAATTGCCGAGTTTACCCAACCAGCTGTGTAAGGGGTGTGATTCCAGAGTCTTCTATATGGAAGAATGACGGAAGCATTGCAGCAATCAAGGAGGATAAATAATCATGGGAAAATATTTTGGAACAGACGGATTTCGTGGTGAGGCAAATGTACAGCTAAATGCCATTAAGGCATTTCAGATTGGACGGTATCTGGGATGGTATTATGGACAGAAGCATAAGGATGGCAAGGCCAGAGTAGCTATTGGCAAGGATACCCGTCGTTCCAGTTATATGCTGGAGGATGCCATTTGTTCTGGATTGACTTCCTCAGGAGCTGATGCTTATCTGCTTCATGTAACCACCACTCCTTCGGTTGCCTATGTGGTAAGAATGGATGAATTTGACTGTGGAATCATGATTTCTGCATCTCATAATCCCTACTATGATAACGGAATCAAGATTATCCGTGCCAATGGCCAGAAAATTGAGGCAGAGGTAGAGGAAAAGATCGAGGAGTATATTGACGGGAAGGTTCAGGAGCTGCCCTATGCCACAAGAGATCATATTGGCTGCACCATTGACTATTCTTCCGGAAGAAATCGTTATATCGGCTATCTGATGACCATTCCTACCCGGGCTTTTAAGAATAAAAAAGTAGGTCTGGATTGTGCCAACGGAAGCTCTTCCAATATTGCCAAAGCAGTGTTTGAAGCCCTTGGTGCTCATGTGACGGTAATCAATAACAAGCCGGATGGCACTAATATTAACCGTGGCTGCGGTTCTACTCATATAGAGGGTCTGCAGAATCTGGTGGTAAATGAAGGACTGGATTGTGGTTTTGCCTATGATGGAGATGCCGACAGATGTCTGGCGGTAGATGAAAATGGTAAGGTGGTAGATGGAGATAAGATTATGTTCATCTGTGGTAAATACCTTATGGAGATGGGTAAGTTAAACCAGAATACCGTAGTGACAACGGTGATGTCCAATCTGGGACTTTACAAAGCTTTTGAACGAGAAGGCATTAATTATGAACAGACAGCAGTAGGTGACAAATATGTTGCCGACAATATGATGACCAACGGATATGATCTGGGTGGTGAGCAAAGCGGTCATATAATTTTTGGAAAATATGCTACGACAGGAGATGGTATTCTTACCTCTCTTATGGTGATGCAGGCTATCGTAGAAAAGAAAACCACACTGGCAACTTTGTCTGCAGAGATGAAAACCTATCCTCAATGCTTGAAAAATGTAATTGTGAAGGATAAAATTACAGCTCAAGAAAATCCGGCGGTATTGGCTGCTGCCGATAAGGTGACAGAAATGTTGGCGGGAGATGGACGTATTCTTCTCCGTGCTTCTGGAACTGAGCCGAAGATTCGTGTCATGGTGGAGGCAAACTCTGATGAGCTTGCTGAGAAGTGTGTGGATTCGGTCATTGAGGTGATCAAGGCCGAAGGTCTCGTGTTGG
>CAVBGA010000070.1:0-25866 GCA_963594675.1 Lachnospiraceae bacterium
TCCGCTTGCTTCGGACAGGCATTCCTTGAGCTTGCACCGACCAAATATGCAGAAGAGCTGGTTAAGAAAATGGAGAAGAGCGGAGCAAAAGCATACCTGGTTAACACAGGATGGAATGGAACAGGAAAACGTATCTCCATTAAAGATACTCGTGGAATCATCGATGCAATCCTTAGCGGTGATGTTCTGAAAGTTCCTACCAAGAAAGTTCCTTACTTCGATTTTGAAGTTCCTACAGAGCTTCCGGGTGTTGATACAGGAATTCTTGATCCTCGCGATACTTATGCTGATGCATCTGAGTGGGATGTTAAAGCAAAAGATCTTGCTGAGAGATTTATCAAGAACTTTGAGAAATATACAACAAGCGATGCTGGTAAAGCACTTGTTGCAGCTGGTCCCCAGCTTTAATCTTTAAAGTTTTAGTTTAAATTCAAATACGTGCAAATACGCATATGATAAAATGACATTAAACACTGTCGTGGCGCCCGTCAGGTGACTGCGGCAGTGTTTAATGTCTTTATATATAAACTGTGCCATAAGATTATCCCGTAAATGTGAAATTATTGAAAATTTACGGTATATTTTATGAAAAGTTGCATAAAAAACCGATACTATTAGAAAGGAACTTAGTAGGAAAATAATACTTGATATTCAAAGTGATTTCGACTATAGTACATAGGGAGATATAATGACAGGTAGTAATCAAAACTAGATGACGTCACAAAGATGTTTCTAAGGCTGATGCTTCCTATTAATTTTTGTTTAGAGAATGAGGTAATTTTGTTATGGCTTCTGCAATGGATAGTATTACGCATGCAGCAGAGCGCCAGGCTGTAGGAATCTTAATTGACGGTCTGCTTAAAAGCGTTAATGGAAAAGATAATTCCAAAAAAGTAGAATTTTATTTAAAAATTGTAGATATGGTTTCCAAATTTTATGGAAAGGCAGCAAAATCTGAGGCATTGGATACTGTGCGAGCTGCAATTAAGGATCCAAATAATCGTTGGATTAAAATGATTAACCGTATGGTTGATGAAACGGATCCTAATGTTGCTAAGATGACTCTTTTGAATCTGGGTTATGAGGCTTTTCTGAGAGGAACGAAAACCATCCGTAAAAATAGAGAACGTTACAATTGTAATATTCCCTGGTTAATTCTGTTTGATCCGACACAGGCTTGTAATATGCACTGTGTAGGTTGTTGGTCAGGAACCTACGGACATAAGAGTAATCTGTCCTTTGAAGAGATGGATAAGATTGTAAGTGAAGGCAAAGAGTTGGGCGTTTACCTTTATATGATGACTGGTGGAGAGCCCATGGTTCGTAAGAAGGATGTTCTTCGCTTAATGGAGAAACATCAGGATTGCCAGTTTGCTGCTTACACCAATTCTACCCTGATTAATCAGGAACTTTGTGATGAGGTGAAGCGCCTGGGTAATCTGATTTTCATGCTTTCCATAGAGGGAACCCCTGAGACAAATGACGCTCGTCGTGGCGATGGCCATTATGAGGCGGTTATGAATGCCATGGATCTTCTTCAGAAGAATGGTATTCTTTTCGGTACTTCTATCTGCTACACCAGACAGAATATAGAGGCGGTAACCGATGAGAAATTCCTTCGCATGATTTCCGAGAAGGGAGCAAGATTTGGCTTCTATTTCCACTATATGCCAGTAGGCAAAAATGCGGTATTGGATCTTATGCCTACCGTTCAGCAGCGTGAAGAAATGATTCGCAAGATTCGTTGGGTACGTTCCAATGATTGTGACATTGAATTTTATCCTATGGATTTCCAGAATGATGGAGAGTATGTAGGCGGATGTATTGCCGGTGGACGTAATTACTTCCATATTAATGCCAACGGTGATGCAGAGCCTTGCGTATTTATTCACTATTCTAATACGAACATCAAGGAGAATTCTATTCTTGAAATGCTGCAGAGCCCACTTTTCATGGCTTACCATGAGGGCCAGCCTTTCAATCGAAATCATCTCCGTCCTTGTCCGATGCTGGAAAATCCCCAGCTTCTAAAGGAAATGGTAAAGAAAACCGGGGCCCATCAGACTAATGTGGAAGCACCGGAAGAGGCAGACGAGCTCTGTGCCAAGTGTGAGAATTATGCTAAGGAATGGGGTCAGGCTGCAGACAAAATCTGGGCCGGACAGAAACATAGCCAACCTGCTTATGAGAATTATACTAAGGAAAAGAGAGAGCATCCGGAATTGGCTGCTTTCGAACATGCAGAATAATAAGGGAAGAAGAGGTCACCGAGAAAATCCTTGGTGACTTTTCCTATTTTCTAAAGGGGAAAACTTTTCATAAGATAAGATTTCTGTTACAATGTGGTTTTGAGGGGAATTCCAAAATCAGCAACAAGATTGAAGGGAAGTATTATTATGAAGAAAAAAAAGGGTTTGAAGATTGCCTTGATTATTGTGGTCATTGTGTTGATCTTGGCAGCAGCTGGAGGTGTGGCTGCTTACATTTACTATAGTAATTATATTAATATTACAGTAAATGGTATTGTCGCAGAAAAAAAATCTACTGAAAAATTGTTGGAAGAACTGGCGGATCAGTTTAACAAGACGGAGGTTACCATTCGTGAGGGAGAATCCGATGAGCTTACAGGTAGTCTGCAAGATTTTGGCTATACAGCAAATGTGGATAAGATGGAAACCTATTTCAAAAAAACATATCGGAAGAAAATGGGAAATCCCATTGCTATTATAAAAAGTCTTGCGAATGGAGGGACAAGTATTGACACAAAAGTTCTCTATGATTTCGATGAAGAGACATTCCAGAATTATGTGAAGAGTACCTCCTTTAAGACGGAACGTGTGCCTTATGCAGATGGTACCCTCAAGTTTAGTAAGAAGAAGTTAAAATATGTTGTTACCAAGACGGTTCAGGGTAATGAAATCGATGACAGTCTCTTGCAGACTGCAGTGAAAGAGAGTATCGAGAAGGTGATTGCCTCCCATAAGCCGGAGGCTATTAGCTATGAGACAACGGAAGACCTTTATCTTGTAAAGGATAAGGATACCATGGTATCCAACAAAACGCTTAAGGCACAGGCCAAGGCCTTAAATCAATATGCTGGAGCTAAGATTAATTACCAATTCGGAGATGAGACGGTAACACTGGATTTTTCCACTATTAAGGATTGGCTATCCTTACAGGATGACAATACGGTGGTATTGGACGAATCTAACATCACTCAGTATGTATCTGAGTTGGCATCAACTTATGATACCCGTTTCAAAAATCGAACATTTACCACAACAGCAGGTCAGACCATTACTTTTGATGCGGTAAATAATGAATATGGCTATACTATTATTCAGGAGGATGAGGCGGCACAGCTTAAGGCGGATATCCTGGCAGGTCAGGAAGTGACTCGAGAGCCCATTTATAAAACGACAAATGATTATGGTAATCCGGTATATCATGCAAGAAATGGTAAAGATGATCTGGCGGGAACTTATGTAGAGGTTGATTTAAGTACCCAGCATCTTTGGTTTTATAAGGATGGCAATCTTTTAGTAGATGAAGATATCGTTTCCGGTGATGTAGCTCAGAATCATCAGACAGCTACTGGCGTGTATCCTTTGGCATATAAGGAAAGCCCTTCTGTTCTGTCCAGTGATGAAAACGGTTATGAGGTGAATGTAAATTATTGGATGCCTTTCTACGAAGGACAGGGCCTTCATGATGCAACATGGAGAGACGCCTTTGGTGGAGATATTTTCCGTACAGATGGTTCTCATGGTTGTGTGAATTTGTCTTTGGAAACGGCTAAGACAATTTATGAGAATATTGATAGTGGAACAGCCATTATTCTCTACCAGTCTGCAGGAGAAGAAGCTCCAGTGGAGGGCACTGATTCTGCTGCAACAGATGCTACAGCGACAGATGCCACAGCGACGGATGCAACAGCAGCTGACACGACAGCAAACGATACTACAACGGATACTGCCCAATGATAATGGGAATAAGTAGTATAGTTAAGAATACAAAGAGTGATAAGCAAGATGAATGATGATGTGAGATCAATTTTAGAGTCTTTGTCCCGGCAGGAGATGACTGTGGATGATGCCCTCCTGGAATTAAAGAAGGAGCCTTTTACAGATATTTCTTATGCCAAGGTGGATATGCACAGAAAAGTGCTTCAGGGCTGTGGAGAAGTAATTTACGGCGCAGGAAAAACTTCTGCGCAGATTGCAGGAATTGTTTCCACTATGAAGGAGCATGGCCAGAACAATGTGCTGATCACAAAGATGGATAAAGCAAAGGCAGAAGAATTAGCCAAAAGCCATGATTTACGATACAATGAAGCGGCACAGCTAGGGATTGTGGGAGAGCTTCCTGAGCCAAATGGTATCGGTACCATTGTTGTGGCCACCGGGGGGACCAGTGACATTCCTGTTGCTGAGGAGGCAGCGCTTACCTGCGAATTTTATGGAAATAAAGTAACCCGTCTCTACGATGTAGGTGTTGCAGGTTTGCATAGAGTATTGCATCGTATGGATGATCTAATGAATGCCAGCGTGATTATAGCGATTGCAGGTATGGAAGGGGCTTTGGCCAGTGTAATCGGTGGTCTTGCAGACTGTCCGGTGATTGCCGTACCTACCAGTGTAGGTTATGGGGCTTCCTTTCATGGAGTTTCTGCCTTGCTTTCTATGCTGAATTCCTGTGCCAGCGGTGTGACGGTGGTAAATATAGACAATGGATTTGGTGCCGGCTATAGTGCTAGCATGATCAATCATATGGAGTTAAAAAAATGAAGACATTATATTTGGAATGTAAAATGGGAGCAGCTGGTGATATGTTGACCGCAGCTCTGTTAGAACTTATTCCGGATGCTGATGATTTTATCCGGGAATTGAACCAGCTTTCAATTCCCGGAATTTTCGTATCCAGAGAGAAGGTTATGAAATGCGGCATTCAGGGCAGTCATGTATCAGTTCTAACAAAAGGCGTAGAAGAGGACGAGATTGTCAACACAGTACGTATTCCGGAGATGCAGGAAGCGGGTGTGCATACGGGACATGCTTGTGAGCATGAACATGCACATGAAAATAGCCACGAGCACGAACATAGACATGAGCATGAACACAGTCGTGAGCACGAACACAGCCACGAGCATGAACACAGCCATGAGCATGAACACAGCCATGCCCATGAGGAGTCTATGCACGTCCATGATCAGCATCGTCATAATCATCAACATTTTAATCTGGAACATATCAGGAAGATTGTGGAAGCCATGCCAGTTTCGGATAAGGTGAAGACAGATATTCTGGCAGTATATCATATGATTGGGGTGGCGGAAAGCTTTGCTCACGGTCGCCCAGTAGAACATATTCATTTCCATGAGGTAGGCAGTATGGATGCCATTATGGATGTAACAGCGGTATGCCTTCTTATGGAAAAAATTGCTCCGAATAATATTGTGGTTTCTCCCATTAATGTAGGAGGGGGTATGGTGAAATGTGCCCATGGCATCCTGCCTGTGCCGGCTCCTGCAACAGCGCATATTCTCAAAGGCCTTCCTATTTATGGAGGGGAGATTCCAACAGAGCTTTGCACCCCTACCGGAGCAGCTCTTCTTAAATATTTTGGAAATTCCTTTGGCCCTATGCCTCTGATGTGCGTGGAAAAGATTGGTTATGGCATGGGGAAAAAAGAATTTAAGGCAGCTAATTGTCTGCGGGCTTTTCTTGGGGAAGCACAGGAAAAAGGTGTGTGATGAAAATGGAAAAATCCTGGTATAAAAAGGGCGAAGCCTTACTGGAAGAAATGCAGCAAACCAGAACGGGGTCTCCAGAGGTAACCATGGCTCTTTGGTATCTTGGACAATCCGGTTTCGCTATGAAAACAGGACAATCCGGATGTCAGACCTGGATGGATCCCATATTAGCAGATATTACAGATGAGATGGGAAATACCCGAAAATATTATCCGGCACCATTTTCTCCAAGATTAGCGAAAGCTGATTATGTAATCTGCACACATGGTCATATAGATCATATGAATTCGGAGACTTTAAAGGGATTGGCTGCCGGCAACCCTCAAGCTGTTTTTGTGATTCCTGGAGCCTGTTATGAAGAGGTTCTTTCTATGGGGATACCTGAGGAAAATATTCGCCAGATTAATGAAGGCGAAGTATTGGAACTTGGTGGTCTAACCATTCAGGCGATTTCAGCTGCTCACCCTCGCCATGAAAAAGATGAACAGGGGCGCAGCAAAGCTCTTTGCTATTATGTAGAAAGTAATGGAATTTCCCTTTTGCATTTGGGAGATACCTATCTCACGGAACAATTATTGAGTGATTTGGAAAAACTCCCCCCACCGGACATTTTCATTGTTCCTATTAATGGAGGAGATCTTTTCCGGACAAGAAATCATTGCATTGGCAATCTGAATATGACGGAAGCGGCGAAGTTGGCTCGTTTTATAAAAGCAGATCTTACGATTCCAGCTCATTATGATATGATTTATGGAAATACAGCGGATCCCTTGGAATTTGTTCGGATTCTCAGATGTCTAGATTCTTCAGCAAGAGTTAGCCTTCCTTCTTTGGGAGAAAGAATGATTTTATCCAAGCTTCGTTAAAACTTAAAGGTTTTAGTCTATAGAATATTGTTTAGATTTATTATGGAGGTTATGTTATGTATAAAGAAACTGCGAAATTAATTATGTATGGAGATATGGACGAGGATTGCATTCTCTATCGTCTGGCGGATATTTTCCGTCGTTTTGAGAATCATGAGACGGAGCCTGCCCAGCTGACCAGAGAGATTTATACCCAGGTAAAAAGATTGTTGGTTCTGGCTACAGATTATGGCTTTGACAAAAATCTTTGGCACAATTATCTTACTTTCTTGTTGATTACCAATGAGAATCCTTTTAGTATCACCTGTGAAAAGGTAGGGGCCAATGATGGAAGCTGCAATATTTTTGCGAAAAATGACTTTAAGGCTTTTCATGCTCTTTTCCATTTCGATTTTTCTCCTATTGAGAAGGCACTGGGCACCAATGTATTTTCTGTATTGAATGATTATAAGGCAATTGTGAAAAAGGACCTGATGTACAATAAAAATGTGTCCGAAAAAGTTCGTAATCTTAGCGAAAAGCTGGAGAGTGCCAAGGATGAAAATGAATTTTTTGATTTTGTAACACAGTTCTATAATGATTTTGGTGTTGGCATGTTTGGTTTGAATAAGGCCTTCCGTATTTCAGAGAAGAAAGACGGCATCGAATTCCATCCTATTAACAATATGGATCAGGTGGTTTTGGATGATCTGATTGGATATGAGATTCAGAAGAAGAAGCTTGTGGATAATACGGAAGCCTTTGTACAGGGCAAAAAAGCCAACAATGTACTTCTTTATGGAGACAGCGGTACAGGAAAATCCACCAGCATCAAGGCTATTGTCAATCAATATTATCCCCAGGGCTTGCGTATGATCGAGATTTACAAGCATCAATTTAAGGATATTTCTACGGTTATTGCTCAGATTAAGAACCGCAATTACAAGTTCATTATTTATATGGATGATCTTTCTTTCGAAGATTTTGAGATTGAATACAAATTCCTTAAGGCGGTAATTGAAGGCGGTGTAGAGACGAAACCGGATAATATTTTGATTTATGCTACATCCAACCGTCGCCATTTGATTAAAGAAACCTGGAAAGACAGAGGCGATGTTGAAATTGAGGAGGGCATGCATCGTTCTGATACTATGGAAGAAAAACTTTCCCTGGTACATCGTTTTGGATGCCAGATTAATTACTCGAAACCTTCTAATAAGGAATTCTATAATATTGTTTATGGTCTGGCAGAGCGCAGTGGTCTTCAGATGACAGAGGAAGAATTGAAGGCAGAGGCAAATAAGTGGGAGCTATCCCATGGTGGTATTTCTGGAAGAACAGCCCAGCAGTTTATCAATCATTGCCTGGGAACCAAATAGTAGGAATTAGGAATCTCTTGTAGAGTTTGACGCTATTAGAGATTAAGGTAGGCATATGTTATCGATACTTAATTTTTCATTTACCGCAGTTGCTCCTATTATTCTACTGATTATCTTAGGATATTTTATAAAAAAACTGGGGGTTTTTGATCAGCATACCCTGAAGCAGCTGAATAAATTTAACTTCCGTTTCCCTTTCTGTGTTCTGATGTTTAATAACATTTACAGCATAGATTTGAAAGACAATGGCTTTCAGGGGGGAATGCTGGGTGTGCTTTGCTTTTGCCTGGTTCTTCTTACGGTGCTTGGATGGATTATGGCAAATCTTGTAACTCGGCAGAAGAATAGAAAAGGCGTTTTGATGCAGGCCATGTTTCGTTCTAATTATGCCATCATCGGTCTGGCTTTGGCGGAAGCCCTGGCTGGGGAAAGCGGAGCCCAGCTGGCCTCAATGTTTCAGCTTCCTACAGTTATCTACTATAATTTTATGAGTGTGATTGTATTAAATATTTATTCGGATCAGCAAGAGGAGCTGCACCTGAAAAAGACAGCCTTAGGTGTTTTAAAAAATCCCTTGATTCAGGGTTTGCTGGCGGGAGCCCTGGCCTTGATCATTCGAAGCCTATTGCCTATGGGTGGGGATGGCAATCCCGTCTTTACGATTCAATACTCTCTTCCCTGGCTCTATCAGGCTCTGAAATGGATGGGCAACATTGCCACCCCTATGGCTTTGATTGTTCTGGGTGCTCAATTGGAATTTGGAGAAATTGCTGGATTTAAAAAGGAATTGATTTCTGGTGTGCTGATGAGATTAGTAGGGGCTCCTGTCATTGGATTTTGTGTGGTATTCCTTGCTATGAAGTTGGGAATTTTAATCGTAGGTAGTGCAGAAGCTTCTGTTTTCGTGGCAGCTTTTGGATCGCCGTTGGCAGTATCCGCCGTGGTTATGGCTTCTGAAATGGGAGGCGATGACCGATTGGCCGGAGAAATTGTCGTTTGGACCAGCATTCTGGGTATGTTCAGCTTGTTTGTCCTGATTAGTTTGCTTAGAATGTTAGGATGGCTGTAAAATTTGGGCTGCAAGTGGAATAGAGAATAGATTAAATTTTGCATAAATTTTTACGGAAATTTTGAGGAGTGTGGTTAGATATCACACTCCTCAAAACTTTAATGTCATGCATCCGAAGTGAGCTGCCAATGGCAGGTCCTGTAGGTTTACGCAAAATGTGTTTTGCATAGTTTATTCGAGCTGTGGCACTCATTGTTCCGCTTCAGCCTTTAGTATCATGATGCCCTGAGTAGTCAGATCGTCTTCTATCGTTTGGGGAATTTGATTGTCAGTGACCAAAAGTTGAATGTCTTCTGGGCGATACAGGGGAAGCACTCCTTGTTGTTTGAATTTGCTGGATTCAATGAGGAGTACAGTGACATCAGCGCAGGAAGCCATTTTATTCAATACCTCTACACGTTGGAGATTGTCCCCAGTGAAACCTTTTTCGGAATCATATCCATCTGTTCCGGAAAAGAAGTATTTCACATGGAAAGTGGAAAGGGAGGCAATTGCTGCCGGACCAACTAAGTCCATAGAATCCGGTTGATAGTCACCGCCGCTTAGGATAATATGCACATTAGGGTAGGTTCCAATCTGTCCTGCCATATAGACGGAATTGGTGATGATGGTCAAATCCTTCTTGCTTTGTGCTAATTCCTGTGCAAATAAAAGACAACAGGATCCAGCCTCGATCATAATAGTATCACCATCAGAAACCATGCCAGCTGCGGATTTTGCGATTCTTTGTTTCAAAGCATAGTTTGTAAGAATTCTTCGATTTAAGGGGGTATCTGTGTTGATCTGCGCGTAACCTTGTTCTCTTCGAATTAGTTTCTTCTCTTCAAGCGCATTCAAGTCCTTACGCATGGTAACCAGAGAAACGCCGGTTTCTTTCGCCAGATCAGCAACCTCCATACGATCATTGTCATGTAAAATTTCAAGAATATGATTCTGCCGTTCTTGTATCTTGTTCATAACCATTACCTCCAAGTATAAAATAAGATAATGAAAATTATTTTTTTGCGAACGAAAGAGAAAAACTTTGTTCGCAATACTAATATAGATGTTTTGGGAAGCAAAGTCAAGGTTAAGATAGAAGGGAAAATTGCGTCATTTTTTGATTTCCTATATACTAAAAGAAACATTAAAGAAAGACATAGGATAAAGATATGGAAGTAAAAGAATTTTTAGAGATAGTAAAGAGAGCAGGAAAATTAAAAACTAATACCAGGCATTGCTATACGGAGGAGCATAGAAAGGAAAGTGTAGCAGATCACAGCTGGCGGATTGCTCTTATGGCTATGCTTCTGTCAGGGCAGGAAGAGTTTGCAGATCGGGATATGAACCGGGTGATTCGCATGTGCTTGATTCACGATTTGGGTGAGGCTTTTACCGGAGATATCCCCAGCTTTGAGAAAAAGGAAACGGACTCAAAAAGGGAAGAGGATATCTTTTATAAGTGGATTCAAAGCTTTCCAGAGCCACAAAAAAGGGAGTGGCTCAGTTTACTGGAAGAAATGAAAGCTATGGAAAGTAAGGAGGCCAAAACCTACAAAGCCTTAGATAAGCTTGAAGCGGTTATTTCTCATGATGAGTCGGATATCTCTAGTTGGCTTCCCTTGGAATATGATCTGCAATTAAGTTATGCCCAAAAGAATGTAGCATTTTCAAGCTATCTGTCCGAAGTGAGTGAGGCGGTAAATGTTTGGACTCGGAACAAGATAGCGAAAAGCAAGACAGGTCGGGACAAGATATAATTATATGGTTTTTAATTTTACACGAAAGGCGATATTCCTGGGGGTCTCAAACTGATCGAAATGGATCAGGTAGGCCCTCTTTTCTTCGTCTATAGAAAGAATCTCACCATTGCCAAAGATAGGATGAAGGATTTTTTGGCCCACGGGGAGGTGGTCGGAACTGTCTCTGTAGAGTTCTTCCTGACTGGCGACATATCGTCGAGTCATCTGTAGGAGATTCTTATCGGGTTCTTTGGTAAAGGAAAGGAGGGAAGGCTCTATATCCAGAAGAAATCGGGAGGGATATCTTGGGGAAGCATCGAAATTCCTTCCTTCCGCGCTGGATAGATAAAGCTGCTCTTTGGCACGAGTGACAGCAACAAAAGCTAGGCGGCGCTCTTCTTCCATAGCTTGGGGCGAGTTGGTCTTGCGGGTGGGAAAGACTCCTTCATTCATACCACAGAGAAAAACGCAGGGAAATTCCAAACCTTTTGCTGCGTGTACTGTCATCAGTTTTACTTTATTTCCTTGATCTTCCACGTCGGTGTTGGCGAAGAGAGCGATATGACGAAGATAGTCAGGCAGTGCAGCCTCTTCACCACAGCTGATCTCATACTCGTAGATGCTCTGTTTGAGTTCTGCAAGATTGTCTAAGCGTTCTTGGCATCCTTCCGTTCGCAACATCATTTCATAGCCTGATTCATCTAAAATAGCGGAAAATATATCCGATATAGCTTGTCCCTCATAGCCCTTGGCAAAGCCTTCAATCAATTGGACAAAAGAAGAGGCAGCAGTGTTTCGGAAAAGCTCTGTCTCCAGATTCATAAGCAGAGAATCATAGAGGGTACACGTATGGGAAGCTGCGTACTCTTCAAGAAACTTCATACGACGTACTCCAAGGTTGCGCTTCGGAACATTGCAGATGCGTCGGAAGGAGAGATCATCTTTATAGACGATCATGCGAAGATAGGAAAGGGCATCCTTGATCTCCATGCGATCAAAAAAACGAGTTCCGCTATAAAGGGCATAGGGAATTTTTTCTTTAAGAAAAACCTCTTCTAGGGATCTTGTGACATAGTGGGCTCGGTAGAGAATCGCAATTTCTCGAAACTCCCGCCCTTTTTTACAAAGTCCTTGAATCTCCTGAGCAATCCAAAGGGCTTCTGCCTGGGCATTCTCAGCATGGTGGCAGATGGGTGTCTGACCAGAAGAGAGTGCCGGAAGAAGCTCTTTTTTAATGCGGTATCGATTCTTAGTAATCAGGGAGTTGGCTACCGCAAGAATCTCAGGAGTAGAGCGATAATTCTGCATCATCATAATGGTGTGGGTTCCAGGAAAATTCTTGTCGAACTCCATCAGGTAGCTGACATTTGCCCCTCTCCAGCTGTAGATGGTCTGGTCGGGGTCCCCTACCACAAAAAGGTTCTTATGATACGAACAGAGTACCTGCATCAAACGGTACTGTAAGGCATCGATATCCTGAAATTCATCAATCATGATATATTCCATGCGTTGCTGCCACTTAAGGCGAATATCTGGATTCTCTGAAAAGATATAAAGGGTAAATTTAATCAGATCATTGTAATCCAAAGCAAAGCACTTTTTTTCCTGATAGAGATAGCCATAGAAGATGATATCCTGAGGCTCCACAGCAGAGAGGTACTTCTCATGAAGGGTATCTAAGGACATAGTGATCATATCCAAATAATATTCTGGCTGATCCTTTAGCTTTTTCATCTCAATCATGTCCCGAGCCTTTTGAAAGGTCATATCCCTCAGAGTTAATCCTCTTTCATCATAGATAAGCTTAAGCATTTCATTGATGTCAGAAGTGTCCAGAACCATGAAGCTTTTGGGGTATTGCACTGCATGGCTGTCCTCCTGAAGGATAGAAAGGCAGAAACCGTGAAAGGTATTAATATAACCTGTGTCATTGTCTCCTGTAAGCTGATGAATCCGCTGACGCATTTCGTTCGCTGATTTATTGGTGAAAGTGACGCAGAGAATATTTGATGGGAGAATGCCGATAGCATTTACCAGGTAAGCAAAGCGATGGGAAAGTGCTCTTGTCTTACCCGATCCAGCACCTGCGATAACACGTATGTAGCCTTCTGTGGAGGTAACTGCCTCTTTTTGGGATTCGTTTAAATCATATAAAATATCGTCCATTTTTCCTCTCCCTACACATTTCTTTACTGCCTTGCAAAAAATACTATATCATACAATTTGAGATAGAACAAGTGTTCGATGAGATAAAAATTGCATAATCTATTAGGAGGAGAAAGGAAAAAGACAGAAAATAAATACAAATAAAATAAAAATTCAAAAAAGGATTGACAGGAGCAGAAGAAAGATGTAATATTTAATTATCAAAAGAAGAGAAGAAGAAAAACTTCTCATCATATAGATTCACTTGAGATGGTAGTATTACAAAGAAAATCTACTAAGAGTAAAGTGAGAAAGAAAAGATAATAGGAGGTCATGTAAGTGAAACTGCAAATTATTTCATAAGAGGGCTGACAATAAAAAATAAATTGTCAGCCCTTTTTTCGTGGGTTATAATTTTTACAGTTCTTACATTTGACACAAGTAGTAGATTGATTAAGACACACTATAAAAAAGAAAGAGTATAGATTATATGGGAATAAAAATTAGTCACAATGAGACAGCATCGGAGTTGATTACAGCAGAAGATCTGAGAATTCTGACATCTGTGGACACAGAAAGCTTGTCGGCTGCCATCCAACTTTTGATTACTGTTCAAGCGGCTATGATAGAAAAAAGATTAGATAAATTTCCGTCAGAACTTATGGATATATTTCATTTGTTGGGAGAGAGCAAGGAGGAGATTTTGCTCAATCCCATGGAGACGCAGCAGGCTTCTCAGTTGAATGCAGGCCAGATTAGAGATGCCTTGCATTGGACATCTTCCATGGTGCTTTGCAACAATGAACTTCATACGGAATATTTTACAGATGGCAATCTGCTGAAACTGTTGTTCCGGCTGCAGGATTTGATTGCTATGGCCAAGTCTCAGTATGGAGAAGGGATTTTTACTTCCACAGGGGCGATGGAGGATAAGGAAGGCAATCCTATTTTTTGGTTTGAAGAGGATGGTGAGGGAAATGCACTTCTGCTTCGCCCGGATGGCCAGAAAATGTCCATAAAGGAAAAAAATTCTATGTATCAGGATCGGCTGAGTCATAGTGCCTGGCAAAGAGCTATGCTTTTTATTCAATTGCATAAGATAGAGGATGTTACTGCTTTTGCCAGCATGCTGGATCTGACCTTAGCCATTAAATCTTTGTCAGATGAAAAGGGCCATCAGGTTCTTTATACATTTAGTGGATGCCAAAAGGCGGAGAAGCATATTTATAGCCACATGGATCCTCTAATGGCAGAGCTTTCTCGAAACTATGTAGATGCTTTTTACGAAAATAAGGACTTACAGATAAAATGGAATCGCATGATTCTTCATCCTGTTTGTATTGCTGTGGATGAAAAGGGCAATATGCGGCCTGTTTCCTTTGATGAAGTGGAGAGCCTTGCTTTGCATCCTGAGGAAAATGTTATTGCAGTGGATCTTACAGACAGTCAATCAATTCTTGCTGCCATGCATCGAACAGCTTAATAGATGAGTTTATCCTCAGTCATGGCATAAATTTATGCATAACCCTTGCACTTATGCCAATTGAAATGGAGTATATATGAGAACAAAGACGGAGATAAAGCCGGATTATTATGATGATTTTTCCTGCAGCGCTGGGGCATGTGATTTTACCTGTTGTCAGGAGTGGAAGATCTATGTAGATGATGCGACGCAAAAAAAATGGGAAAATATAGCAGTGCCGGCATCTTCCTCACACTGTGGGGAAATACTTGCAGACAGTGTGACAGAAAAAGAAGGGGATTCCGTGATTCGCCTGCAAAAGGGGGTCTGTCCTTTTCTTGATGAAAAAAAACTATGCCGTATCGTTATTTCCTATGGTGATGACTGCCTTTCGGAAACTTGTCGGGTCTTTCCAAGAGAAATTCATAAATTTCAGGATCGGGAAGAAAAAACATTACTTATGGCTTGCCCGGAGACCATTAATCTTTTACAGGCGCGCGAGAGATTTTCTTTAACTTGTAATGTTACAGAAAAATCTAATGCAGGCCTTCTATTTCGGCTTCGAAGCCTTTTTATGGACATGATTCAGGATGAGGCAAGCTGCGGCGAGTCTTTAATGGCTATTTTCTTTATTGCCAAATCGGTATTAGAGGAAGGTAGCGAAATCCCTGGAAATGAGGAAATTATCCAGCTTCGTCGGCAGATTGCCAGTCTTCCTTACAATAATGAGGAACATTTTTCAGAATGTAATGAGCTTTTTTGGGATTTGGTGTATAATTACAGGGAAGAAGGAATGTATACAAAAATACTTACCCCCTTGGTTCCCGTGGCAGAGAAGATTTCCCAGGAGGGAATTTCTGCAGAACCAGAGCTAGAGAGGAAGACGTTTGCGGAGCAGTGGCTTTCGCATCAGAATCTTATGAAAAAGGTTTTGGCGGGGAAAATTTATGGAGATCTTCTTATGGAAGATTATGACGGAGAGGATATGCTCCTGAAACTTCAATGGCTGCTTATGGAATATGTTTTAATGCGGCACCTTTTTTATTTAAGTGTGGAGTCGGGAAAAGAGCCTTCTTATGAAAATTTGCGCACTTGCATCCTTGTAGCCTGTAGAATGATGGGGTATGATGATGTGGACATTAGAGAATATATGGAAAGCAGTTTTGAGGAAATTGTTTGGCAATGGGGATATTTTTCCCTTCTTTCCGGGAAGGTGTAAGATAGCTGTAAGGGAAAGAAAATAAAAAGAAAGATAAAAGATAGAAAGAGAGCTTTAAAAATGAGTCATTGTGAATCTTGTGCTTTTTATGTGTATGATGAAGAATATGACGAATATATTTGCGAGGCGGATATTGACGAGGATGATTATGCTCGGTTACTATCTGGCCATTATAAGGCATGTCCTTTTTATCGCAATGGTGACGAATATGCTGTGGTACGTCATCAAATGTAAGATTAAATGTTGTAGAGGAATGAAAAAATATAAGACAGCAGGAGGTAGTAGATGAAAAAAAGAATTTGCATGGTTATGCTAGCAGTAAGTACTGTGTTTTTTGCCTGGGGCTTGACAGCTTGTGGCAGTAGTGAAAATACAGATGAAGAAGGGGAATATAGGGCTAGCTACCTGGAACAGGATACAGGTAATACGGCGGACACGGCTAATGCGGGGGACGCAAGCGACGGGACAGATACGGCAAATGCAGGAGATACGAGCGACGGGACAAATTCGACAGATACAGCGGGGAGCGCAGTATCTGTCACTGGCGGTGCTGAGACTGCGGAAGCTTCTGTAGAAGGTGAAGCCTTAGAATCCAAAGGGGATAGCAAGGAAGCGACGATAAGCGATGAGAATTATGATGATATTCAGGAGGGCATGACCATCAGTGAGGTGTCAGAGCTTTTAGGGGCAGAAGGAGAAATCCTTACAACATCAGATAATGATGAAGGGGAAATCGTGGTATATCGCTGGGTAGACAGTGATTGGGGAACCGCCTTTGTAACATTTCAAAATGGAATTATGAAAAATAAAACACAACGAACTCAGTAAAATCTGCATTCGTTGTGTTTTTATTTTGCTTCTTTTAAAGTCTATTCAGCGTAGCTGGATTCATTGAAGAATTCTTCGTCAAAGTCAGAATCGGCGTCACTATCATAGCTGCTATCGCTATCATAGCTGCTGTCGTCGTCATAGTAATCCTCATCGGAACTATCACTGTCAGAATCAGAGTCACTATCATAGCTGCTATCGCTATCAGAGTCGCTGTCATAGCTGCTATCACTATCAGAATCACTGCTGCTGTCATCATTGCTATCACTATCAGAATCACTACTGCTGTCCTCAGTGCTGTCTGTATCCTCATCCGAACTGTTGTCGTCACTGGAAGTAATCAATGAGGGATCCAGATATTCCTCCAGAGTGATACCTTTTTCGTACATTTCTGTGGCTGCATCTACACCCACATAGCGGAAATGCCAAGGTTCGCTATCGATACCGGTGATGTCTGTTTTATCTTCCGGATAACGAAGTATGAAACCATATTTATAACTGTTGGAGGCCAACCATTCCCAGACAACGGTAGGATCCTGGCTTTCTTTATCCTCAGAGGAGATATCAATAGCAAGTCCCAGTTCGTGTTCACTGGTTCCAGGCTCAGATACCCAGTTCTTTGCTTCGGTCTCTGCCTCGTCCTGAGACATACCCTCGTCAACGAACTCCTGTACCTTCTCATCCATCTGCTCCTGCTGCTCCTGATAGGTGCGGTAGGAAGAAGTGATATAGGGCTCAACGCCGTCCTCTTTTGCCGCGTCAAACATCTCCTGAAGAGAAGGATAGATACGGCTGTCAACTTTTTGACCATTTTTCAGTTCCGTCAATTCTGGAATCTCGTAGTCAGAAGGAATAGGATTGTCCTTGTTGACCAGTCGGAGTTCCCAGGAAGTATCAGAATCTGTTGTTGCCTCCTCTGTAACAGTTACAGTTGGGGTTGCGGTGGGGGTTGTAGTTGCCTCAGCATCTGTGGATGCAGTCTGTGTTGTAGAGCTGGAATTGTTGAAGCTGCTTACTTCCTTCCAGAGTACACCGGCTGCAACGATGATCAGGCAAAGAGTTACCACGCAGGCAACGGTCATGGGGCTGATGCCTTTTTCCTCGTCCTGTTCCTCTATATCTTCTTCTAAGGAATCCAAGTTGAGGTCCAGGTCGTCATCTTCATGGCTTTTCTTTTTACCGAACATATTACCTTACCTTTCCATATTATTCCTGATATTTCTAGATATCACCCTCAATTTTATCATAAAATGGATTATTTATCGAGCCATTTCAGGATATTTTCTGCGATATGGGCTCCATCCAGGCCGTATTTTACAATCAACTGGTCTGCAGGACCGGATTCTCCGTATACATCATTAATACCAATCATATGGCAGGGAAGGGGAAGCTGTTCACCCAGTGTAGCAGAGACAGCGCTGCCCAGACCGCCGATAATGGAATGTTCCTCAACAGTGACCACTTTTCCTGTTTTCTTTGCTGATGCAAGAAGAGCTTCCTCATCCAGAGGTTTGAGGGTGTGCATATTCAACACTTCTGCGTGAATGCCTTTTTCTTCCAAAATCTTGGCAGCGGCAAGGGATTCTGCCACCATAAGTCCGCAGCAGACGATGGTCAGATCACTACCTTCTTTTTCAAGAAAGGCTTTACCAATGGTAAAATGATAATCTTCCCGCTCGTGGATGATAGGAGTTGCCAGCCTTCCAAATCGCATATACATAGGACCGTTAAAGTCATAGGCTGCCTTGATAGCTGCTCTTGCCTCGATATCATCGGAAGGGCAAATAACGGTCATGCCGGGAATCAGACGCATAAGAGCCAGGTCTTCATTGCATTGATGGGTGGCTCCATCCTCACCTACGGAGATTCCAGCGTGGGTCGCAGCAATCTTAACATTCAAATGGGGATATCCTACGGAATTTCTTACCTGTTCGAAGGCACGGCCTACTGCAAACATAGCAAAGCTGCTGACAAAGGGCACCTTTCCTGTAGTAGCCATTCCAGCGGCGATGGCCATCATATTTGCCTCGGCAATACCGCAATCAATATGGCGCTCAGGAAAAGCTTCTCTAAAATATGCAGTTTTTGTAGCCTCGGCTACGTCGGCATCCAAGACAACAACATTCTCGTGTTCTTTGCCTAATTCTACCAAAGCTTTTCCGTAGCTTTCTCTTGTTGCAATTTTTTTCATATCAGCCATAATCAAGCACCTGTCCTTTCCAGATTTTTACCGATTTCTTCTAATTCTTTCAGTGCCTGCTGGGTTTCTTCATCATTAGGAGCCTTGCCATGCCATCCCACAACATTTTCCATAAAGGAAACGCCTTTTCCTTTGATGGTTTTTGCGATGATGACGGTAGGCTGTCCCTTGGTATTTCTTGCTTCTTTGAAAGCAGTAAGAATCTGCTCAATATCGTGTCCATCAATGATAATGGCATGATATCCAAAGGCTTCGAATTTTTTGTCAATGGGCTCAGGTGAGTTTACTTCACTTAATGTTCCATCAATCTGCAGCTGGTTATAATCAATGATTACTGTCAGGTTGTCCAGCTTTCTATTGCCGGAGAACATGGCTGCTTCCCATACTTCACCCTCCTCGATTTCTCCGTCACCAAGCAGGGTGTAGACGCGGTAATCGTCCCCGAATATCTTTGCGGAAAGCGCCATACCTACGGCAGCAGAATAACCCTGTCCCAGGGAACCGGTACTCATATCAATACAGTCGAGTTCCTGCATGCAGGGATGCCCCTGAAGACGGGATCCGATGTGACGCAGAGTCAGCAATTCCTCCTTGGGGAAAAAGCCTTTTTCTGCAAGCACAGAGTAGTATACAGGTGAACCGTGTCCCTTGGACAGGACAAAACGGTCTCTGTCCGCTTTCTTGGGATCAGCGGGATCAATGTTCATTTCGTCAAAATAAAGGACGGTAAGCAGGTCTGCTGCAGAAAGAGATCCGCCGGGATGTCCTGATTTGGAAGCGTGAAGGGAAGTGATGATATCCTTGCGCACTTCATTGGCCATTACTTTTAATTCATGGGTATTCATAATAAAATTCCTCCTGTAGGTTACGTCTGAACGCACCAAATAGAATTATAAGCATTCCGCTTCGCAAATTCAAGACTATGGCAGAGATTCGTTGATAGCAAAGAGAAATTATGATAAAATTTATTCTGTATAATTGAAATGAGGTAATGATTCATGTTAAGAGAAAGTGGTATTTTATATCCGATTTCCTCCTTGCCTTCCAAGTATGGAATCGGTTGTTTTTCTAAAGAAGCATATGAGTTTGTTGATTTTTTGGAGGCAGCAGGACAGAGCTGCTGGCAGATTCTTCCTATGGGTCCTACAGGATTTGGAGATTCTCCCTATGCCTCTTTTTCCGGTTTTGCGGGCAATCCCTATTTTATCAGCCCAGAAGGCTTGATTGAAGACGGACTTCTCACTTATGAAGAGTGTGACAGCCTGAACTTTGGAAATGATCCTGCCAGAGTAGATTATGGTGCTCTGTATAACAATCGACCGATTATCCTCAAAAAAGCTCATGAACGCTTTAAAGAAAGTGGAAAAGAGAAGAAGGAATATGAGGACTTTGTGGAAAAAAATTTCTACTGGCTGGATGATTATGCCCTGTATATGACCATAAAAGAAGAGCAGGGAAATAAAGGCTGGCTGGATTGGGACGAAGAGTATCGTCTGAGAGATGGCAAGGCTCTTGCAGCAACCAAGGAAGTTTGTCGGGATTATTATGAATATATCTGTTTTGTTCAGTATGAATTTGACAAACAGTGGAACAAACTCCACCGTTATGCCCAGAGCAAAAAGGTGAAAATCATCGGCGATATTCCCTTTTATCCGGCGATGGACAGTGCAGATGCCTGGGCCAGCCCGGAGCAGTTCCTTTTTGATGATATGAATATGCCAATTTCCGTGGCAGGCACACCGCCAGATGCTTTTTCTGCAGATGGTCAGCTTTGGGGCAATCCTCTTTACGACTGGACTCATATGAAGAATACAGACTATTCCTGGTGGGTAGATCGTATCCGCAGAAATCATGAATTTTATGATGTGATCCGTATCGATCATTTTGTGGGATTTGACAGTTATTATGCGGTTCCCTACGGAGCTAAGAATGCCAGAGAAGGCAAGCTGCAGGATGGTCCCGGACTTGAATTCTTTACAAGCATCAAAAAAACTCTTGGTGGGGATATTCGCATTATTGCGGAGGACTTGGGTAATCTTACCCCGAGAATTCGTAAAATGCTGAAGGATTCCGGTTTCCCAGGAATGCAGGTGCTTCAGTATGCCTTTGACGGAACGGAATGCAGTACCTATCTGCCCTACAAGCATGACAGAAATAGCGTGGTTTACACAGGAACCCATGATAATATGACCACAAGGGCTTGGATCGAGTCCATCAATGACCATGACAGGGATTTTGCCCGCCGCTATATTAATAGTATTTATACAGATTATGGTCAATTTGTGTGGGATTTCATTCGGGAAGCCCATCGCTCTCAGTCAGATCTTTGCATCATTCCTATTCAGGATTATCTGGTAAAGGGCAATGAAGCAAGAATCAACAGTCCAGGAACCTCTGGAGATAATTGGCAGTGGAGAACTGTACCGAATCAGTTGTCAAAAGAATTAGCTTCCAGCATCTTTGAACTTACCAGATTGTATGGCCGTTTGCCTAAGGAAGAAGAGAAGGCAGAGGAGAAGCCAGAAGAAATGGAAGCCCAGGAGACAGAAGCCAGGACTGGCTTGGAGAAAACTAAGCTGGAAAATGTTGAAACAGAGACAACAGAGTCGGAAAAGGTAGGCGTAGAAGAGTAAAGAACAGAAAATCCCGTGGGCTTCTCAAAAAGAAGTTCCACGGGATTTTTGTAAATTTTTTATTTTTACAAGCTTTATATGCTTATTTCTGAAAACTGTATTTGGATTAATTATTTAACCGGTACAGTCCAGCCATAGCTGTCTTCAATCTTGCCCCACTGAATGCCTGTCAGTGTATCATAGAGCATCTGAGTGGTAGGTCCGATCTTATTATCATTGATAATGAAGTTTTCACCATTGATCTCAAGTTCGCCAACAGGAGAAACAACAGCGGCGGTTCCTGTTCCCCAGATTTCTTCCAGTTTACCAGCTTTTGCAGCTTCCTCAACTTCATCAACGCTGATTTTACGCTCTTCTACTTTGTAGCCTTTATCACGAAGTACCTGAAGCATACTCTTTCTTGTAATACCAGGCAGTACTGTCTTGCCTTCGATGCTTGGTGTAACAACTGTTCCATCAATCTTGAACATGATATTCATGGAACCAACTTCTTCGATATATTTCTGTTCAACACCGTCAAGCCAGAGAACCTGTGAAAAGCCCTTCTCCTCAGCTTTAACGGTAGCTCTCTGAGCAGCTGCGTAGTTACCACCACATTTTGTATAACCTGTACCACCGCGGACAGCACGAACGTCATGAGTCTCGATCATGATGTTAACTGGGTTGATACCCTGAGCATAGTAAGCTCCTGAAGGTGCTACGATGATGCAGAACTGTGCGGAATGCAGAGTATGAAGACCTACACTTGCATCAGTACCATACAGGAAAGGTCTGATGTAAAGAGAACATCCATCGCTATATGGGCACCAATCTTTATCAACAGAGATAAGTGTTTTAACAGCCTCTACAAAATCATCAACGGGTACCGGAGGAAGGCCGATACGTTCTGCAGAATTGTACATACGTTTTGCGTTCTCGTCCGGACGGAAGAGCTGAACTTCGCCGTCAGCCTTACGATAAGCTTTCATACCCTCGAATACTTCCAGTGCATAGTGGAAAACAGTAGAAGCCGGATGAAGATCCAGATTGCCAAAAGGTACGATTCTTGCGTCATGCCAACCGTCTACATCATTCCAGTCATACAGGAACATGTGATCAGTAAATACCTTACCAAAACCCAGTTTGGATTCGTCGGTAGGCTTTGCTGCCGGAGTGGTAGTTTTTGTGATTTTGATATCCATAATTATATATCCTTCCTTTCTATGGGATCTCTTGAGTAAATGATGATTACTATTCGTGAACCCTATCTGAAAAAGGTGGAATAGTAATAAATAATTCGAGCAATTGTATAAATACTCCTGTATCAGATTTTAAATACATGAAAAGAAGTTGTCAAGGTGTATTGACCGTCAGATAATGTGCCAGTTAATGCTGACAAAAATCCTTGTGCAAGGGCCGTGTAGACTGTGACAGATTGAAGATAGGAATCTTCTGGCAAAAATAGCAGTTTAGAAAATCAATAAATGGAGAACAAAATATGGTTTTGTTTACAAAACTTACTATTACAAAAATGATTCTTTGCAGAAGATATACCCATAATATGCGAAGGTAAATATGTGCTTGCTGAGAACTAAAACAAAATAAGACTTGACATCACCCCCCTAGTTATGTTACACTAACACGAGTTAGACATGCATAACTATAGCGAGTCATAAAGTATAAAAATTAGGAGGAAGTAAAGGTGAAGAAAAAGAATCTGGCCCTTCGTATGTCAGCATTTATGATGTCAGCTCTTTTGGTGGTAGGTTCTGCTGCACCTGCTTATGCAGCTGCGGATCTGGTAACGGAAGATCAGCAGGCAGATGCCAAATCAGCTACTGAGGCTACTGCTGAGACAGGAAATGCAAGCAAGACAGAAAATGAGGAAGGCACTGAAAGTAGCGAGAGCAACGAGAGTAGGGAAATTACGACAGGAGAATCCGACAATGATGCAGCAGCTGGAGAAGAAGGGAAATCCGACTCGGAGTCTGTGACCGAGGAAAATGCTTCCGATTCAGCGGATGAGGCTCTTCAGGAGGAAGAGGATGCCATAGAATCAGAGGAAGAAGACCTTCAGGAAGATGTTGGGGAGGAAAGCTCAGAAGTTAGCAACTCCTTTGTTTTTGGTTCTTCTCAGATCCAGTTGGGAGAAGGCAGCTATTCTCTGCCAGTAGCATTAATGAATGCCTCATCTATTAGCAATGCCTCTATGGCTGGCTCTTGTATTGCCGGAGATGCTACTCTGGAAGTCGCTGCCGATGGAAGTGCTAAGATTACTGTGCCCCTGCAGTCAGTAACTGTAGGAAGCACTACTGCTTATGCCAGTGACTGGAAATTTTATAAAGGAGATACAAGTACAGAGAAGACAGCTGCGGAATATAAGAAAAATTCCAATGGCAAGGTAGTCAGCATCACCTTTACGATTCCAGACAAGACAGCAGATGGCATTTATTTGAATATGTATGTGGATGCCATGGATCGTAATCAGGATGCTTATTTAAAACTGGATTATGCCAATGCAAAGGCTGCTAATCTTGATACCAGTGCTTTAGAGGCCTCCATCGCCAAAGCAGATGCCTTAGAGGAGAATACTTATACCAAGTACAGCTGGGACAAATATAAAAGTACGATTGATGAGGCTAAGACAGCAGCCCAGGAAGCATTGGAGAAGAAAACTTCTCAAACAGCAATCGATGAGGCAAATAAAAGCTTGACAGATGCTATGGCGGAATTATCTTTGGCTGGAGATCCTACAAGCTTACAGGCTGTTTTGAAAATAGCAAAAGAAAATTTTGCAAAGCTAAATGAGGCAGAATGTGTGCCAAGTTATTATGAAGCGTATGGTGAAAGGATTACTACTGCTGAAAAGTATATTGCTGGCAGATATGGGCAAACCAGCATGTCTTTAGGAGAGAAAAATTTAAGATCTATGATGGCAATAGACATATCAATATATAGTACCGAGGATTTGGAAGTTCTTGTGAAAAAGGCGGAAGTTTTAGATAAAGCAGATTATACAGAAGAATCCTGGAAAAAGGCAGATCTTACCACTGTAATAGCTGCTGCGAATAAATTGATTGCAAACAGCTCTGGAAATACGAAGTCACAGGTAAAGGCAGCTGAGTATAATCTGAAAAACGCCATGGAAAAGTTGGAGAAGGTAGTTAAAGAGGTGACGGTAGGAAGAGGACAGTTTGAACAAAAATTAACTCCTGGTAGCTATAGCCTTCCCGTAGAACTTTTGAATGGTAGCAAAATCAAAAATTCAGACTATTACACATCTGCGGATTATATGACATATACCTCGGCAGCGGCGGGTTGCTTTTCTGGTCCAGCTACTTTAGTGATTCATGAGGACGGCACGGCAACCATGACAGTAGGTACTCAGGCTATTTCTGCTTTTGGAGAGAACTGTGCAGCCTCTGAGTGGTCTATTTATGAAGATACGGAGGCTTTCTTTGCAGGAAAGTCATCAACATGTGCCCGCTATAGTGCTCATGTAGACGCCACAAAAGTATATTATGGGAAAGAGAAACCTTCCCAGATTAGCTTTACGGTTCCAGATTTGCAGCAGAATGTAGTGGCTGTAAATATGTATGTAGAGGCTATGACTTGGTCTCCTTATCAGTCGGCATGTATTGGGTTAGATTGGTCAAATGTTAAGAAAGTTAGCGATGAGACAAGTGCCACATCTACAATAGCAAAGGAATATGTTGTAGCACCAGACCTGCAAACTCAGTTGTCAAATATGAAAAGTGGAAGCACGGTAAAATTGACAGAAGACCTTACCCTTACAGAGGACTTGGATCTTAAGGGAGGAACTCTTGATTTGAATGGATATACCTTAAACCAAGATGATTACCTTCTTAGAATCAACGGGGATGTGTCTATCATCGACAGTAGCAGCGGCAAGACGGGAAAACTTTTACAAAACAGTGGATCTGGAATTGTCATTAGTCAAAGCAGCATCTTAGTCCAAAAGGGTTCTCTTACAGCGGATGGCGTGTATGTTGATGGACAGATTGGTAACTGTGCTTATGGTACCTTAAGACAGGATATTGAAGAAGTTATTATTAATTTAAAAAATTGCACCTTGACAAGAAGCAGTTATGTTGATAAAGAGAGTTCTGCTAATGGGCCTATTTATTTTAAAAGCTACCAAAATGGTATAGATATAAACATAGACAGCTGCACTATTGATGGAAATATATCTGTGCCAGCAGGAAATGGAGATATTAAGAAGATTGTAGTTGCCAACAGTATGATAGGTTCTCTTAACTTGTCAGTGCAGGAGGCAGGTATTACCAATACAAAAGTAAAGGGTGGGACGTCTACTGTTAGTGCAAGGGAATTAACCCTCAGCAATGATGACTTTGTAGGACTTTCTATTAGTGCTGCTAAGGATTTCGTTTTGGAGAATGTAAATAGCGAATACAACCAAGATAGCAGCGCAATGAGTGCTTTATATCTAAAAAACAGTGCCGGACAGGCTACCATAAAGGGAGGAAGTTTTGTAAGCCAAGCGGGATCTGCCGTGGTAGCGAATGGAGCGCCTGTTCTTATCGAGTCTGGATATTTTAAAGGCGGCAAGACTAGTATTAGTGGGCCGAATGCAACACCAGATGGGATGATTC
>CAVBGA010000071.1:0-12116 GCA_963594675.1 Lachnospiraceae bacterium
CTACCAGTCCGGCAACGATTTCCGGAATTATTGCTGATGAGATGGCAATTGGTATGGTAAACCAGAAGACGACAGCTGTTCGTGTGATTCCTGTCATCGGAAAAGATGTGGGAGATATTGTAGAATTTGGTGGCCTTTTAGGCTATGCACCAGTTATGCCGGTGAATAAGTTCAGCTGTGAGAATTTTGTGGGAAGACAGGGAAGAATTCCTGCTCCGGTTCATAGTTTTAAAAATTAAAAATATAAAATTCAAAATAATAATTCCTAGCGGATGACAATCCGCTGGGAATTTTCTTGGATAAAGGGGGTACGATTCCTCATGGAAATAATGGATTCGTAGAAATCAGAAGCCCAGATATCCTGATTTATCATTTGGAGCGCATTTGTATTCAACTGTCTGTGTCGGTCAGCTAATTTGGAAATGATCGGTACTTGACAGTTTTTTTTGATTTCTGAAAGCAGAGGGCTGCTTTTTTTCTTGAAACCTAAAAGCCTTAGATAGGGCACTACTTCCTCTGGTGCCTTGGAAAGATGATAATTTTTTATATTTAACAGAATATGAAGCAGACTTCTAGAGACTCTTGTATACGTTAGATTTCTGCTTTTTATCTTTTCACAAAAAGAATCCCAATCATAAAGTTGGGGAAGAGATGCCATAATACGATGGGCTAGGTCTTCGTTGACATCCAGATAAGAGCTTAATTCATCTGAACATGTATTCAGCAAACGGTAGCGAAGTTGATAGGATAGATCAAAAGTAGTTAGATTTTGTTTTTGCTCCAGGGCTTGACGGAAGATGGACTGTGCTTTTGAGGGAATCGCAATACTGGCACTTTCATAATCTCCAAGAGAGATAGCATGGCGAATCATACTGGCAGAAGGGAGTTTATCTTCCTCTCTCTGAAGTTCATGATAGCCCGCACCCTTACGTTTCAGCGTTACTGCATTCATAGAGGAGGGGTAGACATCCATGTAGTGGAGATATTCCAGAGCAAGAATATTATTTGGTTCACTTATCAGAGCTAAGATCTGTTCTTTTTGTCCAGCCAGGCTAGTATTTTCTTCAAATGAGCAAGAGCGAAGAGCGGACGCTCTGGCGGCAGGATAGCTTTTTCCTTTGGAAAGTGCTTCTTTTAGAAGATGATTGTATTCCGGTGTGGGATGAGACATAAGCTGGTTTATTTCTTTTAACAGAGAAATAGATCCTGCTTCACTTCCAAAGTAGAGCTGATCGACACAAGCCATATTAACTAAGGCGGCGATGGAAGCTCCAGCAAAATAGGGAGCACTGGCACAGGCGTAGCGAAGGGGAAGCTCAAAAACAGCATCCACCCCACAGGAAAGGGCCATAGCGGTTCTGGTATATTTATTAAAGATGGCAGGAGCGCCTCTTTGAACATAATCGCCACTCATGATGACTACAGTGTAATCGGAATTTTTAGCTATTTCTTGTACAAGATATTCATGCCCCTTATGGAAGGGATTGAATTCTGCGATGATTCCTGTGATTTTCATAGTGGTCTTTCTCTCCTTGCATTTTTTTATGAACACGCTTTATTTTATCATTGAGAAGGAAAAATGTCATCCAGGTTAGGGTGTGTTTGGCTTGAAATACAGGAAAGATAGGGTTATAATCGAGGTAGCGAGTAAATTCACGAAAGGAGTCAAGAATCATGGCATTTATTGACACAATCAAAGAGAGAGCAAAGGCTGACAAGAAAACAATCGTACTGCCAGAGTCTATGGATAAGAGAACTTATGAGGCAGCTGAGAAGATTATTAAAGAAGGTATCGCTAATATTGTTATCATTGGTACAAAAGAAGAGATCGAGAAGTATGGTGCGGGATATGATCTGACAGGTGCTACCATTGTTGATCCTTTTAATGATCCGAACAAACAGAAATATATTGATAAGTTTGTAGAGCTTCGCAAAAAGAAAGGTCTTACTCCAGAGCAGGCTCAGGAGCAGATGGAAAAAGATTATATGTATTATGCATGCCTTATGTGTAAGTGCGGAGACGCAGATGGTGCGGTTTCTGGAGCATGCCATTCTACAGGTAATACCATTCGTCCGGCTCTTCAGCTTCTGAAGACAAAACCAGGCATCAGCAGTGTATCTGGATTCTTCCTGATGGAGGTTCCTAACTGTGATCTTGGCGAGAATGGTCTTTTTGTATTTGCTGATTGCGCAGTTAATACTGATTTCGATTCTAATAAACTTGCTGAGATTGCTGAGCTGTCTGCTGAGTCTTTCAAGATGTTTGTTGGTGCAGAGCCTAAGGTTGCTATGCTTTCCTACTCATCAAAAGGTAGTGCTAAGCATGATGATGTAACAAAAGTAGCTGATGCTGTGAAGATTGCACAGGAGAAGAATCCGGAACTTCAGATTGATGGAGAACTTCAGTTGGATGCAGCTCTTGTAGCAGAGGTAGGCGAGCTGAAAGCACCAGGCAGCAAGGTAGCGGGCCATGCAAATACATTGGTATTCCCTAGCCTTGAGGCAGGTAATATTGGATATAAACTGGTACAGAGACTTGCAAAAGCAGGAGCTTATGGTCCAGTTCTTCAGGGACTTTCCATGCCGGTTAATGACCTTTCCAGAGGCTGCTTTGCAGATGACATTGTTGGTGTTGTTGCAATGACTGCTGTACAGGCACAGCAGAACTAATCTGAATTTCTATAATAACATTAAACCAGGAGGTTTTATCTAATGAAAGTTTTAGTAATCAACTGCGGAAGTTCTTCCCTTAAATATCAGCTGATCGATTCTGATTCCGAGCAGGTACTTGCAAAAGGCCTTTGCGAGCGTATCGGTATCGATGGAAGACTCGTATACCAGAAAGCTGGTATGGACAAGGAAATTACAGAGGCAGCTATGCCAACTCATAAAGAGGCAATTCAGATGGTTCTGGATGCTCTTCAGAATCCTGCAACAGGTGCAATTGCATCTCTTTCAGAGATTCAGGCAGTAGGTCATCGTGTGGTTCATGGTGGTGAGAAATTTGCTTCTTCTGTAGTAATTAATGATGAGGTTATGGCAGCAATCGAAGAGTGCAATGATCTTGCACCGCTTCACAATCCGGCAAACCTGATTGGTATTCGTGCATGCCAGGAGCTTATGCCAAATGCACCTATGGTTGCTGTATTTGATACCGCTTTCCATCAGACTATGCCTGCAAAAGCATATCTTTATGGCCTGCCCTATGAGTACTATGAAAAATATAAAGTAAGAAGATATGGTTTCCACGGAACATCTCATAGCTTTGTTTCCAAACATGCCATCGATTTCCTTGGTCTTGACGCTGACAATTCAAAAGTAATTGTTGCACATCTTGGAAATGGTGCTTCCATCAGTGCTGTTGTTAATGGCAAATGTGTAGACACATCCATGGGTCTGACTCCTCTTGAAGGCTTGGTAATGGGAACACGTTCCGGTGATATTGATCCTGCAATCATGGAATTTATTGCTAAGAAAGAAAATCTTGATATCGCAGGTGTGATGAATGTGTTGAATAAAAAATCAGGTGTACAGGGAATTTCCAAAGGATTGTCCAGTGATTTCCGTGACCTTGAGGATGCTATGAATGCTGGCAATGAATATGCTGCTAATGCCCTTGAAGTATTTAGCTATCGTGTAGCAAAATATATTGGTTCCTATGTTGCAGCTATGAATGGTGTTGATGCTATTGCCTTCACAGCAGGTATCGGTGAGAATGCTGGATTGGTTCGTGAGAAAGTTCTTGCTTACCTTGGTTATCTTGGTATTTCACTCGATACAGAGGCAAACAGCAAGAGAGGTGAGGATATGGTAATCTCTACACCGGATTCTAAGGTTAAGGTTGCTGTAATTCCTACAAATGAGGAACTTGCAATCTGCCGTGAGACAGTTGCTCTTGTATAATAGGTTTGCATCTGAAATTTTTGGTATTTGCCGGATGTCCATGAAAGAATGGCCACTTGGCTCATTACTGGAGTAATTTATAGGGCCCGCAGAGCGATAGTTTCTGCGGGCTTCCTTATAGAAAAGTGGGTTCTTGTATGATCGATTACTATATTACAGATGACCGAAAGGTTTATGAAAGAAATGAATATGAGCCCAACTGTTGGATCAAGATGACAGAGCCAAAAATAGAAGAATCCAAAATGATTGCGAAGCTTCTCAATATTGACCTGTCTGATATAAGAGCAGCTGTGGATAGGGAGGAAAAATCCCGTGTGGAAATTCTTGATGGATATACTCTTATTCTGATTGACGTGCCAACCAGAGAAACCAGGAATGATACCTCAACTTATACAACAGTGCCTATGGGAATTATTCTCATGGAAAAATGTTTGATCACTGTTTGTATGGAGGATAATAGAGTTCTAAAGCCTTTTACAGATGGAAGAATCGCAGGATTTTCCACAAAAAAAAGATTTCGCTTTATTTATCAGATTATGTTGCAGACAGCAACACGATATCAACGGTATCTGCGTCTGATTGATAAAAGAAGAATTGAGATAGAGGAAAAAGTTAAGCAGACGACAGAAGATGACTTGATTGAGTTGCATGAGTTAGAATCAACACTGGTTTACTTTGCTACTTCTTTGCGGGAAAATGGTAAGGTATTGGATAAATTGCAACGATATGAAAGACTGGAACGTTTTCCAGAAGATCAGGAATTGCAAGGCGATGTGGTGGTAGAGAACCAGCAGGCCATTGAGATGACGAATATTTATCGAGACATTATTGATGGTACTAGAGAACTGATGTCAACAATCCTGGAGAATCGGCTGAACAATGTTATGAAGATGCTGACATCGGTTACTTTTATTTTGGCGATACCAACAATGATTTCCGGACTATATGGAATGAATGTAGATTCTCAGTGGGTGCCTTTTGCAAATGTAGCCCATGGATTTGAGATCATCGTAGCAATTGTATTGGCTTTATGTATTTTGCTATTTTTGTTCTTCAGAAAACTAAAGATGTTATAGTTGCAGAATATTAAAAATATATGTTGACAAAAAAGAACATCCTAGGTATAATCAAAAAAGTGTGATTAGGAGACTGTTATGCGTATAGATCTGACAGATATCATGGATCATAGTGGTGCGAAGAGAAATTATGAAGTGCCGCTTGAGATGAATGTATATCATATGAGTGATGGGGATTATCCCATAAAAGACAGCACACCTATTTCTGTTGAAATCGAAAATAGGGGAGATAAGAAGCTGTCTATAAAGATTCAGTGTGATCTGATTATAGATATTCCTTGTGCCAGATGCCTCGATGAGGTGGGGACTGGATTTGAGATCAGACGGGAACTGGAAGCGGATATGAAGCTGACAGGGGAAGAGTTGGAGAACATGCTGGATGAAGCAGGATGTATCGAAGGCAAAGAACTGGATTTAGAGGTGCTCGTATATAATGAGATTCTGTCACGATGGCCGCTCAGGGTCCTCTGTTCGGAGGATTGTAAGGGTTTGTGTCCACAGTGTGGAGCAAATCTGAACCGGACGTCATGCAATTGTGATACTGGCCCCCGTGATCCTCGGATGGCGGCGATCAGCGATATATTTAGTAAATTTAAGGAGGTGTAACAAGTGTCCATCTGTCCAAAAAATAAATCATCCAAGGGAAGAAGAGACAAGAGAAGAGCTAACTGGAAAATGACTGCTCCGAATCTTGTAAAATGCAGCAAATGTGGAGAGCTTATGATGCCCCACCGTGTATGCAAAGCATGCGGATCTTATAACAAAAAAGAGATCATTGCTATGGACTAATGTTGAGAGACTTTCCTTTTTGGAAAGTCTTTTTTCGTATAGTAAGGAGAATTCATGTGGCATTTGAAGTAATGGAAAAAGAGGCCCTTCGCCTGGGGTCCTATAAAGCCAAGGTTGTTTCTGTAGCAGACATAAAATTTGACATAAATCTAAGAAAAGCCTGCGAGGCAAATTATTGCGGCAATTATGGAAGAAATTATGCTTGTCCTCCCTTTATAGGCAGTTCAGAAGAGTTGATCGAAAGAGCGAAAAAGTACGCCTTTGGATTGGTTTTCCAAACAGTAACTGAAATTGAAGATTCCTATGATTTTGAGGGGATGATGGAGGCTGCTGATCATCATCAAAAGCTTGCAGATCAGCTTGAGAAAGTCGTTGAAAAAGAATATCCAAACTACCTTCTTCTCACAGCGGGTGCCTGTAACCGCTGTGCTAAATGCGGACAGTTGACAGGAGAAGCCTGTCGAATGCCAGAGAAGATGGTTTCTTCAGTGGAAGCTTATTGTATGGATTGTGCACAGCTAGCGTCCATAAGTGATATGAATTATATGAATGGAGCAGACACAGTAACTTATTTTGGTTTGATTTTGTTCTCTTGATGATTGTATAGATTTTCTGCGTGTGGAGAAGTGGATGAAAAGCTAGATGGCACAGTGCTTTGGAAGGGGCTATAGTTGTCAATTGGAGGCGAATTGACGAGAGAAGCAACTCTATGCTATAATTACTCATATTGTTCTTTGGAGCAAAGGTAAAGTTGGAGTTAAATAATTGTTATATTCCTAAGGATAAAAGATAAGGGGAATCATTATGAAATTATTAAGAACAGGAATCGCAACAGCGGCATTGGTGACAAGTCTAACTATGTTTACTGGATGCGGAATTCAGGATACACTGAATCTGTTGACAGGTGCAGAGACGGAATCAGATAGTAGCAGTAGTATGGAAATTTATGATCCGGATGCAATTCAGGTAGATTCTAATGTAGAGGCGCCTAGCTTTACAAAGGATTTAAAGGGCGAGGCAACCTATGCTGTTGGAGAAAAAGCTAAAAAATTAAAGGTAAAAGCAGAAGTTGAAGGTGATGGCAAGATTAGCTATCAGTGGTATATGAACACAGTGGATTCTGATGGCGGTGGTTCAATTATCGAAGGCGCAACAGAAGCTACCTATCGACCGGATACTTCTAAGGAAGGCCATAGCTATTATTTTGTTGTGGCTACAAACACAGTGGGCAGTTCTGTAAGTATGGCCACAAGCAAGATTTATCATGTTTACGTAGATCCAGACGCCACAGCTTCTACGGATAGTGATGGTAACCTCACCGCTGGTTGGACGCAGACGAAAAAGGGCTGGTATTATGTTGGCGATGATGGAAAGAAAGTAAAGAATGACTGGGCTCAGGTAAAAGGTAAGTGGTATTACTTCGGAAAAAATGGATATATGAAGACAGGCTGGGTCAAAGTTAAGGACGTGTGGTATTATCTTGATCCTGAAAATGGAGATATGAAGACAGGTTGGCTTACGGTAGATGGCAAAACTTATTATTTGAGTGATAGTGGTGCTATGAATACCGGATGGCTTGATAGCGACGGAAGCTGGTATTATTCAGATTCTGATGGAGCAATTAAAAAATCTGAATGGGTTCAAATCGATGGAAGCTATTACTATTTCAACGAAGATGGTATCATGTTGAGCAATACGGAAGTAGATGGCAAATGGCTGAATCCGGATGGCAAGCTTGCAGAGTAGTTTGAAGGAAAATTTGAAACAAAAGTAGGGGAGTGTGCTTTTTATACACTCCCTTTTTTCTACGACCCTAGGCAATTGGCAGACGCTGTAGCGGGCAAGCTATGTAAGTTTGCTTTTTCAGACAAGGTCTGTTATATTATTCAATAGGAAAACAGTGAATTTGGAGATGTTAATATGAGTGAACTGGTTAAAGTGGCAGTTGACGCTATGGGAGGAGATAATGCTCCGGCTGAGATTGTCAAAGGAGCAGTCGAGGCATTAGAGGCAGAAAAAAATATATTCGTTTATCTGGTAGGAAAAAAGGATCAGATTGAAGAAGTCTTAAGTGGTCTTGATTATCCCAAGGAACGATTAGAGGTTGTACACGCATCGGAAGTAATAGAGACAGCAGAACCGCCGGTAGCGGCAATTCGTTCTAAGAAGGATTCTTCTATTGTGAAAGCACTTTCTATGGTAAGGAATCAGGAGGCGGATGCTTTTGTTTCAGCAGGTAGTACCGGAGCGGTTCTTGTAGGCGGTCAGGTTATGGTAGGAAGGATCAAAGGTGTGGAAAGGGCGCCCCTTGCTCCCTTGATTCCCACTACGAAGGGTGTTTCGCTTTTGATTGACTGTGGAGCGAATGTAGATGCCAGATCTTCTCATTTGGTACAGTTTGCCCGTATCGGTTCTATTTACATGGAAGAGATTATGGGAATTAAAAATCCCAGAGTAGGTATTGTAAATATCGGTGCTGAGGAAGAAAAAGGCAATGCGTTGGTAAAAGAAACATTTCCACTTCTGCGTGAATGTAAGGATATTAATTTTGTGGGAAGTATTGAAGCAAGAGATGTTCCTTATGGTCTGGCAGATGTTGTGGTATGTGAAGCTTTTGTAGGCAATGTGATTCTTAAGATGTATGAGGGAGTAAGTTCGGCTTTGCTGTCTAAGGTGAAGGAGGGGCTTATGTCCTCACTGCAAAGCAAGTTAGGTGCCTTGTTGATCAAGAGTTCTTTGAAGAAAACCATGAAGGCTTTTGATACCAGTCAATATGGTGGAGCACCACTTTTGGGCTTAAAAGGTTTGGTTGTGAAGTCACATGGAAGTTCTAAGGCAATTGAGATAAAGAATTCAATCCTTCAGTGTGTTCAGTTTGCTTCTCAAAATATTAATGATAAAATTTTTGAGTGCTTGAACGAGAGCGAGTAGGGAGGAGATTCGAATGGAGTTTGAAAAACTGAAAGAGATCATTGCCGGTGTTCTTAATGTGGATAGAGATGAGATTCATCTTGACACAAGATTTATCGATGATCTCTGTGCTGATTCCCTCGATGTTTTTCAGATTATAATGGAACTAGAGGAAAATTTTGACATTGAGATTTCAAAAGAAGCAGTGGAGACTATTGTTACGGTAGGAGATGCTGTGGATATGATCAAAGATGCAATTGGCTAAGTATTTAAGGGGACTGACTCTTGATTCATTTTTAAGAGACAGTCCTTTCTTTCGTTTTAAGAAGATAGATCAGGGAGACTCAGATGAAATTTAATGAAATTGAAAATAAAATAGGCTATCATTTTAAAGATAAAATGCTTTTGGAGATGGCTTTGCGGCACAGCTCCTATACAAATGAACATAAAATGAATCGAATTGACTGTAATGAGCGTTTGGAATTTTTGGGCGATGCTGTGCTGGAACTTCTTTCAAGTGAATTCCTCTACAATCATTGTCAAGATTATCCAGAGGGAAAATTGTCCAAGCTTAGGGCAAGTCTTGTCTGCGAACCTACTTTGGCATTTGATGCCAGAGCCTTTGAACTTGGAAAATTCCTGCTCTTGGGAAAGGGAGAGGAAGCCAGTGGCGGAAGAAGAAGGGATTCTATTGTTTCTGATGCCTTGGAGGCTATGATTGGTGCTATTTATTTGGATGGTGGATTAGAAGCAGCGAGAGATTTTGTTCTAAGATTTGTATTGGATGATATAGAGAATAAACAGCTCTTTCATGATAGCAAGACAGTTCTGCAGGAAATGATTCAGGCAAAAGATAGTGATGATGTGGTATACCGTCTGGTTGGTGAAAGTGGACCGGATCATGAAAAAGAATTTGTCACTGAGGTTTATGTAGGGGAACAGCTCCTAGGAAGTGGAAAAGGCAGAAGTAAAAAAGCCTCTGAGCAGAGCGCAGCATATCATGCGATTTGTCAATTGAAAGAATAAAACGGTGAGGGCAACATGTATTTAAAAAGTGTGGAGATTCAGGGCTTCAAGTCCTTTGCAAACAAAATACGATTTGAATTTCATAATGGAATTACCGGTATTGTAGGACCTAATGGCAGTGGTAAGAGTAATGTGGCCGATGCCGTGCGCTGGGTTTTGGGAGAACAGAGTGCAAAACAGCTGCGAGGCGGCAATATGCAGGATGTTATTTTTTCAGGTACGGAAAATAGAAAACCTATGGGTTTGGCTTCTGTTGCTATTACATTGGACAATTCTGATCATGCTCTTGATATAGAATTTGAAGAGGTGACAGTTACCAGAAGATTGTATCGATCTGGTGAAAGTGAATATCTTCTCAACGGAGCAAGTTGCCGATTGAAGGATATACAAGAGCTTTTTTATGACACTGGTATAGGAAAAGAAGGATATTCTATTATTGGACAGGGTCAGATTGACAAAATCCTTAGCGGAAAACCAGAGGAAAGAAGGGAGCTTTTTGATGAGGCTGCCGGCATTGTTAAGTTTAAGAGAAGAAAGGTTGTTACCTTAAAAAAACTGGAACAGGAGGAATCTAATCTTGTCCGTGTGACCGATATTTTGTCGGAGTTGACGCGTCAGATTGGTCCATTGGAAAGACAATCGGAGAAAGCAAAGGTTTATCTCAATAAGAGAGATCAGCTTAAGGCGGTGGATCTTCATCTTTTTTCCCTTGACATGGAGGATAATAAGAAAAAGCTAGCTGATATTGAAAAATCCATTATAATCAATGCAGATCAGTTAAAGGATACTTCCAACGACTTGCAAAAAGCAAAGGAAAGTTACGAAAAACTGGAAGTTTTTCTAGAAGAATTAGATAAAAAAATCGAGGAAGACAGAGAGGAAGCTAAGGCTGCAGAGCTTAAAAAAAGTCAGCAGGTCAGCAGTATTTCTCTTCTGAAAGAACAGATAAACAGCATCAAATCCAATGATCAGCAATATGAAAGTAGAATTCAGTCCATTAAAGATCAGATTGCGGCATCGGAAAAGGAAGCAAAAGAGGAACTGTCGGAAAAGGAAGAACTTTTAAAGCATGCAAAAGCTATAGATGAAGAAAAAGAGAGTAAATCCTCGGCAAGAGATGAGATTCTTCTTAAAATAGAGGACTGCAAAAAGAATATTGAGGAAAATCAGGCAAATGTAATTCGGCTTTTAAATGATCGCGCTTCTACCAAGGGTAAGATTCAGAGATATGATGCCATGGTAGAACAGATTCAAATTCGCCGTGCAGAATTGAATCAACAATTATTACAGCTTCATACAGATGCACAGACCATGAAGGAGAAGCGCCAAGAGTATGAAACGGCTTACCAGCAAGTGGCAAAGACTGTTGCAGAGATGAAAGACAGACAAAGGGCCACTGAGGCAAAAATACATGAGCTGCAGGGCAAACTGAAAGAATCCAATGATCAGTTAGAAGCAGAACAGGCCGCTTATCATAGAGAATCTTCCCGCTTGGAATCCTTGCGCAATTTAGCAGAACGCTATGATGGATATAACAATAGCATTCGCCGGGTTATGGAGCAAAAGCCGACAAATCCTGGAATCCAAGGTGTTGTAGCGGATTTGATTTCTACTGAAAAGAAATATGAATCGGCCATTGAGACAGCTCTTGGAGGAAGTATTCAAAATATTGTTACAGATAATGAGACGACGGCGAAATATTTAATTGAATATTTGAAGAGAGGTCGATTTGGACGAGCAACTTTTTTGCCTCTGACGAATATGCGGGGACAAGGTGGATTTTCCAAAAAAGAAGTTTTATCTGAAAAAGGAGTAATCGGTCCAGCTAACACTTTGGTAAAGACGGAAGAAATGTATGAAAAGTTGGCAGAGCAGCTCCTTGGAAAAACTTTGGTGGTGGATCACATTGATAATGCCATTGCCATTGGAAGAAAATATCATCATTCTATTCGTATGGTCACTTTAGAAGGAGATCTTCTGAATCCAGGAGGTTCCATGACAGGTGGTGCCTATAAAAACAACAGCAATCTCCTGGGAAGAAAAAGGGAGATAGAAGAGTTGGAGACAAGCATACGCAAGCGCAGATCTGCGGTGCACCGTCTTCAGGAGGAGATTAAGAAAAATCGCGATGACAGAAATGTGTTAAGGGATGAAAGTAGTAATCTTTTGGATCAAATTCGCGAAAAGAGCATTGAACAAACTGAGGCCAAAATGAATCTGGATCAGCTGTTAGAAAAGCAGGATAATATGGATCAGAATTATGGCATAATCAGAAGTGAGATAAAAGAAATAGAACTTCAGATTCGTGAAATTGATGGCCAAAAAGAAGATATACAAAAAGAACTGGAAAATTCTCAGACAGACGAAAAAACGTTGGAGATTTCTACGCAAACTTTGCAGACGGAAGTGGAG
>CAVBGA010000072.1:0-3745 GCA_963594675.1 Lachnospiraceae bacterium
GCTATTGGAAGCATCTATTGTAGAAGGAAAAGTGAAGATCCCCCTGGATGCTTGCCGTTTTAGAAAAACCGGACTTGGCAATGTAAAGGGAATGGTGGCTATCACCGTAACCTGTAGTGTGGGAAAGGCCCATATGCCGGAGAGTACAGCCATTCTTATGTTTTGGATGTAATTGGATATTGTGCAAGTAGTAAATAATAGTCATTTTCTGGGAGTCGGAGTAACATCTGGCTCCCTTTTATGTTGCCGTGCATCCGTAGGGAGCTGCTGGCGGCAGGTCCTGTAGGTATTAGAAATTCCCTTCCTGTTTTTATCAAAATTGTTTTTTACCTTAACATTATTCAATGGAAAATATTCTGAGATTCTTGCATCATTTTGAGAAAAAATATGTTCTTGTAAAGAACAGAAATGAAAAAATGTTTGACTTATGTTCTTAGATATGATTATATAATACTAAGATTAGTATAAACTAACGAGAAAATTATTTCTAGAAGTATTTTAAGGAAAGGTGAATGAAAGATGAAAAGGAAGATTCTTGTAGGCTTTTTATCTGCAATGATGGTTTTGACTTCTGTGCCTACCGTTGCTATGGCAGCGACGGGAGATAGTGCAACGGAAAAAGCTGTCACGGATGAGGGAACGGATATCCTGACGGAAGAAGACGCTAGTGCGTCAGAGGAAAGTTCGCTTGCTAGTGATGGAGAAACGACAGATCTGGAAGAAGAGACAGAAAGTCAGGAAGCAGGAGATCTGCTGGAAAGTGCAGACGCAGTTACCTTAAATGGAGTGGAATTTGATACCAGCAAAACTTATCTGGTGCCCATTACCCTGAAAAATGCCGGTAATCTGGAACAGGACAGTGCAGCGGTAGCTTGCCCAGGTAAATTTGCTACTTTGAAGTTTGAAAATGGTAAGCCGATTGCTTCTACAAATCTTCGAAGCGTAACGGTAGGTACTTTAACAGATTATGCTTATGATTTTAAGATTTATCAGGGAGCAAAGAATATCGGAAGCACAGCAGATGCCACAGTAGTTGCCACTCAGACGGTAGCTAAAGCAGATGGAAGCGGAAATCATGATGTTCCGGAAACTATTTCATTTGAAATTCCAGAGGCATGTTATGGACAGAATGGAGTGTATCTTAGTATGTATGTGGATGCCATGGGCTATGCTCCGGATGCCTATCTCCAGTTTGACTATGCAGAAGCTAAAGAATCTGGGGATTCTTCTCTGAATTTTACGACAGAAATTGCCAGCTCAAAGGTGGAACAGTTTGGAGAGTACAATATAACTTCAAAAGTTACAGTAACCGATGGCCGTATTACGGATGTAGAGTTGGAAGGTAATGGTTACGGTGGAAGTCATGCAGAAGATAATGAAATGTATGTAAACAAGGCGATTAACGGTACATCCTCCACCAAGGGCATGAAGAGTAAATTAATCGGTTTGTACATGAATGATGCACAGAAGCTGAATGATCTGGATACCGTTTCCGGTGCAACCTATTCCTCTAATGCCATTAAGGAAGCTACCATGAATGCTTTGGGAGTTACTATTGAAAAAGAAGTGATTCCTGATGCACCGGAGGAAAAACCTGCAGCCGGATATTACAGTATTACCATCAAGGATCGTACAGATGTGGTAGATCATGGTTTGGTTGGTGAGGAAAAGAAAACCACAGCTTATCTTCGGGTAGATGATTCCGGAAAAATGTGGTTAAGCTATAAGATGGTTTCCGGAAGTGCGAAAGAGCCTCTCTATGTATTAGGATATAATGGATATTATCCTAATGGAGATACTAGTCAGGAGTTGAGCATGGAAGGGGTAACCTATGCTACGGAAAAGATGACAGCCTCTACCATTGGGGAACAAACCGTTGTTACAGATATTACGGTTCCCTTGGATAGTGTAAGTCAAACCTATGTAAATAATGTATATCTGTATGTGGATGCCATGAAAAACTTGGATGGTGAGACTTCTGGTGTTCTATTTGATCATGGTAAGTTCAATATTAATTCGACTATTACCTTGTATTGGGATACTCTGACGAACCTGTCTGAGGAGAATGAAGCCTCCAATGCCCTGGCTAGTCTATCTGACGGTGTTTATAAAATCCAGGGAAGCATGGTAAAACCCAATATGGTGGAAGAGTCCATGAGTAATAAAGCCATTAATCACAATATTAAGTTGGTGATTAAAAATGGTCTTCCCTATATCAGCATGAACTTTAATGGTATGAATGTGGGTAACTTGAAGGGTTATCTGAAAAATTTGAGTTATTATGCATCGGGATACGAGATGTCTGGAAATTCTATTTCCGGTACAACCATTCCTGTGACAGTGGATTCTCTACAAACATTCTCCAATGGCAAGACTATGTCTGATGCATATGGCAGTGAATATCCTAATGACATTACCTTCCCATTGAATGCGGAGGCCTTTTCCGGTGGAGAGTATGCTACATATGTGCCAATGCAGGTTTTTGTTCCTATCATGGATGCCATCAGCGCAGGTACCGGAACCCAGAATGTACTGTTAAAACTGGATTATACAACAATTGTTAAAACAAGTGCAGACGATAAAGATTTTGCAGAGACAGAAACACAGCAGAATGATCCAGCTGATGTAAAGAGCCAGAATATTACGGTATCTGTAAAGAATAAAAGTGGTGTGGTGACGAAACAGTATGGTGACTCAGCCTTCTCTCTGGGTGCTAAGGCTAAGACAGCTCTTAGTTACAAATCCTCTGACAGCAAAATTATTAGTGTAGATAAAAATGGTAAAGTGACGATCCATAAGACAGGTACTGCAAGTATTACCATTACGGCAAAGGCAAGTTCATCTTATAAGACAGCCAGCAAAAAGATAACCGTTAAAGTGACAAAAGGCAGTCCCGTTATTAAAACCAAGCTGAGCAGTAAGAGCCTGAAATATCGTAGTCTGAAGTCAAAGGCGGCAAGCTTTGCTTTAGGAGCAACGACAAGCAGCAAGGGTAAATTGTCCTATAAAAAAGCTTCTGGAACATCTGCAATTACTATTAATTCTAAAGGCACTATAACAGTGAAAAAAGGATTAAAGAAGGGCAGCTATAAAGTGAAGATTCTTGTGAAATCTGCAGCGAAAGACTATTATAATGCGGGAAGCAAGAAGGTAACGATCACAGTTAAGGTGAAATAAGTTAACTTAAATTTACTAAAAGAGATAAGAAAGCATCGGTTTATGTATTTTTGAATACTTAGCCGATGCTTTTTGCCGTTGCCATGTATCTGTAGGGAGCTGCCGGTGGCAGATTCTGTAGGTATAGGAAACTCTTTCTTCCTTCCTTGTAAAAAGGGTCTCTATGTACTATAATCATGGGTAGAATAAGGAGAAGTATATGAATTATCAAGAGGCAAGAAACTACATTGATCAAGCGTGGCAGTATGCTGGCAATATGGAACTTTCCGGCATGGAATATATTTTAGAGAAACTGGGTAATCCTGAGAAGGAACTTGCGTTTATACATATTGCGGGAACGAACGGGAAGGGTTCTACATCAGCATTTATCTCTTCTGTACTGGAACATGCAACTTATCGTGTAGGCCGTTATGTGTCACCTACGGTATATTCCTACAGGGAAAGAATTCAGATAAATGGCAATTGCATTTCCAGAGAGGAATTGGCGGATTATGTTACTCGTCTGCAGCCTTATCTGGATGCGATGCCTTAAGATGGGATGGCTCATCTTACCCCTTTTGAGATAGAG
>CAVBGA010000073.1:0-6440 GCA_963594675.1 Lachnospiraceae bacterium
GAAAGACTGTAAGCAATCACACCTAAGATTTTGAAGTTATTTAAGATATCAGACTCAATCCTTTCAAGCTTCGGTCTGGCCTGATGAACGTTGTCTGCCTCAAGGGAAAAAGTCAGATATTTTGTCTTTATCAGGCCGTTATTTCCCCTGGAAAGCTGCCTTTGAAGCATCTGGGCATATTCCATACGAATGTCATCGAACTTATCATGCTGCGGAATGATGCGGATAATATCCTGGTATTGTGGTCTATGATTCACGTCATATGGAAATTGTATTTGCTTTTGAAGATGTCTTAAAGCAGGTACTGGACCGGATGGAAACTACAAGACGGCAAGACGGCAAGGCGGCAAAAGTGTCGCAGTGAAGGCGGCAAGAGGATTAATTACAGGTAAAAGAGTCTATGACGATTTACAGAACGGTGACGGCAGTCACACCAACTGTGAAATAGGAAATGATATGATAAAGGCAGACTACCATGTCTGCATCATAGGTATCAGACTCTTAGAAAGGATATGAGATGGAAGATACTTTAGGAAGCAGATTAAAGAAATTACGTACCTATTATAAATTAAGCCAGGCGCAGGTGGCAACTCGCATGGGTGTCAGCAAAAATACGATTTATTCTTATGAAGTGGATTTACGAGAACCATCAAATGATACATTAAAACGTCTGGCAGCTCTTTATAGGACAAGTACTGATTTTCTTTTAGGAATTGATAAGGCGCATACCATCAATGTTTCGGGATTGACGGAGCGCGAGATTACGATCATTTCCGATTTGGTCGATGATCTGTCAGAGAAAAATAACAAAGAATAATTTTAGGAGAGGAGGCCCATATGGCAAATGTGAAGTACTATTCTGAAGTGATTCCAAAAGATGTGGAATGGCTTTGGTATCCGTATATTCCTTACGGTAAAATCACATTGCTGCAAGGAGATCCGGGGGACGGCAAATCAACATTTGCGATTCATCTGGCGGCCATCTTAACGAATGGGGCCTCCTTTCCTGATAACTATCAGGTGAAAACACCACAAATAGTTATCTATCAATGTGCGGAAGATGGAACCGAAGATACAATTAAGCCCCGGCTTACAGAGGCTGGGGCTGATTGCAATCGGGTGGCTTTTATAGCTGAAGAAAATCGGGAAGCCGGGTTATCCATAGATGATGTCAGGATTGAGGATGCTATCGTAAAGACTGGTGCCAAATGTTTGATTTTGGATCCAATTCAGTCCTTCATTCCTTCTGATATGGATATGCAGAGTGCTCAGAAAATGAGATCCTTGCTTTCGAATCTGACAGAACTAGCAGCCAAATATCAATGTGCAATCATACTGATTGGACACATGACAAAGGCTTCCGGTGGGAAAAACTTATATCGAGGTTTGGTCAGTATTGATATTGCGGCTATTGCAAGAAGTGTACTGATGATTACACGAGATCAGGAACAGCCAGAGGTGCGGTATATGTTCCCGGTGAAAACCAGCTTGGCTCCAGAAGGGAAGGCGATAGCATTCATTTTGGACAAGCAAAGTGGATTTCATTGGCTGGGACCTTGTAGTAGGAATAAGGAAGAAATATTGAGCCAACATGGAGATGGCGTTACTAAGAAGGGACGCGCTAAAGAATTAATTCGAATCATGTTATCTGCAGGGGAAGTGCCAAGTACAGATATTTATAACAGATTAAAAGATCTTGGTATTGGGGAGCGGACAATCCGAACAGCTGGTCAGGAAGTAAAAATCAAAGCGATAAAACGTGGTTCTGTATGGTACTGGCGTTTGGAATCGGATGAAAAACAAGATGTGAATAGTCAGGAATAATTACATCCATATTACTTTTAATCTAACAGATGCTAAATTTCACAGAATGAGATGAGGACCATCAATTTCTGTATTTTTTTGAAATATTAATTCAGAGCGATATGTTTCCCAAGTACAGGTCGAGAGGAAATCATATGAAATAAAGAAAAGAGGTTTATGGATGAGCGAGTTCAACCATCAAAAAAGCCGAGAGGAACGCAGGCAAGAAATCAAGGATAAATATAAGCAGTTAAATGCGGATGATTTAATCTACATTCCTGCCAGACAACAGATGCCCGTGACTGCAGAGACTCCAAAGAAGCGAGCTTGTGCATATTGCCGTGTTAGCACCGATGATCCTGCGCAGACTACATCATATGAGCTGCAGAAAGAACATTATGAAGAAGAAATTAATCGAAATCCAGACTGGATTTTTGCCGGTATATATGCGGATGAAGGAATCAGTGCGACGTCTATGAAGCATAGAGATAATTTTAACCGCATGATTGCTGCAGCAGAAGCAGGAAAAATCGATATGATCGTAACCAAGGCAGTATCACGTTTCGCGAGAAATGTGGTGGACTGCCTTTCTATGGTTCGGCATCTGGCAGCTTTAAATCCACCGGTTGCTGTGAAATTTGAGACAGAAGGCATCAATACTTTGGATAGTACATCTGAAATGATCCTTGCTGTTATGGCGGCGGCTGCTCAGGAAGAATCTAAAACCAAAAGTAATTCCATGAATTGGTCTCTGGAAAATCGCTTTAAAAAAGGAAAATTCCTTACGCCGGTTCTGCTGGGATATGATCATGATGAGGATGGAAATCTTGTGATCAATCAGGAAGAGGCTGTTACGGTTAAAATGATTTACTATATGTACTTAGCCGGATTTCCGCTTAAAGAGATAGCTGAGATTTTGATGCAGTTGAAACGACCTACTAAATTAGGAAATGAAAAGTGGTCAGCGGCAACAGTACGATCCATTATGCAAAATGAACGTTATTGTGGAAATGTATTAAGCTGGAAAACTTTTACATATGATTTTTGGGAACATAAATCGCGAAAAAATAATCATGATAAGCCGCAGGTATTAAAAGTAGATCATCATGAGGCGATTATCAGTCATGAATTATTTGATGCTGCTCAGACGAAACTCTCTTCAGAACGATATTTGCGAAAAGGAATCCCACTGCCGGCTCTTGAAGTGATTGATGAGGGTGCATTAAAAGGTTTTGTTTCAGTAAATAGATCGTGGAAAGGATTTTCAAAGAAGGATTATAAGGAAGCCAGTGAGAGTGTTTATGAGAATGCATCGCTGCAAGATTCTGGTAATGCTGAAGATTTAGATCTGACTGCCGGCGGAATGCTCTCTGATGAATTTACCTTAGATGGATATCAAATTGTTCGAAGTCAGTTTTTTTCGGATAGTACAAAACCTACATTAAATATTTCCAAAGGGAAGGTCCGTTTTAATACAGTGTGTTTGAAAAAGTTTCGGACAGTGGAGTACGTAGAACTTTTGATTAATTCTGTAGAGAAGTGTATTGCTGTCAGGCCATGTGATGCGGAGAATCCGAATGCAATTCGTTGGGGAAAACTGAAGGACAGCAAATGGGTTGTAACGCCAAGAAGCTGCAGTGGATTTTCCGGTCCTTTATATGCCTTGATGGATTGGAAAGCTGATTGCGGTTACAAGATAAGCGGCCAATATTTGTCTGATGGGAATGAACAGGTATTGATTTTTGATTTGTCAGATCCGGAGATTACCAGGTTTGAACAGGTGGAGGTAAGAGATACTGCAGATCTTGTTTCTGATGAGGATTGTGACTGTATCCATATGAATGACGATTGTCATCATGATGTTAATGACGATGATTCTGAGACAGAATTTATTGAGCGGAGAATTCTGTTGTTTCCGGAAAATTGGGGCAGAATGTGTGGCTCTGGAGAGAATATTTATCTCTTTAATCAATTCCGGGAATATTCTGAGAATTGGAAAATTATGGTTCCAACAGTTGTATATCGCCATTGTGGAAATGTTTCGGCAGAAACCATGCAACAGGTATGTATGGAGGCAGAGGAATTACTTGAAAACTGCCGGACAAAAATAGCAGAGTGAGGTGAGAGAAATGGCTGACTATATAGAAACATTTGATGAGAGGGCCATGGAAATCCAAAAAGAATTTAGTTACGACGGTTATCAGATTGTCAGAAGGGAAATGTTTGCTCATCAGAGGGAACCTGCGGTAACAATCCGAGCAGACAGCATTACTTTCAATACGGCCTGTATTGATGGATTGGAAGATGCTGTCTACATCCATATCATGGTTAGTGATAATGAAAAGCGTATGGTTATTCGCAAATGTGGGGAAAATGATAAGGACTCTTTGCGCTGGTGTATTGCAAAACCGGATAAGAGAAAGAGTCGTACAATTAAAGGGCGTTTTTCCAAGAAAATATACAGCATGATGAATTGGATGGAAGGCTGCAGGTATAAAATCCTGGGTCATAAGATTACATATCAGGGAGAAACTCTTTATGTTTTTGAGCTGGAGGAATGTGAAATCTTCCGGGAAAGACCAAAGCGGACCAAGGCTGAGAAAGAAGAACGCGCAAAATCCATGACACAGGAGGAACTAAAAGAAGCGGATCGCAGAGAACGCAAGGAATCCATGACGCCGTTTTCGCCTGCAAACGCTGAAGATACTTTTGGATTGCCTGTGGAGCAGCACCAAAAACAAATACAACTATCTTCAATGGAACAATTTCAGAATATATCGGCAACTTTGAAACAAGTCCAACCGGAAGGAAGTGATCCATATGGCAGATGAATGTAGGACCGGCATTTCTTTTTCCATGAAAAGGCGCAGAGTATTAATTTATAGGAGTACTCTACGTTCTCTTGGTACGCCTAGAAATATTCGTTTCTTGTTAAACATGAAGAAACAACGGGTAGCTGTTCAGGCTTGTGAGGCTATTGATCGTGATTCTTTTAAGGTTCCGGAATTCGCGGATGGATCGAAGGATCAATATGAGATTAACAGCGTCAATTTTATGAATGTCCTTTATCGTTTAGCTGAATGGGACAGAGAGAAAACTTATAAAATTGAAGGAATGGTATATCCTGACAATCGCCTGGTAGAATTTCGGTTACAGAATGCTGTCTTAATATCGGATGAAGAATTTCGTGATCCGGAAGTTTAATTTTGTTTTATAGACTTACCAAGGGTGAAGTGCGCCCAATGGCAAGCTGTGTTTTGGAACAGACTGTACAGAATGTTCGAATTTAAACTAGTCTATATTCTTGCTGCAATATATAATAGACTCATGAAGAAAAGGGAGTGAGATTGTGGCAAGGATTAGATTTTCCATTAAGTTGACAGAAGAGGAACGACAAGTATTAAGCAAAATCCTGGATGAGAAGAAAGAGTCAAAACGAACAATGCTTCGAGCGCAGATTATCTTAATGTCTGATGAAGCATATGAACCAAGACTATCTGTCCTGGATATGGCCAAAGAATTGAATACTACGCATACTACGATCCAGACGACCAGGAATGAATATGCTGAAGGTGGCCTGGAAAAAGCTGTTTACCGGAAGGAAAGAGTAGTATCCCGAAAAACCAGGAAATTAAATGATGATGTCATAGCTCAGATCAAGGAACTGATGGCCGGAGATCCACCGAAAGGACATAAGAAATGGTCGATACGACTTCTGTGCAAGGTTTGTGAGGAAAAGGGAATTGTCGATGGAATAGCACCGTCTTCGATGCTGCGAATATTGAATGAAGATAATGTGATGAAATGAATTAATTGAAAATAGAATAGTGATTATTTGACATGAGATCCTGGAGAAATCCGGGGTCTTTTCTTTTGGCGCTCCAATGAGAGATTTTGAAGAAAACACGGGGAAAAGTTGTTCCTTACTTGACAACAGGAGGGACAAGACCGGAAGCTGTAAAATATGTAGAAAAATACAAACCGGAATATATGGCAACCTTGCTTTTGCCAGCTGGGATTACCAGTGAGGCGAGCATCAGATATAAAGATGAAAGCTGACACTGTGATCCGGGTATCCGGAAAAAGTATGGAGCCGCTATATCATGATAGTGATCTAGGGCTCTTTATTAAAAAGAAGCTTCCCCGCTGTATTTATTTTTCTTTACGAACATCGGGGTAGGCGGCAGGTCGTTAAAGGAGCATCCGCTACCGGCTACAGCCGCAGTGCCTTCATAAGGAAGGATCAAATAAGAATTTGTTTTTAGAGTTGTCCCTACTTGACAACATCAAATCGTAGTACCTTCGTACACTTACACCTCCAGCGCCAGTGCCGCGATTCATGCCGGTGCAAAAGTCAAAAAGTCCATCTATGAGAGAGCAGGCCGCTATGGAGAAGTGCCGCATAGCGGCGCTGGACAAGAAGATAGAGAAGCTTCAGAACGAGGTAACCAAGAAGCATCAGGAATACAATGCTGCCGCTGAGAAACTTATGGAGGCACTGTACGAGAGATATCCGGAGCGTAAGACCGAACAGATCAAGGGCAAACTTTATGATGCATACGTTAAGTGTGGACGGAATCTGGATGAGATCATTGACCTGATTTTACATGCGGACAGTTGGATATAAAGGCGATTTA
>CAVBGA010000074.1:0-8303 GCA_963594675.1 Lachnospiraceae bacterium
GAAAATAAAAATAGCAAGGGCATGTCCCTTGTGGCGGCTGCAGATTATTTAGTTACTTTTAGAGAGGGACTGGAGCCAGAGGCAGATTACAAAAAACTTTTGGAGGGCTTTCTTTCCCAGCCTTCCATCATTGTTCTTAAGAAAACGAAAAAAAGCGAAACAGAGACCGATATTCGTCCTATGATTTATGCAATGGAATTAAGAGACGATGGCATTTTTATGCAAGTCTCCAGCGGCAGTGCCAATAATCTTAAACCTGAGCTTGTCATGGAAGCCTTTTATCGTTTTATGGGAGAACCCTTACAAGAGTTTGCCTGGATGATCCACCGTTTGGAAATCTATGCAGATATCGGAAATGAAAAGAGAAATCTGGTTCCTTTGGGAAGTTTGGGTGAGGCTGTTGAATAGAAAGCTGATCATCACAGATATACCACTAAAAAATGATTTGTGGGCAAATTCCTTGACCATTATAGAAGATGGAGAAGTGGTTGAACTGCAGTTGTATTCCTACAAAAATAAAGATATTCTTGGAAATGTTTACATAGGAAGGGTAGAAAAGGTTCTTCCTCAACTAAACTGTGCTTTTGTTTATGTGCAGCCGGGTTTGTCCTGCCATTATCTCATGGCTAAAGGAGAAAAAATAAAGGTGGGTGATCAAATCCCGGTGCAGGTAGCGCAAGAAGCCTTAAAAGAAAAGGCGCCCCGTGTTACATCAAACCTTGAATTAAATGGACGATACCTTGTTTTAAGCCGTTATCCCCATGGTTTAGCGGTATCGTCGAAAATTTCTCAAAATAAAAAAGAGAAAGTAAAGGCTATGATAGCTGGGGAAGATGATGGTCAATATGGAATTTTGCTTCGTACGGCAGCGGCAGATGCAAGCAAGGATGAAATCCTGGAAGAATACAAGGCTTTGAAATTGCAAATGACGGAGATTCTTGAAAAAAGTAAAACCCGAAGTCTATATAGCTGTCTATATGAGGGAAGCAATCCGGTAGGGAAGGCTCTTAAGGATTATTGTTCTGATGAGTTTCAGATTATTACTGATCAAGAGGAGAGTTTTCATAAGATAAAATCCTGGCTTTTTTCTCAAGGAATATCTGATTCGGTATTGTGCTTTTATCAAGATAAACTATTGCCACTTTATAAGTTGTATTCCCTGGAAAGAGTATTGGATGATGCCTTAAAGACAAGAGTTTGGATGAAAAGTGGTGCTTTTTTGATGATAGAACAGACGGAAGCCTTTGTTTCTATAGATGTGAATTCAGGAAAATTAACTAAAGCAAAGAAGAACCAGGATCTGATAAAGAGAGTGAATTTTGAAGCAGCTAAAGAAATTGCAGGGCAATTGCGCCTTCGAAATTTATATGGTATGATTCTTATTGATTTTATCAATATGAAAGAAGAATATGATCGGGAGGAACTCCTGCAATATCTGAGAAATTGTTTTCGTAAGGATCATGTAAAAACAGAAGTAGTCGATATGACAAAGCTTCAGATTGCTGAATGTATTCGGAATAAATCAAGAAAATCATTAAAAGAACAGATCTCTTTGATTTACAAGTGATAATAAAGTTCGAAAAGTTATATAGAGTGGAAAAGAAGGAGGAATCGGCAAATGGGAAAGGTAGCGATTGTTACGGACAGTAACAGTGGAATTACACAGAAAGAGGCAGCGGACCTTGGAATTAGTGTGTTGCCCATGCCTTTTTTTATCAATGATAAAGTATACTATGAGGACATTGATCTGACGCAGGAAGAGTTTTACAAACAGTTAAGTGGAGATGCCAAGGTACATACTTCTCAGCCAACTCCAGGAGACATACTGGATCTTTGGGATGAGTTGCTTCGGTATAATGATGAGATTATACATATTCCCATGTCCAGTGGCTTAAGTGCATCCTGTGAGACGGCTACGGCTTTGGCAGCAGATTATGATGGTAGGGTTATTGTTGTAGATAATCAGAGAATTTCCGTAACCCAGAGAAGCTCTGTAATGGATGCATTGGCATTGGCTAAAGCAGGGAAATCTGCTACAGAGATTCATGATATCCTTATGCGCGAAAAATTTGAATCCAGTATTTATATAATGGTGGATACCCTGAAGTACTTGAAGAAGGGGGGACGTCTGACACCAGCAGCGGCTATGATTGGAACGGTATTGAATTTGAAACCAGTTTTGCAGATTCAAGGAGAGAAACTGGATGCGTATGCCAAGGTAAGAGGACAAAAGCAGGCAAAAAAAGCCATGCTGAAAGCCATTCAGAATGATATCGATACCAGATTCAAAGGGAAAAAATATTATATTGGCATAGCTCATACGGCAAATGATGCTGAGGCAGAAGCATTTGCTGACGAGGCGGCTAAATTATTTCATGTTGATCGAGAAAGCATCATAATTAATCCCCTGTCTTTGAGTGTGTCATGCCATATCGGTCCGGGAGCGCTTGCTATTACCTGCACCCGTGAAATGGAATATTAAAAAATAATAAAAATGATTTAAAAAGAGGGCAAAAAACATATTGACGGATAGAAAAAAAGATGTTATCCTGTCATAGTATGCCGCACAGAGAGGTTTTAAGAGCTTTTAGCCACCATATCTGGCGAGTAATTTATTAGGAGGTGCCATATGTACGCAATTATTGCAACAGGTGGTAAACAGTACAAAGTAGCCGAGGGCGATGTAATCAAAGTTGAGAAACTCGGAGCAGAAGCAGGCGAGACTGTTACTTTTGAAAATGTACTTGCTGTAAGCAATGACGGACTTAAAGTGGGTGCTGATGTAGCAGGCGCTAGCGTAACCGCTTCTGTAGTAGAAAACGGAAAAGCAAGAAAAGTTGTCATTTACAAGTACAAGAGAAAAACCGGATACCACAAAAAGAACGGTCATAGACAGCAGTTCACAAAGGTAAAAATCGAAAAGATTAATGCTTAAGATTACGGTTTTGAAAAAGAATTCGGATTTGATTGGAGTAAGTTCTGAAGGTCATGCAGAATATGATGATCCTGGTAAGGATATTGTCTGTGCGGCGGTATCAGTGCTTATGCTCAATACAGTGAATTCTATTGAAGCTTTCACCGAAGATGCATTCGATGGAGAGCAGGCAGACGGTTATTTATCTTTTCACATTGATGGAGAGGTGAGTGACGGAAGCAGATTGCTGCTAAAGTCTTTAGTTCTTGGTTTGGAGAGCATAGAGGAGACTTATGGCAGTACGTATATTGAAATAGTAACCAAGGAGGTGTAAGAACATGTTAAAAATGAACCTTCAGTTATTCGCACATAAAAAAGGTGTTGGTTCTACAAAGAACGGTCGTGATTCTGAGTCAAAGAGACTTGGTGCAAAACGTGCTGACGGTCAGTTCGTTAAAGCAGGAAATATTCTTTACAGACAGCGTGGTACAAAGATTCACCCAGGTGAAAATGTGGGACGCGGTAAAGATGATACTCTGTTCGCTCTTAAAGACGGAGTAGTTCGTTTCCAGAGAAAAGGAAGAGATAAAAAACAGGTATCTATCGTTCCTGTATCTGAGTAAGTATCTTGAAGGCTTCAAATCACATCGGTTTGAAGCCTTTTTCTCTATCTATAAATGCTATAAGAGAATTTCGGAGGTAATTATGTTCGCAGACAGAGCGAAAATCATTATCAGCTCCGGTAAAGGCGGTGATGGTCATGTTAGCTTTCGTAGGGAGCTGTATGTACCGGACGGCGGACCGGATGGCGGCGATGGCGGTAAAGGTGGAGATGTCATTTTTGTAGTGGATGAAGGTTTAAATACCCTTACCGATTACAGACATCGCAGAAAGTTTTCCGCTACAAATGGAGAAGAAGGTGGCAAGCGCCGCTGCCATGGAAAAAACGGTAAGGATTTAATCCTTAAAGTACCGGAAGGTACTGTGGTTATGGAAGCTGAGAGTGGCAAAGTAATTGCAGATATGTCCGGCGATAACAAACGCCAGGTTGTACTTAAGGGTGGCCGGGGCGGATGTGGTAATATGCATTATGCAACTTCCACTATGCAGGCGCCCAAATATGCTCAGCCTGGACAGCCTGCACAGGTATTGGAAGTACGTCTTGAGCTAAAAGTAATTGCAGATGTGGGCTTGGTAGGTTTCCCAAATGTAGGAAAATCTACTTTACTATCCCGTGTTACCAATGCAGATCCTAAAATTGCGAATTATCATTTTACAACTCTAAGTCCTAATTTGGGAGTCGTTGACTTGGAAGGATGCCGAGGTTTTGTTATTGCTGACATTCCAGGACTTATTGAGGGAGCTTCTGAAGGTGTGGGACTTGGTCATGAGTTTTTACGACATATTGAGAGAACACGGGTCTTGATTCATGTTGTTGATGTCGCATCCACAGAGGGAAGAGATCCAATTGATGATATTCAGAAAATCAATAGCGAATTGAAGTCCTACAATGCAGAATTGGCCTCCAGACCTCAGGTGATTGCGGCCAATAAGACAGATTGTCTTGCTGCAGACGATACAAGTACTTTAGAAATCTTAAAAGAGACTTTTGAGCCGGAGGGAATTCGTGTATTTCCCATTTCGGCGGTTTCAGGAAAAGGTTTGAAAGAATTGTTGTATTATGTTCAGCAACAATTAGATCAAATTGATCAAAAACCAAAGACTTTCGAACAAGAATTTTTCCCAGAAGATATGTTTATTCGAGAGAATCTTCCTTATTCTGTTGAACAGGACGAAAAAGATCCCCATACATTTATTGTGGAAGGACCTAAGATTGAAAAAATGTTGGGATATACGAATTTGGAGTCAGAGAAAGGATTTGCTTTTTTTCAGAAGTTTCTTAAGGACACTGGAATCCTCAAGGAACTTGAGGAAGCTGGTATCGAAGAAGGTGATACTGTCCGAATGTATGGCTTAGTATTTGATTATTATAAATAACAGGAGATAAAATGACAAGTAAACAAAGAGCATACCTGAAAAGCATAGCTATGACAACTGACGCGATTCTTCAAATAGGTAAGGGAGGCGTAACGCCTGAGAACACAGCTTCTGCGGAGGAGGCGTTAGCAGCCAGAGAATTGATTAAAATTTCTGTCCTCAACAACTGTATGGAGGATCCCAAGGACTTGGCAAGAGTTTTAGCGGAGCGTACCCGTTCAGAAGTGGTACAGGTAATTGGTAAAAAAATTGTACTTTACAGGGAAGGCAAGGATGATAAGAAAAAAATCGTGCTTCCCTCTGCTAAATAAGCATTAAAATTTGAAATAGCTGGCTTTTTGTATTGTTACCTCAAGAAGGAGAAAATCATGGAAAAAACCAGACGTGTCGGTATTATGGGAGGTACATTTGACCCCATCCATATTGGGCATTTGATTTTAGGTGAGACTGCATATGAACAGTTTCAACTGGACAAGGTATATTTTATGCCAGCCGGCAATCCTCCTCATAAATTAAATAGAGAAGGGCGAGCTAGCAATGAAGAACGTGTGGAAATGGTGAAAAGAGCGATTCACAATAATGACCATTTTGAGTTATCATTGATTGAAATGAATTCAGATGGATATTCTTATACCTATCGCACATTGGAACGCTTGAACAAGGAAAATCCGGATACGGAATTTTATTTTATCATAGGAGCCGATTCTCTCTATGATTTTGATACCTGGAAGGAACCACAGAGAATCTGTGCTGCCGCAAAAATTGTTGTAGCCACCAGGGATCATGTAAGAGATGATCGTTTGGATGAAAGAATGAAATTCCTGACAGAGCTTATGGGCGGCGAATTTTTAAAACTAGAAAGTTTGAACATTGATATTTCATCCCGCATGCTTAGAGATTGGATTAGGGAAGAAAGGACGATTCGCTATTATGTTCCAGATGATGTAGTATCATATATATATGAACATCATATGTATAGAGGAGAGTGACAACTGACTATGAATACTACCCATTATGATCTTGTAAAGTTTGAAAAAAAATTAAAGAAATATATTGATAAAAATCGCTTGATTCATACTCGGGGTGTCATGTATACGGCGGCCTGCATGGCTATGAGCTTTGGTTATAATCCAGAGAAAGCTCAGGTAGCAGGCTTGTTACATGACTGTGCCAAATGCATTGATGATGAAAAGAAAATCAAACTCTGCAAAAAAAATGGAATTGATCTTTCTGATTATGAGATAGAAAATCCTTTTATCATTCATGCAAAATTAGGCGCTTGGATTGCAAAAGAAAAATATAAAATAGATGATGAAGACATTCTCAATGCTATCACTTATCATACCACGGGAAGACCGGAGATGAGTGACCTGGAAAAGATTGTTTTTATCGCTGATTATATAGAACCTGGACGTCATAAAGCAATGAGATTGGATACAATCAGAAAAGAAGCTTTCAGGGATTTGGATCATACTATGGAAATGATTCTTTCTGATACCCTTGCTTATCTTCGGGAAGCGGATAGGGAGATTGATCCTATGACGGAAAAAGCTTACGCTTATTATGGAAAAAAGGAATAGAAAAATAAGGAGATCACTACATGAATATCGCAAAAGATATGGCTAGGATTGCCTGCAATGCATTGGATGACAAAAAAGCATCCGATATTAGAATTATTGATATTGAAGAAATTTCTACCTTAGCTGATTATTTTATTATTGCCAGTGGATCCAATAGAAATCAGATCCAGGCTATGGCTGATAATGCGGAAGAATTTCTTGCTAAAGCCGGATACCAACCCAAACAAATCGAAGGGTATCAGGGAGGAAGCTGGATTCTTTTGGATTATGGTGATATTGTCATTCATATTTTTGATGAGGAAAATCGTATTTTTTATGATTTGGAGCGAATCTGGCGGGATGGAAAAGTCATTGATGCTTCTGAATTGAATGAATAATGGGAAAAGAGACCTTTGACAAATGTGTACTGAGAAAAGGTCTCTTTTCTTTTTGAAAAAATTAAGGCGCTTAAGCCATAAAACGCATAACACCGATTACTTTCCCTAGGATTTCCATTTGACCGTCCTGAAGGATAATAGGATCCATGGTATCATTTTCAGGCTGCAAACGGAAATGACCATCTTCTTTATAGAAAGTTTTCACTGTGGCGGAATCATCAATTAATGCGACTACCGTTTCACCGTTTTCAGCATTAGATTGAGATTTGACAAAAACGTAATCTCCATCAAAGATTCCTGCATTCACCATACTTTCACCGTGCACCCGCAAGATAAAAGCGTCAGAATTCGGCATGCGTTCTTCTGGTATAGGGAAGTAGGATTCGATGTTTGATTCTGCGAGAATTGGTTCACCTGCAGCGACACGGCCGATAAGAGGAACCTGAACCACTTCACTGTGAAGGAGACTAAAATCGTCATCCAAAATTTCTATTGCTCTAGGTTTCGTAGGATCTCTTCTAATAAATCCATTTTTCTCAAGAGTTGAAAGATGTGAATGAACGGAAGAGGTCGATTTAAGATGTACCGCATCGCAAATCTCCCGTACTGAGGGCGGATAACCTCTATCCATGATTTCTTTTTTTATATAATCCAGGATCTCCTGCTGTTTGCTACTGATAGTACTTCGATCCATAAAGCACCTCCTTAATGTTTCTCCTATCATATCATAAAACTATGTCATTCGCAAACATATATTCGGAATATATGTTCGTTTTCTGTTGACAAACAAATGTTCGAATGATATGATTTATTCATAAAAAGAACAGATGTTCGTCGATGCTATCAGGTATATTGAGAGAAGGAGAATATATGAATACTAGGATGAATCATAGGAGAATTCCATATAAGAAAAAAACAAGAAAGAAAAGAATCAAGATGCAGTTGCTTGTAGCTTCAATTATTTATATGATTTGTATGATGAATACAGCCTTGCCTATAGGTGCGGAGAGTGATATGACATCAGCCAAATATAAATGCTATACCAGTTATTACGTTGAGGCGGGAGATTCTCTTTGGAGCATTGCTCTGGACCACATGTCTGACGAGTATGTTCATCCAGATGCCTATATTCAGGAGGTGAAGAACATCAACCATATAGTTGGAGATCAGATTACACAGGGAACTTATATTACGATTCCTTATTACGCGGCGGAAGATGGTAATCAGCAATAAAATGCAAAAAGTTTACATAAATTAATTATGTCAACATGCGGGGATGGAGTAAAACTGTCATTGTAATATTTTGATAATATATATTTTTTAGGACTAAGTTTTAAATCCACTGAATTGTGTGATAATTTAAAACTAGTCCTATTTTTTTCTTAAATAGATATTCATTATACTATATTACTATTTTTATAAATTTTTTAATGT
>CAVBGA010000075.1:0-10687 GCA_963594675.1 Lachnospiraceae bacterium
GTCACGCTGATACTTTTATTGGTAACCTCAGTCTTCTGCTCATCTGACTTCTTAGCTGCACTGCTGGTTGCATCTGTAGAAAGGTCTGCTGTATCATTTTCTGTATCGTAAAGTGCGGTCTCTGTCTCAGCACTGGCTTGCTGTGTGGCAGCAAATTTCTGATCAATGTAATGATTTCCAATTGCTACACTTGCTACGGAACTTCCTCCGATGGAAAGGGCTGCTACTGCGATGATTGCTGCTACTGTTGTTTTTTTCATGATTTTTTCTCCTTTTCTTTTTCAGTGTTTTTCTTCCTTTGTTTTTCTTGTGTTATTTTACTTTTTCGTTTTTGTTTTGTATCTCTTCTTGATAGATTCATCATAGCAAGGAAATCTAAATCTCCAAATAGAAATTTCCTAACCATATCTGAATCAACCTTAAGCTAAGTTAAACTGTAAAAATTAAGCGTTAATGCTTATAGTTCAAATCCTTCCAGCACATCACTAATCATCTGTCCTGCATCTTCTTTGGTTTCTTCAAGTTCCTGTTTCAGATCATCGATCTGCTCATCGGCATCCTCTTGTGTCTCCTCCAGATCTGCTTCATAATCTTCTCTTTCCTCCTGAAGCTCTTCTCTTGCCTCTTTAAGATCCTTCTTTGCTTCCTTGAGATCTTTCTTAGACTCTTTTAGTTCGGCTTGCTTCTGCTGATCATCACTGCTTCTGCTTGTTGTCTGTACAATACCACTCTGATTCTGACTATTATTTAAGGCTTTCTCGTACTGTTTCAGTTGTTCTTCCCTGCGCTCCAGACGATGACTGAGAAGATCTAGCTTCTCCTCTGGGGTAAGAGATCGTCCCCCATTGGTTCTAACTTCATAAAATGCAGATTCCATATTTAGATGACTCATGCCATAAATGGAAGCTCCTCCACCAATGGCCAAAACTGTTGCGGTTACAAGTGCTGCGATTACTGTTACTTTCATATGCTTTTCTCCTTTTTACTGTTATTTGTTCTTTTTCTGCTGTGTTCTTGTGTTATTTTCTTATGTTTTTCTTCTGCCTTGCTTTTTAATATTTACCTGGTTTCTGTTTTGTCATTCGATTTTAAAGATGCTTTCAGCTATTTTCCCATAACTGTTTCTAATCTATATCCGTCCGATTTCTTCAATCCAACCTGCATCTCTTTTTGATGGTCTTATGATAACAAAGAAGTCTGAAGGCAAGTGACAAGCAATCATAACGCTACCTTAAACAACAAAATTTCCTATAAGGAGAAAAAAAAGAGCTGCCATAGCAACTCTTTTTTACTAAATATTTCATTCTATTTTCCCAGAGCTTTCCATCTTATCCGATGTACTTTCCTCTTTCATTTCCTGGTTTTCTTTATTTTCCTTCATTTCTTTTTTCTTCTGGATTGGCGAATGTTCATGGCTATAATCCAAAAGTTCCCTTGCCGTTATCCGCTGAATATCCGGCTTTTCTTTTGGCAGAAGTTTTTCCACTTTGTCGTAACAATCCAAAAAGTTTTCCACAGAAGTAATCAATAACTCCATCGTCTCATTCTGAGCATAAACATCGATAACCTCCTCGTCCTCTGCCTGATTCGGCTTAACGGCATGATTGATATTATTTCTTACATCACCGATTTTATAGTAAGCCATGAGAAGATCACCCAATTCCTCCATATGATCTGGAATCAAGGTATGTCCACAGGGACGCTTCTTTACAGAGACTTTATCCGCAATCTCCTCTTTTCTCATTATAAGATAATTTTCCCAAGAAGTATCCGGAGTAGGCGCCGGACGGTAGAATTTCACATAATAATGATCCGGATCCATCAGTTTCCAGCGATCCTTGGGCGACGCATGCCAATAAAAGCGACTTAACTCTTTTAGCCAACGCTCCTTCTCCTCCGGTCCTTCCGCATAATATAAGATACCCATTCTGATGAGTTGGGCAGGAACCCTGGACTCTATAATGGTAATGGCCTGCTGATAAAACTTCTTTCGGAAAGCCCAGCGAACCAGATCCACAGGATGCATTTCTCCACCTTCCAGCAGGGCACCATAATCCATAAGAATGCTCTTCTCCATAAGAGCCAGAATATTACTTTCTAACTCAGGAAGATTGCCTTCCGGCTGGCTTTGGAAAATATGCCGCAGCATCCGAATGCCTTTTTCAATATCACTTACATTGCATAAGGAAATTCCCTCATCCACATACTGCATGGCATAAAGCAGCTGGTCTATACGCTCATTCTGAATATTTTTTCGAAACCACCAATTCCGGATGATATCCACCTTACCATATTGCAGAAATGCCGTTAGTCCGGCAGCTAATTCATTTAAGCTATATCGCTGCATTTCCTTATTATCGATGCGGCTGATAAAATGATCCGGCGAATCATGGGTGGTAATAATCTCCTGTATGGTCACAGGATTGTTGCTATCATCGTTCATCATGGACAAAACAGAAAGCAAGGTATAACCATCTGCCGCCGCCATGCCCTGCATATCCAGATAAAGATCAACATTCTTCGCCTCTGCCACAACAGCATCAATAATGGGACGAATATTGTCCAAACGGATATTTCGCTCAGACATCCCACTGTTGATGGGAACAAAACGAATGGTCAGCTTACGACTAGCCGACAGGATAGGCATTCTCATCTCTTTTTTCAAGCTGAGAAACATCTGATGCTTCAGCCATTTCCACTCCTCAGGAGTCATATTGTCCGACCTATCCACAACCTCCTGGTAACGTCCCGGATTCATGGCCAGCTCTTCAAAGATTTTTTCCTTGATCAGACCATGTTCCTGCACGTAATCTCTATACTGTCCTCCCAATTCCTTCTGACGCTCCAAAGGAATCGATTCCAGAAGATCCTGCTCTTCCATATCCAAGCCATCCAGATGTTCCACCATCCGGTAACAGAATAACTGATATTCCGTCATATCTTTGGGATCCGTGGAGGCAAAATCATCCCATTCCTCCAATTTCATGGCATTTTCTTGTCCCCTGTCACCTATGAAATAATCCGGCCCGATAACAATTACTTCATCGATTTTTGTGCGACTTAGAATATATTTTGCTCCGGCTTCTGCGGCACAAATGGCATCGCAAAAACTATGGCAACTGTCATCATCATACATAAAATAGCGATGAAGACTTCGATCTTTGGTTGTATTCAAAGAGGTGAGAAAAACACTTCTCTTTTCTTCTATTTTTTTATAATCTTTCTTTCGCTTTCTTCCTGCCATGCAACCCCATCTTTTCCGGAGCGATTTGTCCGCTTCCTAATTATAAAACTCTTTTCTTTCGCATCTTTGCTCTAGGTTTTCAGAGAAAATCTCTATCTTCCCCTTTCGAAAGGATTTAGCACATTTTTTCCGGGCGAACCTTCTGATCATACTCTTCAGACGTCATGTAACCCAGAGAAAGTACTGCCTCTTTTAGAGTGGTATTCTCCTCATAAGCCTTATGTGCGCAGGCTGCTGCATTTTCATAGCCGATTTCCGGACTGAGGCAGGTAACCAGCATAAGAGAATTGTTGAGATTATGGGTCATTTTCTCTTTTTTCGCCTTAATTCCTGATACACAATTCTTATTGAAGGAAGCCATCACATCTCCCAGAAGGCGAATGGACTGAACCATATTATAAGCCAAAACCGGCATAAATACATTTAACTCAAAATTACCCTGGCTGGCACCAAATCCGATAGTGGCATCATTTCCCATAACCTGAATAGCTACCATGGTTACAGCCTCACACTGGGTAGGATTTACCTTACCTGGCATAATGGAACTTCCCGGCTCATTTTCCGGAATGGAAATCTCTCCAAGACCACAACGAGGACCATTTGCCAGCCAACGCACATCATTGGCAATTTTCATCAAATTGGCTGCCAGACCCTTAAGGGCTCCGGAAGTGTGAACATAAGAATCCTTACTGGTAAGGGCATGGTATTTATTAGGATCCGGACAAAATGTTTTTCCTGTCTCCTGAGAAATAAAATCACATACCAGCTGATCAAAATTCTCCGGTGCATTCAATCCGGTTCCTACTGCAGTACCGCCAATGGCCAACTTTGACAGATATTTGAGGGAATCCAAAATCATTACCTTAGACTCCTCCAGCATACCTCTCCAGCCAGAAATTTCCTGAGAAAAACGGATGGGCACTGCATCCTGAAGATGCGTTCTACCGATTTTAAATACCTCTTTATTCTCTTCCTCCAAACGCTTCATGGTCTCCACCAACTCATCCAGAGAAGGAATCAGATATTCGTATACCGACATAACTGCAGCCACATTCATGGCTGTAGGGAAGGTATCATTAGAAGACTGGGACATATTTACATGGTCATTGGGATGAATGGTAACTCCTGGACAATTATGCATAGCCACATGGGTAATTACCTCATTGGAATTCATATTAGACTGAGTTCCGGAACCTGTCTGCCAAACCTTCAGAGGAAACTCCTCCGGATATTTACCATCAATAATATCTCTGCATGCAGATACGATGGCATCCTTCTTGTCTTCCTCCAGCTTGCCCAACTGATGATTTGCCTTAGCACAGGACATTTTCAAAATTGCGAAGGCCTTAATTACCTCTGCCGGAATGGTTTCCGTACCGATTCTAAAATTCTCCAAAGAACGCTCTGTCTGAGCTCCCCAAAAATGCTCCGCCGGAACCTTTACCTCACCCATGGTATCATGTTCAATTCTGTACTCCATGTCTCAAATCTCCTTAATTTTTCTTTTCTATAATGTCAAATAATACATCATCTGTAACTACTTTACAAAATTCACATGCTTTATATCATTACAGCTATGTTTTATTTTACAACCCTTCTTCCCTTCATACAAGCTTATTACTTACTTTATCACTGAGCATTATCCTTTGCCAATTCCTGTATCACAGAGAAGTCTTCTTCCAATTCCTCTGCAATCTGGGCGAGGGACTTACCTTTTGCAAGTTTTTTTTGGATCAGTGCTAACAGCATTTCCTGTTTTCCCTCTACTCGTCCTTCCTGTCGTCCCTGCGTTAGTCCATCTTCAAAGGAAGCTTCCCTCTCCATCCGCATATGTTTTTCTTCATCATATTCGTATATACTCACTTTTTTCGCCTCCGCCTTATTCCTACTTAGAAAGTCCGCCAGAATCCCTTCCTTGATACATTCATCAATGGCCTTATCCACTGCCAGCTCAATGGACATAGTCCTTGCATAGTCTCTTACTCGAATGGTATATTCACAATAATCTTTTAAGGACTTACAGGTATCTTTCAGTTTTTCATTATATCCTCTATTGATATTTAATAAAATTGCTTGCAGCTCCAGATCACCATCCACTCTTTCCAATGCTTTTTTATCATATAGGGAAGATAAGGTGAGCACTTCCTTCTCTCCCAACTCATCCTCACCATTATAAAAAATAATAAATTTAGGCACCGGCAAGACCACTGGCCGCTTTCCATATAAATTCATGTCTTTTGTTATAGATGAATACACATCTGAAATATAAAACAAAAATCGCAATGGAAGATTGGGGCTAAAGGTAGATTGATGTTCATACAGGGATACAATGGAGCCGATTACAAAAGATACATCATTATGCATAGACATGTAAATGGCATTCTTTAAGGTATTGATCTCCAGCAAATTCGGATCCTGATAATCAGTTTCATTGATTGCATTATATAAATCCAAAAGTTCCTTCTTGTCCTCATAGAGCATCTCAAAGATTCTTGCCTTATACTGGCGGTTGATAGTAAGTTTTGTCTGATTTGCTTTTTCTGTCATAAAAACCTCCTTAGAAAATATGCAGGAGATGCAACCGTTGACAAGTACAAATCATGGTCCTGAAATAAACATATCCTTCTAGGATTCCAAACTTTCTCACAATTCATCTGAATCATCCCCGATTACTTTATCTCTCTGCAATTATTTGAAAATAGTAAGCATTGAGATTCCTTACGGTCATGATCTGATAAAATATGTGCTCTTAGAAATGATCAAGAAGTGACAAATGCAATAGATATCTACTGCACTTTGGAAATATAATGCTTTTCTTCATACTAGCATAAAAAACAGAAAGTACACAAGTAGAATAGTAAAGGAATAGTAAGGAAAATGTAAAAGAAAGAAGACGCCCGATCTATGACCGAACGCCTTTATTAAAGAAAGCATGAAGTAAATTAGCTATTGAATTCTCTGGCATCGCACCGCACATCTGGTCTGGCCACCTGTATTACAGGTAAATAAGGTCAAATCCCAGTCATCACCATTTTTCTTGCCCACCAGGTCTTCCACCTGAGTAGGCTCCAGACTTTCCAAAGCGGTGATGGTGTAATGCCATTCTACCCCGTCCATGTCCGTAAAAATCACTTCCGTTCCCACATCCAGCCACTTAATGGGGCTGAAATGCCTTGCATAATTATGGCCTGCTATGACCAGATTGTCTGCAAAGGTGGTTCCCGCAAATCGTCCGGGAGCAACATGAAGTCCTTCATAACTCCACTGAGACATAATGGGTAGATTTAAACTAATCGAAGGAATGGACAGATAACCGATATAATCATAACCATCAATATTCACCACAGTCATCTCACGTTCTGACTCATCATCCGACGCATCAGCAGTGCTTTTCTCCGTATCCTTCAAGATATTTTCTATTTTCTTTTGCACCTTGGCAGAAGCAAGCTCTGCCTGCTTTGCCTCCCAGGTATTATAAAGTAAAAGGGCCAATGCCATAGCAAGCAGCACTGCCCCCAGAACGATGCATGTTTTTCCAATCTTACCTTTCATCCTAATTATTTCTCCTTAGGAAGATCCTTTTCTGATTTATCTCCTTTAAGATAACAGCCAATAAGGATTAATGCAAGACCTGTCATTGCCAAAATCGGAATGGGCCAATCCAACTGTCCAGTTTTCGGAATCACTGTAGGTGTGGTCGTCGGTGTAATGGTGGTCACCGGCTTTGATGGTGTTACCGAAGGAGTTGTGGTTGGTGTAACCGACGGGGTTGTAGATGGCGTAACCGACGGGGTTGTAGATGGCGTAACCGACGGGGTCGTAGACGGCGTAACTGATGGGGTTGTGGTCGGCTTTGCCTCCACCTCCATCTTCGGTGTCGCATCTATATCATAGCTATATTTTCCATCCTTGCTTTCCCCTTTTTGAGGAATGGATACAAGGAATGAACTAATGGTCTTATATGCAGAAGATTCTTCTGTCTGTTTAATCAAATATACACCAGGTTTCAGGTCAGTAAATTCTACCTTGCCACTCTCTCCAACCTCTTTGGGAGTGCTTTTGGTAGTTTTAGAAATTTTTCCCTCCAACTTTCCTGCAAGACTGCTATCCTTCAGATCTCCCAGATCAATACCACAATCTTCAAATCCATTGGTATAGACAAAGGCATAATCACCGTCATTCTCCTCAGCCAAAGCAACCGTATATAAACTAACGGTTCCTCCGGAGAGTGCTTTTCCCTCATACTGGAAGCTGATAGAAATAGATCCTTTCTTATCCAGATCCGGCAGCTCACGTTCTGCACGGACTGTCAAAGGTGCACTCACAGCCACCAAGGCAACAAGCATCGTGACGATTGCCAAAAGCTTTTTTAACCTTACTTTTTCCTTTTTCATCTTATCCCTCATTTCTTTCTTCTCCCTGAGTGAAAGCTCAAATCCTATCTATTCTATTTCTCATTTTTCCTTCTTTTATTTCTAAACAAAAGTCCTAAGAAGAGAAGGAGCAATATAGGAACTGCCATAATACTTGCCACAATATAGGGCTCAATTCGCACCGCATCCGCTGTTACATGAATATTGGTGGTGTCTGCGTTCTCCACACGATGACCACGAACCAGCAAACGATGAGTATTAATTCCATAAGGAGTACATGTCATCAAAGTACACAGATCTTCTCCCTCAACGATCTGAAGATCCTCCACCTCATCCGGCAAAACAATAGAAATCTTGTCTACCTCATAGGTCAGAAGCTGATCCAAAATGGTGATGGTAAAGATATCTCCCTCCTCCAGCTTATCAATATCTGTAAAAAGCTTGGCACTGGGCAATCCTCTATGGGCGGAAATAACTGCATGAGTGCTAGTTCCGCCAACGGGTAAGCTAGTTCCCTTTAAATGACCGGCTGCAACCTCCAAAACAGTCTCATCCGTACCATGATAAATAGGCAATTCCACATTAAGCTTCTCAATAGTGATATAGCCCATGACACCATTTCCTACATTAAGTGTATTTTCATAGTCACCAGCATCAGAGGGATCATAAAAACCTCCGTCCAGAGATGCTAAGGCGGCATTATAATCGTAGGCTGCCTGGAAATAACTGGACATATCCTCTTCCGTCATCTGACTAACGGTTTCCTTATAGGCTGAAACAGCCTTACTTTGATTTCTCTGATTGATAAAATTACTCACCGTCGGATATAGCATAACCGAAAGACCAATCACAAAAATCAATACAAGAATGATCGTACCTGCATGTTTCTTCACGATTTTCTCCACATATATTTTATAGTTTCTATATTTGTATAATAATTCAATTCACTGTCTACTTATGACAGCACGGACAGTCTCACGAAGGGTGGTCTTATGTGAGACTCTCTCTGATGTCATAATATGATTTCGATGGTAAGAGAGATCATAAAAGATCTCCTCACCATCTCCATCACAGGATTCAAAGGATCATCCTAAAAATCCTTTTTATTTTTCTAATTATTTCTCAGTGCTCATGCGTTTTCTTGTAATAAGAACCACACCAGCACCAATCATAAGTACAGCACCAACAACATAGAACATTGTAGTACCCATACCACCTGTCTCTGGAAGAGTTTTACCAGATTTATTTTCAATCTTAGTAGAAACAGAACCGTTACTTACATCACCTGTGAATTTGCTACCAGCATCCAGTTTTGTAAGAACCTGTGTACGGTTTCCATCAGCCAGATCATCTTTAACTGCAACATGAGTTGCTTCTACAGTAAAGTAAATCGGCTGAATTGAGTTGTAACCTGCAGGAGTCACTGTCTCGACGATTACATAGTTACCATCGTCAATGCCCTTCCATTCGAAGCTTGTAGCCTCACCAGCCTCTTTAGCTTCTACAACAACATATTTCTTTCCTTCAGTGAGACCTTCAACTGTCTCTCCACCTTCAGCTACCTCTTTGTAAAGAGTGAAGGCTGCACCTTTCAGTGCCTGCTCTTTTCCCTCATCATCTGTTGTATACTTATCAGCATTTACTTTATAGGTAAATACGATAACAGTATCCTCAGGAGTTTTTCCTGTGTCCGGAGTTCCTTCCCCCGTCTGGTTAGGATTGTTAGAGAACTCAAGTTTACCAGTATTCAACTGACCCTGATTACCGCAAACAGCATTAGAATTCAAAGTTGCATTGTACTCTACAACAATGCTGGAATCTGCAGTAACAGAAGAAACTTTTTTCAAATCAGGGAATACTACATCGAATGTATCACCGTCTGATGTCTCTGTTACCACCTCATAACCAGATGTAATCTCTTTTCCGTCTACATAAACTTTAACAGAATCTTTGTTAAAAGTCAGACCCTTTTCCATTTTATCATGGAAAACATAATAATAGGTTTTGTAAGTATCATAGTTATCTGGAAGAGTACCTGTTAATTTGAAAGGTACAGAATCTCCGATATCATAGTCTGCAGAATCCTGCCAATCTGTAGTATCGCCCTTTGTATCGTTTGTATCTTTCAGCTTTTTCTCGAAACCAGGAATATCCTTTTTAGGAGAAATAGTAACATCACCTACAATTTTAATGATGTAGTTTGTGTAAGTATCAGTTCCAGTAACAGTGCCATCTTTATCTTTAATCAGATAATAACCTGGAACAACACTTGCTGTTGAACCATCTTTTACAGTTGCAACTGGAGTAGAATCAAAATTAACATAAGCTGCTCCAGCCTCAGATCCATCACCTTTAGCAGCAAGTTCGTTCAGAATATCCTCAGAAACTTCTGTTCCCTGTGTTTCTTTAGCATTTGCTCCCCATACAACGTTAGACAGTTTCTTTCCAGATAAATCACCTGTAAAAATCTGATAAACCTCATAGGTATGACCGTCGGATGGTGCTGTGATTGTATAGGTCGTTGCGGAATCAGCGAAACTTGTTACGCTCATTGCCATCATCATGACAAGACCTAAAACCAAAGCCATAAGTTTTTTCATGGTTTTCATTTCTTTTTCCTCACTTTCTTTTTACATAAAATTTCTTTCTTATGTTATCTATTGAAATATTCATTTACAGATGCAGCTTCCACCATGATCGTCAAAGCCTTTACACTTCTCCCCTTCTGCGTCTGTATCTCATGAATATTCCGTACAGCAGTGCGATTCCCATAAGGATAATACCCACTGTTGTATATAAGGTTGTTCCGCCCCCACCAGCTTCCGGGAGCGCGTAGGATTCTTCCTGTTGGTTTGTATTCTTAATGGTAATCAAACCGGAAGAAACTCCATCATTGTTATCATAGGTGGTATCGTAATGACTCACCTCGTTCTCTACTACGTAATATTTGTAGTAGACTTTTACATTTTTCCCATCTACAGTTGTTACTTCACTAGACGGCAAATTCGATATCGTGCATCTCCAATTGTTGTCAGAGGATATGGTGTAAGTACCAACTTTGTAATCTTCC
>CAVBGA010000076.1:0-8005 GCA_963594675.1 Lachnospiraceae bacterium
CCCATTATCTCCGGAAATATCTATGGTGTCTCCGGATGATTTGTCCTTTACATCCTCCGGTGTAAGCAGATAGCCTTCCACATAGCGGGAGGGGATTCCATAATAGCGGAACATCAAGGTGGCCGCAGTGGCATAATGGACACTATGCCCCTTTTGGGTTTCCGTAAGAAAATGCTTTGTAAAATCTCCCTCTTCTGTATCCACTTTGCTATTTTCACTATAGCTTACATTCTCTTCCAAATAGGAGCGAATCCTGCTAATAGCTGTATAATAATCTGTATGTCCCTGCTCTCGGTTGCCAGCTTCTCCCAACTCTTCTGTAAACAAGGTAGTCAGTTCCGAAGATAATTGGGTATCCTGACTATATACCAAAGTATTATAATAGCTCTCATCCTCATGATAAGAACTGCCTTCTCCCTGAGAAAGTGACTGATATACTCTGGCATCGAACACAGTAAAATCTTTTACCAAATTGCCATAACTTTCAAAACTATAGCTTCTGTCACCAAAAAGTCCTTTTGCCTTTAAAGAACTGTCCACCAGGGCAGTTTCCTTATTATAGCCATCTGGCAATTGACTGGTCTCATAGGGCAGATAGACATATCGACTGTCCGCTTTCTCATTTTTTATCGTAATTTCCGATTTCGTATTTGATAAGCTGTCATCATCTACTATTGCTCTGGCCTGACTTAGCTGGGTTTCTCCATAAAAACCATCCTGGTGAAGCCAATAAAACAAATTTTTCTGCTCATAGGCATCTTCCGTATCTATGCTTTCCCAGGAAGATCCATCATATACACTGCCTACAAATCCCCTGAGATAGAGAGAGGTAGGATCATCCATAGTTATGGTGAGTGCCGTATCTTCAGAAGTAGTCCAAGCTCCGCACTCTTTTAACTTGCCATTAGGCAAACTATTTATTTTTCCCTTCTTATACCGAAGATTTTTGATTTCCTCCGATACTTCATTTTTTGCTTCTAACACAAGATGGGAAGTTTCATAATCATTTGCCGGCATAATTACCTGCAAAAGCAGCCCCCCTAGCAATACTAACATAAGCACGAGAAGGCTTCCACTTAAGAAAGCCATACACCCCTGAGAAATAGAGGATTTTCTCCCTGCATGAGCCAAGAAAAAATTCAACTCCAAAAGGCAGCCTATATAGAAAAGGGAAGCTAGCTTTACATCTGGCTCCGTACCCAGAATTTCTATGAGAAAGGGGTAAAGCAAAACAGATATAAGCAAAAGAGGATAGCCATGTAATCTAAAAATAAGACATCCAGCTACTGCCACTGCCATGGCAAGAAAAATAAGGAAAAGTAAGCGACTGCTGTCCTCCCCCTGAATTCCTGAGGTGGCAAAGGATTTTATATAAATGCCGGCCTTGCTTCCCAAAAGATCTGCCAGGTCATTTCCGTAGAGAGCCATGCCATCCATGATTTTTTTATATAGAAAGAAAAAGCTGATTAGAAAAACAGCACCAAGGCCTATACGGCAAAATAGCCCCGGTTTTCCTATTCTTTCTGTAATCCCACAAAAGGAAATCATAAGCACCACGCTGGCAACAACAGGAACTATATTTTCTGCCCCTGTAAGGGTTTTTAAATAAAGAAGAAGTCCACTCGCTGTAGTAAGTCCAATCAGGATAATCTCCAGCAGGAAACCTGGCACTTCTTCTCTGTATTCTGTTTTTGATTGTCTTTTGGATTCTGTGATCCGTAGTTCCATAATAGCTGCTCTCCTCCACTGCCGCCATTAACTGTACCACATCCCAGAACAGTTACTTCGCCCATAGATTGTAACGCTTGGGCTTCCTTGTCCTGAGGATCTCCAGTAATATAAATATAATTTGCAAATCTCTGGTTTCCCGGATTTTTTACATATTCCGCTACGGTAACCGGACTTTTCTCCATAGCACCATAGCGCAGAAAAAGGTATAGAATATTTTCCATATCCTCCTGACTACGAATTTTCTCTAAGCGAAGCTTACCCGTAGAAGGATCATAGACGGCTGCCTGACAGGCAATCTTCTTTTCCATAAAGTTTTGAAGAACCATGGCAAAAACTTCCGCTACTGTCTCTGCTCTTACAGAATCTCTTTCCACTTGATAGGCTTCTGCCAAAATTAATACCGTGTCATCCACAGGAAAACTTCTTTCTCGAATCATCACCTGATCCAATTTCCCTGATAACTTCCAATGAATCTGCCGAATGCTGTCCCCCGGCTGATATTCCCGAATATCGTATGTCTCTCCCGGATCATCTCCCGGACGATTTCCAGAATAGCGAAAGCTTTCCATGTCAAATCCTTCCCTGGTAAGAAAGGGAAATTCTCCCTTCTGCCTAGGAGGCATAACAACGGTATAGGCCTCTGCGTCTACTTTTCTTTTCACAGAAAACATCCGAAAAAAATCCTGACATTTCCAATCTGCAATAGAGAATCTAATACAACCGCACCATTCACTTCGCCCATCAAAGGCAATATCCATCTTTTCTTTCGCTCCCAAGGAAAAAGCAAGTGGCATCTCGCCTTTTTCACCAGTAAAAAGATTTTCCCATAAAAGTTGGCCATTTCCTCCAAAGACAGGCCAAGCCGATTGATTTTCCAATTGAATCTTTCCCTGAAAGCTTTCCTCTCTTTCTGCTGCTTTAGAAAAATGCATCTGCGCAAATACTTTCTTTCCAGAGAAAAGCAGACTAAAAGAAGAAAAAATCAAGAGAAGAAAAGATAATAAAAGAATTGCCGCAAACAACCATGTGCCTGTTAGTAGGGCTGCTCCTGCCATACAAACTAGCCAGAAAAGCCAGAAAATTCTGCTCCTGATCATTCTTCCACCTTCGGTTCCGGCACATTAGACAGAATTTCATCCAAAATCTCTTTTGCACCTTTCTCCTGATATCTTGCCTTAGAATCCAGCACCATTCTATGAGCTGCTACGTCCTTAAATACCAGTTTGACATCTTCTGGGATAACATAGTCCCTATCCTGCATATAGGCTGCTGCCTTTGTCATTCGCACCAACGCCAAGGTACCACGAGGGCTAAGGCCCAAGGTAATCATGTCATGTTCCCTTGTAGCTTCTGCGAGACTAGCGATATAATTCAACAACTGATCTGCCACATACACCTGGGCTACCTTCTCTTGAAGCTCTAGAAGTTCTTCCTTACTTACCACACACTTGGCTTCTTCTAGGGGATTTACCTTCTGACGATCTCTTAAAAGTTCTACCAAGCTTTGATGATCTGGATAGCCCATGCTGACGCTAATCATAAAGCGGTCTAATTGGGATTCCGGAAGAAGCTGGGTTCCCGAGGAACCTACTGGATTTTCTGTGGCAATTACAACAAAAGGAGCAGGCAGCAAATGGGTCTCCCCATCCACTGTTACCTTTCCTTCCTCCATAACCTCCAAAAGGGCAGACTGGGTCTTACTGGAAGTACGGTTAATCTCATCAGCCAACAAGAGGTTGCACATAACAGCACCTGGACGATAGACAAATTGTCCGCTTTCTTTGTCATACATGGTAAATCCACTTACATCAGAGGGTACCACATCCGGTGTAAACTGAATCCGATGAAAATCCATTCCCATAAGCCGGCTTAAAGCCAAAGCTGTGGTGGTCTTACCAACTCCCGGCACATCTTCCAGTAAGACATGGCCTTGCGCAAGAATCGCCATAAGTATTTTATCCGTAATATCTTTTTTTCCTTTAATGATTAAACTTAATTCATCCTGAAGTTCTTTAATTTTTTGTGACAATTTCGTTTCCTCTATACTTTCACACAAAATTCTTATAAATTATCTTACTTCACTGTAACCTTGATTTTCTTCGACACCTTACCAGATTTCACTGTGATATAGGCAGTGCCCTTTTTCTTCCCTTTGATCACGCCCTTTGCACTTACACTGGCGATTTTCTTATTGGAAGAGCTATAAGTCACCTTCTCCTGAGAGGTGATGGGACTAAGAACAGGCTTCAGACTGCTGCTCTTGCCTTTCTTTATGGTCATCTTGGACTTAAGACCGGTGAGTTTTTTGGTCTTTACCTTGCCGCTTTGTACCTTTACCTTCAAGCTTGTCTTTTTTCCACTCTTCAGGGTTACGGTGATTTTGGCAGTTCCCGTCTTGCTTCCCGCCTTGATCTTACCCTTTTTGTCCACGGTAACGATCTTCTTGTTGCTAGAAGACCAGGACTTGATGGAATCCCCTTTTGCCATGGTTACCTTTACTTTCGTGGTGGTCTGCTTCTTTTGCAGGGTAATGGAGGATACATTTAACTTGATGCTGGATTTCAGTTTTGGTATGGTCTCTGTTTTCACATAACCACATACCTTGCAGGTGTACTGCATCTGTCCTGTGCTGCTAAAAGTAGCTGCCTTTATCTCCTTGCCGCTTCCATAGCTATGCTTCTGATAGCTGCCTTTTTTGCTATTATCCGTGATATCGCAATTTCCATACTGGTCTGTACACTCATGCCAGTGGGCATTTGCATCATAGGTCCAATTCTCTTCCCATTCATGATCATGCTCCTTGGTATAATCATCGGTATAATGGAAAACAATCTCATCTCCATCTTCCAGATACTGTTCTTTTACTCCAAGATCCGAATGTAATCCGTTAAGAGTATACATCCATCCAGAATTCTGACCGTTGGTAAATTCTGCAAGTTCCACTCCATCTTTTGTGATCCCTGAAATATAGTTCTCATCATTTTTAGCACTTAAGGTCATGCCATTTTCAGAAAGCACCATCTTTAACAGATCCAGGACAGTGGCATTACCATCCAGAGTGTAGTCCTTTTTGGCAATCCAGGTTTCCAGATTATTATTACGCAGAGTATGACAGTTGTCATCTCCTGTACTTTCATGGGCAGAATCTCCCAAAAGGGTAAAGCTGACTGTAATATCACCGGCATCTTTTTTCAGTACTTTTACCGTAATATCCGCAAAAGCCTCTTCATAGGAAAGCCGCAAAGTCTGCTCCCCACGCTGATCATTCTTATAACCTTCTATGGTGAGATCTGTCAGGGAAAGTTCCTGCTGGCTGCCGTCACTGATCTTTGCAACTACCGTCATTCCACTGAGATCCAACTCTTCACCCAGGTAGAATACTGTCCGGTAATCTCCGCTCACCTGCAGGGATTCTACATAGCTATTGAGTCCTTCTGATGAAAATAGCTTTTCAAGGTCTGCTCCCAAAGGATCATCGCTGCGGTTGTATCCTGTCTGCCATCCGCATCCGGTTACCTCAGGACAACCGGAAACATCTGTTTCTGTGCAAATATAAGTAGCTCCACTTGCTGTCTCATGGCTGTCGCAGTTGGTATCGATATATTTTACAAATCCAATGCCTTTATCTGCCCCACAGTCTTTTGCATAGTAGTTATTGCTGATGACATCGATGCGGTTTAAGCTGTCATAGTAGCCGATAATGCCTCCTACATAAGAAGCATCCTCTTTGGTGGCCGTCAGCTTTCCGGTAAAGGAGTTATTCTTTAAGCTATAACTGCAGTTATCCCAGGTCTGGGCTACATAAAGGTCTCCACCCAGGATGCCTCCCACTTTGTCTGAACCCATCACCGTTCCTACAGAACTACAACTATTAATCGTGATCTTGCAGCCATTAGGAGCCGAGGAGTCATCATAGCCGCCTCCTGCGATACCACCTGCCAATTCACCAGATGCTTCTACTGTGCCATAAAACTTGCAGCCAATTACAGAACAATTTCCCATGGCATTATCCCGGGTACCGATGATTCCACCTACGTAGCTACTTCCGTAAACCGTGGCATAACTTACGCAGTTCTCTACCGTGCCCTGCATACGTCCTGCGATAGCACCGATCTCAGTCTGGTCTTTATCGTATCCGACAACAACGCCCTCTTCAATGGTACAGTTTTTGATACTCGCCTCAAAGGAAGAAGAACAGCCGGCATAGGCACTCATGGTCTTATTGGCTCCAATCAGGCCGGATTTTAAGGTGCTGGAACCACTTTTTAAGGTAACATTATCAATCTCAACTGCTGTTCCAGAAAGGCCTACACCTTCGAAATTGTTCACCAGTCCGTAGCCTGCGATTTTCTTACCATAGATATTCAGGTTCCTGATCCGGGTATTGCGCACGTAGCCAAAGAGAGGCAGTCCTCCTTCCGGAACCGTTATGGTATGACCGTTTCCATCAAAGATACCACTGAAGGCGTTGAGATTACTGCCACTTTTCAGATCTTTCTTTCCATCCTTGGTCACGCCAATAGGTTTCCAGTTGCTTGGAAGAGTGATATCCTCTGTCAATTGGAAGTAGGTATCCTCGAAGGAAAATCCTTCACTATTTACCTTATCTCTTAATTCTTCCAAATCAGAGCTTGATTTAATGAGATAAGGAAACTCTTCCGTTCCCTCTCCATCCCAGGAAAGGGGAGCTGCTGTTACTGTCACACAGGCAGTATCCGAATACACATCCGAACTTCTCATGTTCTTAGATGTGGTATTGGTAGTCGCCTCCAGGGTGTATCTAACTCTGCAATAATAATAGTTTTGCCCTATTTCGGATACATCAGGTGTATAAGAGGAGCTTGTAGCCCCAGGAATCAAAGTACCACCACTGCTGCTATCTTCTGTATTTTTATACCACTGATATTTGGTACTAGCACCTACATTGCCATTCGCTTTTACTTCAACAGACAGGGACTCCTCTAATGGCATCCCCTTAACACAGACCATATCGGTAGGCTGACTTGTGATCTGTGGCGCATCTAAAGATAAGGGATATACCTGTACACGATATAAATCACTTTCTATCGAATAGCTCTTGCCATCAATCTCATAACTGACGACGCATTTTAAGAAACAATAGCGCGGCTCACTTGTAGACAGCTGGTAGGAAGCGCTGTTCGCCCCTTCTATTGCTTTGAAATCATTAGAGCGGAACTCTCTCTCATACCATTGATAGGATAGTTTTCCTTCCTCTGAGCGAAGCACCGTTGGCTGAATGACAAAAGCATCGGCCTGGTCATTTTGAAATACACTATAATCTCCTGGTTTCTGTCCCTCATAGCTAAGTACCGGTGTATAATCCGTATCTCCCGGCTTGATTGTCAAGGTGTATTTCGTTTCCTGAGAAATATATTTTTTTTCACTGACGGGCAAGGTTATGGTTACCACATATTCGCTATATTGACTCCAATCAGGAACAAATTCAAATCCTACGTTACTTACATAAGCAAGCTGGGCTCCATTGTTAATCGAAATCAAATCCTGATTGTAACTAAAGTGCCCCCAGCTATTGGCCTCTCCAGTAATGGCTATATACTCAGAATTTTGTGGAACAGTAACCTCCAACTGCTGATCATCCAATGTATCTGTTGCCAAATTGCAATCAATATCATGGCCCCAGGAATCCCTAACCAAGAGCGTCTTCATATTGGTTTTATAGGAAATTGGCAGCTGAGCAGTCTGAATTACTTCACCATTCTGCCGCACTTCCAACTTAATAGACTGAATAGCTTTGTAGGTATATATCTGACTGGTATTTTTCAAATAGGTATAAGAATCCTCTTTTAGTTTAACACGACATACCGTTTCATCCTTAGGATTGGTATATACCGCATAAATACTACAGCTTTCCGGAATCTCTTCCTCTCCATCTAATTTCAGATAAAAATTTCCATGACTCAAATTCGCCGGAAGAGTAATACCATTTTCCCCATCCAAACTTTCTATCTGATATTCTTTTTGGACATCATCACTTGTAACTTTAAAACTTAGCCCCTTAATATAATTTCCTGTTTGACCTGTTGCTGAAACAACTGTCACATTAGCATAGGCTGCAGTAATTGCCGTAGCAGTCGTTCCATCTGACAAATCCACCAACTTTTCTGCGGTGATAAAATAAGGAGTATCTCTTGCTTCCAGAGAGTTGATAGTTACCTGGCCATTTTCATCTGTAACCAGATTTTCCTGTTTTACACCATCGATATAGATGGAAGCATCGCTGCAATTAGAAAAC
>CAVBGA010000077.1:0-4942 GCA_963594675.1 Lachnospiraceae bacterium
CGATTTGGTTATGTCATTAACAGGTACAGTTGGTAAGGATGACTACGGAAATGTGTGCATTTTAGGCAATGCTTATGAAATGTATTATTTGAACCAGCGCAATGCAAAACTTGAGCTAATGGATGGACTGGATAAATACTATCTAGCAGAATTGTTGAAATTTCCTCAAGTCAAGAAAAAACTTACAGGAATTAGTAGAGGCGTTCGACAGGCTAATATTTCGAATAAAGATATCTTGAATTTAGTAGTTCCGATTCCACCAATGGAATTTCAGCAGCAGTTCGCTGACTTTGTAGCACAAGTCGACAAATCAAAACATTTCAGTGAATTGGAGGTGGCAGCATGAAGTATGAAGCATTAACAGAATTCTGTGACCTCAATATGGGACAATCGCCGGACTCAAAAACATATAATGAGCATGGTGATGGAATGCCTTTTTATCAAGGAAATGCTGATTTTGGAGAAATTCATCCTGAAACATGTGTGTGGTGTTCTAAGCCGGTAAAGGTGGCCAGTGAAGGAGATATTCTTATTTCAGTAAGAGCACCAATTGGGGCTATGAATATTGCTACAGAAACCTGTTGTATTGGAAGAGGATTAGCTGCATTGACACCTAAATCAAATAAATGCAGTCAAAAATATCTGTATTATGCATTAGAAAGTAAAATAGATGTGCTTGTGTCAAAAGGTACAGGTAGTACATTTAAAGCTATTAGCAAAAAAGTGTTGGCGGAAACATTGATTCCATCATACACCGATGAGAAACAGCAGCAGATTACAGATGCTCTATCCAAGATAGATGTTTTGATCACGGACAGAAAGCAACAGCTCATTGAAATGGATTTGTTAGTCAAGTCCCGATTTATCGAATTGTTTGGGGATATTATTGGCAATAGAACGCTTCCACTGATTCGGTTAAGCGAGTTGGCAGATATTGGTTCAAGCAAACGAATATATGCAAATGAATATGTAGAATCAGGAATTCCTTTTTATAGGAGTAAAGAAATACGAGAGCTTGGAACAGGATTAAAACCTTCAGTAGAATTATTTATCAAACGAGAAAGATATGATGAAATTAGAGAAAAATACGGAGTTCCTAAAGTAGGAGATATCCTTATCGCAGCAATTGGAGCTACGATCGGGTATTCTTGGATTGTAGATACAGATAGTCCATTCTATTACAAAGACGGAAATCTGATTGTTTTGTCGATTAAGGATAATGTTAATCCGATTTTTCTGAATCATGCAATGGGAATCCTTATTGAAGATTTTAAGAAGAAAGGTGTGGCTGGAAGTGCACAACTTGCATTGACCATTGAAAAGCTTGAGAAGATGATGGTCGTAAATCCTGAATTGGAACTTCAAAACCAGTTTGCTGCCTTTGTAGCACAAGTCGACAAATCAAAATATTGCAGATGTAAATCGAGTAGATTATTACAAAGAGTAGCAAGTATATAAGAACAGGAGTGAATGTTATGTCGAATTTTGAATTTTTGAAAAACACAAAAGAATATGCATTGTTCGCTCCGGCAGCCATTGAGGCAGAAAGGGTTTATACATCCGCACCTGCTATGTGTGCTGTAGGATGCAGAAAAGCACTGGAATTAGCAGTGAAGTGGGTATATTCTGCCGATACTACAATGCAGATGCCTTACAAGGATAATCTGCAATCTTTGATTCACGAGCCATCTTTCCGCTTTGCGGTTGACTACAATACCTGGGGCAAGCTGCCTTTTATCATCAAGCTTGGAAATCTGGCTGTACATACAGAAAAGAGTGTGCAAAAGAGCGATGCCCTCGCTTCACTGCAGGGCCTTTTTGAATTCATCGAATGGGTGGATTATTGCTATGGCCCAAACTATGAGGAGCGTAAATTTGATGAGGCTGTCATTCCAACAGAGCAGGTCGCTGTAGATACAAAGAAAATTAAAGAGCAGGAAAGCTTGCTTGGTGAAAAGGATGCAGAGATAGAAGCTCTTCGTAAGAAGATTGAGCAGATGTCTGAACAGTATACTGCTGAGAAAGAGCAACATCAGCAGGAGCGCAGCTTTAAGTCGGAGGATTTGTCAGAATTTAAGACTCGTAAGATCTACATCGATGTGGATATGAAACAGATGGGCTGGAAGTTTACCGGCGTGGATGCAGATGTCCAGGAAGAGTATGAAGTGGAAGGCATGGCTGGTGTGGTTGGCCAGCTGGGCTATTGCGATTATGTCCTCTTTGGCAAGGATGGTATGCCTTTGGCCGTGGTAGAAGCAAAACGCTCTAGTAAAGATCCGAATATAGGCCGTAAGCAGGCTGTATTATATGCGGATTGCCTTGAACGCAAATTTGGCCGCAGACCGATGATGTTTACCACAAATGGATTTGAGACTTATTTCTGGGATGATCTTACTGCACCACAGAGACCGGTTAGCGGCATTTTCAGCAAAGATGACCTGCAGAAGCTTATGAATCGTCGCTCTGAGAGAATGGATCTGATGACTGTTGAGATTGATGATAAGATCACAGATCGTTACTACCAGAAGGAAGCGATCCGTGCGGTATGTGAGCAGGTAGAGCTTGGCTTCAGAAAGCATCTTCTTGTTATGGCAACAGGAACCGGTAAGACAAGAACGGCTTCCAGCTTGACGGATGTACTTAGCAGAGGAAAGTATGTAACGAATATTCTGTTTTTGGCGGATCGTACTGCATTGGTAAAGCAGGCAAAGGATGATTTTAAGAATTATCTTCCAGACATGTCCTTATGCAATCTTTGCACAAATAAGGACGATCGGAACGCGAGAATTGTATTCTCAACCTATCCGACAATATTAAATGCCATTGATGATACGAAGAGCAAAGATGGAGTCCGCCTGTTTACTCCAGCTCATTTTGACCTGATTATCATCGATGAAAGCCATAGAAGTATCTTCAAAAAATACAGGGCCATCTTTGAGTACTTTGATGCCATTATGGTAGGTCTGACAGCAACACCGAAAACTGACGTGGATCGTAATACTTATGATTTCTTTGAAATGGAACATGGTGTGCCGACCTATGCTTATGACTATGAGACAGCTGTCTACCAGGATCATGTGCTGGTCCCCTATTATAATTACGAGGTGCAGACAAAGTTCCTAGATGAAGGAATTACTTATGATGATTTGTCCCCGGAAGATAAAGAGCGTTATGAGGACGACTTTGCAGAGGATGGATTGCTTCCGGCCTTTATTCCGTCAGCTGCAATGAATAAATTTATCTTCAATGAAGGGACTGTGGATACGGTGCTTCAGGATCTGATGGATCGTGGAATTCGTGTGGCAGGTGGAGATCGAATCGGCAAAACCATTATTTTCGCACAGAATAAGCGTCATGCAGAATTTATATTGGAACGATTCAATAAGCTCTATCCGCAATATAAAGGCACCTTTGCCCAGCGGGTTATATGTGATGATACCTACGCCCAGACGATCATTGATGATTTTAAGATTGAGGACAAGCCTCCATACGTCGCTGTATCAGTAGATATGATGGATACCGGTATTGATGTTCCTCAGTGCGTGAATCTCGTCTTCTTTAAGAAGGTAAGATCAAAGGCTAAGTTCTGGCAGATGATCGGTAGAGGTACGCGTCTTTGCAATGGACTCACCTGCCTGGATCAGGTAGATGGAGAGTACACTGACAAGAAGCGTTTCCTGATATTTGATTACTGTGGAAACTTTGAATATTTCCGCGAGCACAAAGAAGGATTTGAATCAAGAGAAACCAAGACGCTCAGCGAGAATATCTTTGGTAAGCAGATAAAGATTATTTCTCTTCTGCAAGAATCAGCTTATGCCGGAGAGGATTATCAAGGCTGGAGAAATGAGCTGGTAAAGATCTGTCATTCACAGGTGGTAGCTCTTAATCCTGAACTCATTTCCGTAAAGCTGAAATTACAGTATGTTGAAAAATATAAGAATGAATCGGTATTTGATTCTATAAGCGAGGGTGACAAGGGAGAGCTTCTGCAGCACATCGCTCCGATTGTCAGATTGGATGATACAGATGAATTGGCGAAGCGGTTTGACAACTTTATGTATGGCCTGATGCTGGCTTCTATGGAACAGATGCCTGCCTTCAAACCTGCAAAGAAAGAACTTTGCGATATCGCCACCTTGTTAGAAAAGAAGGCAAGCATCCCCCAGGTAAAGGAAAAGCTGCCGATTATCAAGGAAATTAACACCGATGAATTCTGGACAGCAAATGATGTCCTTCTTTTCGAGAAGGTACGAGCTGAGCTGCGTGATTTAATGAAATTCCTTGATCGTGGGTCGGGTAAGAAACCAATCATTACCAGACTTACGGATCCGATTATAAATCAAACAGAAGGTGAAGAACTGGATCCGGCGTATGACTTTGAAGATTATCGTGACAAGGTAAACCGGTATATTGGTGAACATGGCAATACCTTAGCGATTCATAAGCTTACCCATAACATTAAGCTTTCTGAGGGTGATTACAAAGAGCTTGAGCGAGTGCTGACCAGTGAACTGGGAAGTAAGGAAGATTATCAGCGAGAGTTTGGAGATACACCGTTTGGCTTATTGGTCCGTAAAATTGCAAAACTGGATCATGATGCGGCTATGCAGGCGTTCTCGAAATTCATCAATGATCAGTCATTGAATCAGCGACAGATATCCTTTGTGAATAAGATCATTAACCACATCGAGCAGAATGGATATATGGAGAGTGTAGCGGATTTGCAGAAACCACCCTTCGATAAGCCAATAAGCTTTATTAAGCTCTTTGATGCAAAGACAAGGTCAGATATTCTGGCTACGATCAATGAGGTAAAAGATAACGCGATAAGTATTGTGGGCTAAAAGATATAAGGAGTAATTCAAGATGAAGGGATCAGAAGCTAAAATGACAGGCTTTATGGAAGGAGCCGATAAACGCTATGTCATTCCTGTATATC
>CAVBGA010000078.1:0-6422 GCA_963594675.1 Lachnospiraceae bacterium
GAGAGGGGTTATTACAGACACCAACAAGGAGGTTTTCTCTGATCTGGGTGTTAGTCTGGCAGGTAAAACAGGTACTGCACAGCAGTCCTCCAACAGAGCCAGCCACGGTCTTTTTATCGGATATGCTCCTTATGATGATCCGGAAATTACAGTGACGGTACGTATTGCTTATGGTTATTCCTCCACCAATGCAGCTTTGGTGGCAAAGGATATTTTAAATTATTACTTTGATCTGGAAGATAGTTCTCAGATCATTACAGGTAAGGCCAATTCTGCAAGTACAACAAGCGAGCAGACAGACTAATGTCTTGTCAATAGCAGGAAGGAAGTGTCCTATGGGAAAAACCTATTTGATTACATCCGGAAAGGGTGGAAGTGGAAAAACTACGGTGACGGCTCTTTTGGGCCGTTGCCTTGCTCATAAAGGAAAGACCGTCCTTATGATTGATGGAAATTTTGGTATGAGAGATTTGGATCTTGTGTTAGGTCTGGAAAATGATTGTATTTATCATATTCTGGATGTCATAAATGAGAAATGTAGTCTTCAGGAAGTTCTTATTTCTGATAAAGAAGAGGGATTACATTTTCTGCCTGGACCACCCCTTACTTTGCCTCAAGAAGAGCAGAAAGAAAAGTTGACAGAGTTCTGTCGTCAGATGGAAGAGAAATATGATTTTATATTATTGGATTCCCCTCCAGGAATGGGACAGGGATTTGTCAATCTGGCGAAGGCAAGTTCGGAAGCTATTATTGTCACAGAAAACAATCCCTCCTCCCTGCGCTGTGCGGATCGTATTCGGCAGAGTCTGTTTGACTTAAACATTCGGAATGCTAAGCTTCTCATTAACCGCTATACCAACAAGGAGAATATAGAAAAAATCCAATCAGAGGATATCTCCTTGAAAGACATGGAAGACCTTTTAGGACTTACGATTCTTGGAGTTCTTCCGGAGACGGGATGTGTATCCAAGGAGTTAGAATCCCTTTTTGCAGAAGAGAAGTCCTTGTATGCTGGCATGGCTATAAATGCTGCCGACAGGTTGTTAGATGGAGCTGTTCCGTTGGAGGATATTCCCCTGGAAAGTTCTACGGATGCTGAGAATACATCCACAGAGAAGAAAAAATCATTTTTTGCACGTTTGTTTAGTAGATAAGAGAGTGTGAGGAAGTATGTTTAAACTCTATAAATTGAAAGATTATAGTTTCCGATTAGTTCTATGGCTGGTTTTAATCAGTGGTATGGGAGTACTTTTGGTAGGGAGCGCTAAGGCATCCCTGCAGGGTCGACAGCTATTGGGCGTGATATTTGGTCTGGTAGTTATGGTGATCGTATCCTTGATTGATTTCAGTTGGATTTTGAATTTTTATTGGATTATGTATATTGGCAATATTATTTTGCTTTTGGCAGTAAGATTGGCAGGTAAGGAAACCTATGGAGCAACTCGATGGATTTCTATTGGTCCTTTGCAGTTCCAGCCTACGGAGTTGTCAAAGATTATTCTGATCCTCTTTTTTGCTAAATATCTTATGGATCATGAAGATACCATAAATACCTTGCATACCATGATTGAATCGGTAATTCTTCTTGCCATTCCCTTGATTCTTATTAAGATTCAGCCGGACCTGAAGAATACCATTACTGTAGCCATCCTTTTTTGTGTTCTTCTCTATATTGCGGGATTAAGTTATAAGGTAATTGGTACCGTACTTTTGGTTTGCATACCTTTGGTGGCAATTTTCCTTTTGCTTGTTACTCAGACAGATCTGCCCATTTTGGAGGACTATCAGAAGACTCGTATTATGTCATTCCTATATCCGGATGATTCCGAATATTCAGATGATGTTGTACAGCAGAGAAACTCGGTGACGGCAATCGGTTCCGGACAGCTCAGTGGAAAAGGATTAAATAATAATAAAGTATCCTCCGCCAATAAAGGTAATTTTGTATCTCAGGTACAGACAGACTTTATTTTTGCTGTAGCAGGAGAGGAACTAGGTTTTTTGGGCTCCTTTGCCATCGTTCTGCTTCTATTTGCCATATGCTTGGAATGTATACGAATCAGTATGAGAGCCAAGGATTTATCAGGGAAACTAATATGTTGCGGTGTGGCAACCATTGTGGCAGTCCAAAGCTTTATTAATATTTGCGTTGCCACGGGTATGCTCCCCAATACAGGAACTCCTCTTCCTTTTGTAAGTTATGGTTTGACTTCTATTGTCAGTCTCTATATTGGTATGGGATTGGTATTAAATGTAGGACTGCAGAACAGAAACTTCCCTATGAGAAGAAACATGTATCCCCACGGAGGCGGTAGAAGATATGAAAAATATCATGGAAAAATGTAAGAATTTGTTCGGAATTTTTTCAAAAATAAATAAAAAAGAGAAGAAGGTTAAAGAAGAGGTAAATAAACCCAAAAACTATTTGGCCAGAACCTTAATTATTGCGATTCTGATTGTAGTGGTTACCTTTGGTTTTCTGGGAGGCACTTATCTTTATCGTATTAAGAATCTGGACTTGACGGAACCTTATCAATCAAGCTTGAGTGATGACAGTGACTACATGGAGGAATTCCGCAAGGCGGATTCCTTTGCGTCAAATCTTTGTGTTAGTTCCGGCAATGTAGGCCTGAATGGCATCACAATGACCAATGGGGAGAGAAGTCTTCTTTTTGATGTAGATAATAATAAAGTTCTCTATGCTCAGGATATTCATAAAAAATCCTATCCAGCCAGTATTACAAAAATTATGACAGCAATTCTTGCCGTTAAATATGGCAATATGGATGATACGGTGACCATTAGTAGTGAGGATCTGGATTTGGAAGATGGTTCTCAGATGTGCGGCTTTGAAGTAGGGGATATGGTTACTATGGATGAGCTTTTTCATGGTCTTCTGGTCTATTCGGGTAATGATGCAGCTATGGCTATTGCCAGACATGTAGGGGGAACTGTAGATCATTTTGTAGAAATGATGAATGAAGAATGTAAGGCTTTGGGAGCCACCAATACGCACTTTGTTAATCCTACAGGTCTGCAGGATAAGGATCATTATACCACGGCATATGATGTCTATCTCATGCTGAACGAGGCCATTAACTATGACGATTTTGTTGATACCATGCAGCTGATTTCCTACAATCTGACGGTAACAAGAGGTGCGGAATCTGTTCAATTGCATTTAGATGCCACGGATCATTATCTCACAGGTGAGGAGACAGCTCCTACAGGTATTACGGTTCTTGGTGGTAAAACCGGTACAACTACAGATGCCGGTGCCTGCCTGGCCATTCTCAGTCAGAATGATTATGGTGCGCCCTATATTTCTATTGTTCTGAAGGCACCGACTAAGGCTACACTTTATGATGATATGAATCTTTTATTAGAACAAATTAATTCTTAAATTGTATTTGACCTTGTGTTTTTTGGCGGAATAGACTATAATAATTGCATGAAATATGTTTTGTTTAGTGAATATTCATATTTTAAATTGATAACTTAAGGAGGACACTGCTATGGTTCAGTTAATTACCGGAGAAAAAGGAGAAGGAAAGACTAAGCAGCTTCTGGATAGCGTTAATGAAGCGGTAAAGGGTGCAAAAGGAAATCTTGTATATATCGACAAAGATTCTAAGAATATGTTTGAACTTAATAACAAAGTAAGATTGATTGATGCGTCATCTTATCCTCTCAAGAACAGTGATGAGTTTGTAGGATTTATCTGCGGAATTATTTCTCAGGATCATGATTTGGAATCCATTTATCTCGACAGCTTCAGAAAGATTACCAGAATTGGTGATGGTCAGGTAAATGATACACTTTTACAGTTGGAGGCAATTGGTGAAAGCTTTAATGTAAATGTGATTATCAGCGTTGCACTTAACGGCGAAGAGCTTACTGAAGCACTCAGTGATAAAGTAGTTATCAAATAAATAAAGTAAAGATAGTAAACTGCAGTAGGATGAAAGTCTTGCTGCAGTTTTTTATCGTATAGGAAACTTCGACAGGATATATCCATTAGTTCCGATTTTTACAATTTTTAAAAGACCTTTTTGAATAGAATCTGTGTATACCAAATAAAGAGGTTGCTTAAGAAAACAGAGAATCTTAGGATTGGCGAGACAAAGGCGTCTGAACAATATGTTCAGGCGCTTCTTTTATAGCTAAAAGAAAGGAAGAGGTTATATGGCTGAAAGAATTAAAGAGCATCCCATATTAGGCGTTCAGGAAAAGGGCGCTCCCGTCACTTTCTTATTTGACGGAAAAGAGGTTCAGGGTTATGAAGGAGAACCCATTGCGGCGGCATTAAAAGCTGCAGGACTCATGGTTCACCGATATACAAAGAAAGAGCATAAGCCACGTGGTATTTTTTGTGCCATAGGCAGATGCACAGATTGCGTTATGGTGGTAGATGGAGTTCCTAATGTACGAACATGCATTACCCCATTAAAGAGTGGCATGGATGTGCGCACCCAGTATGGTGTAAGCGATAAACCGTTTGAAGAACAGTAAAGGAGGCTACGGTAATGAAAAGATACGATTTGATTATAGTAGGTGCCGGTCCCTCCGGATTATCTGCAGCAATTGAGGCAGCAAAGCGAGGACTGAAGGTAGTTATCTTTGATGAAAATGAAAAACCCGGAGGCCAGCTTTTTAAGCAAATTCATAAATTCTTTGGTTCAAAAGAACACAGAGCCAAAATTCGCGGATTTGTGATTGGAAAAGAATTATTGGAAGAAGCAGATGCTGCAGGGGTCGAGGTTGTTTTGAATGCAACAGTTATTGGTCTTTATCAGGACAAGGAAGTTGTTGTAAAAATCGGAGATGGCATTGAGCATTTTAAAGGAGATGCTATTATCATTGCCACAGGTGCAGCAGAAAACATGGTTACTTTTCCAGGATGGACACTTCCTGGTGTCATCGGAGCTGGAGCTGCTCAGACCATGATGAATCTTCACAGTGTTCTTCCCGGTCAGAGAGTTCTTATGTTGGGTTCAGGAAATGTAGGATTGGTTGTCAGCTTTCAGCTTATGCAGTGTGGATGTGAGGTTGTTGCCTTGGTAGATGCAGCCCCTAGGGTAGGTGGTTATGGTGTTCATGCAGCAAAGGTAGCAAGAACAGGGGTTCCCTTCTATTTATCTCATACCATTGTGAAGGCAGAGGGAGAGGAATGTGTGAAAGGAGTCACCATTGCTGAGGTGGATGATCATTTCCAATTTATTCCGGGAACGGAGAAGCATTTTGATGTAGATACCATTTGCCTTGCGGTTGGTCTGTCTCCCATGTCACAGCTTTTGAAAATGGCAGGAGCAAAAATGGAAGACAATCCCAAAAGAGGCGGTCAGGTGCCAATCTGTGATGCCTATGGAAGAACCTCTCTTCCCGGCGTTTTTGTAGCCGGAGATGTATCTGGTATTGAAGAAGCTTCTTCCGCAATGATCGAGGGACGTATGGCAGGAATCGCTGCAGCAGAATATCTTGGTTATATTGAAAAAGAGGAATTGGATCAGGAACTTGCTAGTTTGGATCAAGCCCTAGATGGCCTTCGTCAGGGTATGTTTGCTCCCAAGAATAAAGGAAAACTTATTGAAAAAACCGAGGAAGGAATTCCTGTATCTATGAATCTTTTACAACATGGATTTGTAGCAGATGATGAAATTGAAAGATATCCTGGTGTGACTCACAAAGTAGGCATTCACCCAGTTATGGAATGTACACAGAATATTCCCTGTAATCCATGCCAGGATGCATGTCCAAAAGGATGTATCTCCATTGGAGAAAATATTACCTCTCTTCCCATTGTAGTGGAGGGTTCCTCTTGCGTTAATTGCGGAATGTGCGTGGCAAGTTGTTCTGGTCAGGCAATCTTCCTAGTTGATGAAGATAGAGGAGATGGAAGTGCCAGCGTCACAATTCCTTATGAATTTTTACCACTTCCAAAGAAGGGAAGTAAGGGAATTGCCCTTGGCCGTAATGGACAGAAAGTTTGTGAGGCTACTGTATTATCTGTAAAGACTAGTAAGGCTTATGATAAAACGAATCTGCTGACCATGAGTGTTCCTAAAGAGTATGCAATGAAAGCAAGATTTTTCAAAATGATATAAGAACAGGAGGAAGAATGGATGAATGCAGCAAATGATAGATCCCGAGATATTGGTCCTTTTGTTCCGGGAGCAGACGACGACCTGATTATTTGTCGTTGTGAGGAAATTACAAAAGGTGAAATCAGAAAAGCGGTACACGAAGGTATGTGGACCATGACTGAGATTAGAAGATATTTAAGAACGGGTATGGGGCTTTGCCAGGGACAGACCTGTGCCAAGTTAGTAAAGGGAATTCTTGCCAGAGAATTGAAAATATCACCGGCAGAATTAGAGCCGGCAACCTCCCGTGTGCCGATGCGCCCCATAGAAATGCATGTA
>CAVBGA010000079.1:0-5160 GCA_963594675.1 Lachnospiraceae bacterium
CAATTATGTAGGGATATGTATTGGTTCTGTCATAGCATTTTTGATTGCCAGAAACTATGGACGCCCCTTGCTGGAAAGCATGTTTAAGGCAGAGCAGATAGAAAAGTATGAGAGTTGGACGGAGACAAATCATCGATTTGCCAGATTGTTTGCTTTGGCTATCTTTTTTCCTGTGGCACCGGATGATTTTTTATGCTATCTGGCAGGAACCACCAAAATGAAATTAAAAACCTTTACAGCAATTATTCTGTTGGGAAAACCTGCTTCTATTGCTATTTATAGTTTGGGGCTGGCTAAGATTTTGCAAGTAATTACATCGGTGATGCAATAATAATTTTGTTATGTTGCGACAGCAAGAATTCTAATAGAGAAGGGATAGGTATCACAATGAAGGTTTGTATCTATAAAGGAGCTGAAAAGATTGTAAAAAAAAGTGGTGTGGGACGTGCTATGGAACACCAAAGAGCCATTCTTAGAAAAGTGGGAGTGGAAGTAGGCGATCATATAGATCGAGAAACGGATATAGTGCATATCAACACCGTTTTTCCAGGAAGCCTCTTTGCGGCTATTTATGCCAAAGCTTTAGGGAAAAAAGTGCTTTATTATGGACATTCTACCATGGAAGACTTTCGCTGTTCCTTTAAAGGCTCTAATCTTTTTGCACCTTTTTTCCGCTTTTGGATTAAAGTTTGCTATAATAGGGGCGACTTGATTTTGACTCCCAGCGATTATTCCCGTAAACTTTTGGAAAGTTATGGGATGAAAAGACCAATTTTTACCATGTCCAATGGTATTGATACAGAAAAATATAGACCGAATCCAGAGGGAAGAAGACGATTTCGTGAGAAATATCACCTGACAGAAGAGAAAAAGGTGATTTTGTCTGTTGGACACTATATTGAGAGAAAAGGTATTATTGATTTTGTGGAGTTGGCGAAAGCGATGCCAGAGATCCAATTTATTTGGTTTGGCTATACGGATCCCCGATTAATTCCAAGAAAAATACAGGATGTAATAGCTAATGCTCCGGAAAATGTACTCTTTCCTGGTTATGTTCCTCCGGAAGATTTGCAGTTGGCTTATCAGGGATGCGATCTTTTTTGTTTTATGAGTCATGAGGAGACGGAAGGAATTGTGGTTTTGGAGGCTTTGGCCAGTGGTATACCGGTTCTTCTTAGGGATATTCCGGTTTATGATGGTTGGCTGAAAAATGGAGAGGAAGTTTACAAAGCAGACATGCTTGATGAATTCAAATATTTGGCATATGCTATCCTGGATGGGCAGCTGCCGGATTTAACTTCCCAAGGCCGCCAGGTAGCTGTGGACCGCTCCTTTGATAATATGGCGCTTCGCATGAAGGAACTTTATAAAAGCTATGGACAGGGTCAATTGCTGGTGGAAAGGAGAGCTCATTCATGAGAATATTGATTGTTGAGGATGACCAGTCTTTGCACCGTATCATTCGCAGAAGACTTTTGGAAGAAGGCTATGTGGTTGATGGGTGTTTTGATGGGGAAGATGCCTTGTATTATATGGAAAATGAAAATTATGACTGTATTATATTAGATTGGATGCTTCCTAAAAAGGACGGAGTGATCGTGCTAAGAGAATTTAGAAATCGAGGCAATCAAACGCCGGTTTTGATGTTGACTGCTAAAGATTCCATTACAGATCGGGTGGAAGGTCTGGATGCAGGGGCGGATGATTATCTCACGAAGCCTTTTGCCTATGATGAGCTTTCAGCCAGGGTACGGGCGCTTCTTCGAAGAAATACCGACATAAGAAAGAATCGATTGCAACTGGATGACCTGCTTATGGATCTTCCTAGTCATTCCGTCACTCGTGATGGTAAGGAAATTTCCCTGACTTCCAAGGAATATGCCCTACTTGAATATTTCTTAAGAAATCAGGGCCAGGTTTTAACCAGAAGCCAGATAGCAGATCATGTATGGAATTATGATTTTACCTATGATTCTAATGTAGTGGATGTATATGTTAGATATTTAAGAAATAAAATCGATAAAGGTTTTGAGAAGCCTCTGATCCACACCGTGAGAGGTTATGGCTATGTATTGAAAAATGAAGATCATAAGAAATAGAAAAAACAAAAAACAAAAAAGGCAATTAAAGATTAGCAGCAAGATTACTATGATTTATTTACTCTTGTCTGCTTTGCTTTTGTGTGCCTTAATTCCTACGGTATATGCTATTGTACAAAATTCTCTTCAGGACAGCCTTGTGGGAAATATGGAAATTTCCGCATCAGCGGTTTCCGATGCTATTGGAAAGGAAGAAGGACGGGTATTCGTTAATCAATCGGAAATAAGTAAGGATGATATTAAACCGGGTATCTACATTCAGGTTGTGGATGCAGAGGGAGATGTTCTCTATCATAGTCTGGAAGCAGAATGGATTTTTGAAATGGTGGAAGATGAAGAAGACGAAGCTGATTTGGAGAAAGATTGGACATACTTGGTTAAAGAAAAAAATATAGATGGGGAATCTGTAAAAATTCAAATTCTGGGAAGTATCTACTTTAATGAATTCCTTGGGAATTTTATTTGGATTTTGCTTTTACTGATTCCTATTTATATTTTGCTTGCGGGAATTGGTTCTCGCTTTCTGGCAAATAGAGCGCTTCGTCCGATTCGGCAGATTACGGAGACAGCTAAAAAAATCAGCCATGGTGATTTGTCGGAAAGAATTGAGGGAATCACCTCAAAGGATGAAGTGGGAGAGCTGGCGGACACTTTTAACCAGATGCTGGAAGATGTGGAAGCATCCTTTAAAAGAGAAAGACAGTTTACTTCGGACGCTTCCCATGAACTTCGGACGCCTATGACGGTGATTAATGCCTGCACAGAGGATGCACTCTATACGGATGACGCTAGTGTCCGGGAGGAAAATATCCGAGCCATACAAAAGGAAAATCGCCGTATGACAAAGATGGTTTCCCAGTTGCTTATGCTTTCCAGAGGTTACGAGGGACGGTATCAGTTTCAGAAGGAAAAATTAGGACTTTATGATATGGTGGAGTCGGTTACGGAATCTTTATTTCCTTTGGCAGAAGATAAGAATATTTGTCTTCATAATGAAATACCAGAGGATATGATGATTTTGGCCGATCAGAGTCTGCTTACCCAGCTTCTGGTTAATCTCATAGAAAATGCCATCAAATATGGGAAAAATCAGGGAAATGTTTGGATTACTATGGAAGAAAAAGAAGGGGATGCGACCTTACTTATTAAAGATGACGGTATGGGGATTGCCGAGGAGGATCTTCAGCATATATTTGATCGATTTTATCGAGCAGATAAGGCCAGAGACAGAAGTGGCTCCGGCCTGGGCCTTGCTATTGCAATGTGGATTGTGGACTTGCATGGATGGAAAATTGAAGTAAAAAGTGAAGTAGATAATGGGACAACATTTATGATTCAAATTCTTGAGAAATTTCCGCTGGCAAATCCTGTTGGGTAGTTTCACTCATGATGTGGAAGGTTTCTCTATATTTGCTTGGGGTCATTCCTGTGTTTTTTTTAAATACAGAGTGAAAATGGCTCATATCCAGATACCCACATCTTAGAGCGATTTCCTGAAGCTCTAAGGGGGTATCAATAAGCAGGGTTTGTATGGCGCCAAGACGAAGCTGCTTTTGATATTCCTTCATAGAAAAATGCATGATTTGCTTGAAGATGCGGGAGAGGTAGCTGGCATTTACGTGAAGTTTTGCAGCAATAGCAGCACAAGAAATTTCCTGATTGAAATTTTCGTCAATATATTCTTTCGCTTTTTTTACCAAGTCTAAGCTTTTTTCAGATCGATTTAACCTATTCTGGGGAAGGTGATCCAGACAGTAATAGTAGATTGCTTCTGCTAAGTGTCGGCGAATTTCCTTGTGATGGGGGCTGGTGGGAAGAGAACAGGCCATCTTCATGATAGCGTCTATATAAGCGGCATCCTCATTACAGTGAATGATGGGATACGCCCCCTGGGGTACCAGATGATTCGGCAAAAGGGTGGGTTCTGAGATATCCTTTAATGCCAGAGAATACGTACAAATATCATTGCCAGTAGAGGGATCCTCTCCATGGATTCCTCCGGCATTAAAAAGAATAAGGTCCCCCTTTTTTACCTCGTAGCTTTTATGATCCAGATAGTAGATGCCTTTGCCTTCAAATACATAGGTAACTTCCATATGATCCGGATGGCTATGAAAAAAACGAGGCATGCCAGACCCCATAGAATTTGTAATATAAACATTAAGAACTTGCATATCTATACTCCTTCAAATGAATCCCTATAAAAGTAAAAAAAACAATATAATATACTTAATTATACCATCAAAACGGTTATTGCTGAATAATAATAGTAAAATTTCTTATATTGATAAGCTGATAAACTTGCTATAATAAATGCATAAAAACAAAGAGGAAACAACAATAAAATACAATAGATTGCACAAAGAAGAAGAAAATGGTTCATAAGATGATTTTCAATATGGACTAACCGATATAACATTGTGAAATAAGAGACTCCAACTCTTTTTTTCTAAATCCTACATTTATTTAGAAGGCACCGCTTTTTAGCAGTGCCTTCTGCTTTTTCTGTGGATATTTTGGGAAAATTATCTATTATTTACCTCAAAGATGGGATTTGTTATAATAAATCTGTATACAATAAAAAAAGCGGAGGAAATATGAACGAGAGGAAAAATGATTTTACCCAGGGAAGCATATTAAAAAAGCTGATCGCTTTTATGCTTCCGGTACTGGCTGCTCTGGTTTTACAGGCAGCTTATGGTGCTGTTGATATTCTAGTGGTAGGAAGATTCGGTACAACAGCAGGAATTTCCGGTGTATCTACCGGTAGTAATATGGTCAATATGGTGGTCTTTACCATTGCGGGATTTTCCATGGGACTTACGGTATTGATCGGTAAATATCTGGGAGAGAGGAAACCAGAGAAGATAGGAAGTCTGATTGGTGGAGTTGCCGTGCTTTTTACCATATTATCTGTGCTTATTGCGGTAATTATGCTGCTATTTGCAGATCCACTGGCAAGATTGATGCAGGCACCACAGGAGGCTTTGGAATTAACCAAATTATATATCCGCATTTGCGGCGGCGGTATTTTCTTTATTATCGCATACAATGTGATCTG
>CAVBGA010000080.1:0-8103 GCA_963594675.1 Lachnospiraceae bacterium
TTTCATTACTATTTGTGCCGCCAGCCAAAGGCGGCGGAATGGAGATTAAAATGACACAAATTGCAATCTATGGAAAGGGTGGCATCGGCAAATCTACTATGAGTGCCAATATTTCCGCAGCACTTTCCCTAACGGGAAAAAGTGTTTTGCAGATTGGCTGTGATCCCAAGCATGATTCCACCCGACTGTTAATGCACGGTCAAGATATCACTACTGTCTTAGACTATATTCGGGTAACTGGTCCCGCTGATTATCATATTGAGGATGTGCTTTTCCAGGGTTTCAACAAAATTGGCTGCAGTGAAGCTGGCGGACCCAAGCCTGGCGTGGGATGTGCCGGCCGAGGCATTATCACGGCCTTTGAACTTTTGGATCAATTTCATATTCGACAACAATATGATATTACCCTCTACGATGTTCTGGGCGACGTGGTTTGTGGCGGTTTTGCCGTTCCCATTCGCCGAGAATATGCAGATATGATTTTTCTGGTTACTTCAGGAGAATATATGTCTCTTTATGCCGCAAATAATATTCTTCGAGGCATAAAAAATTATGATGATGACAAGCGCCGAGTAGCTGGCATCATCTACAACAGCCGCAATGTTGCAGACGAAGATATCCGCGTAGCAACCTTTGCTAAAGCGGTTTCTCTCCCCATCTGCATCAAAGTTCCCAGAAGCAATGCTTTTGCTACTGCAGAACAGGACAATCGAACCATTGTAGAAAGAAACCACTGTGACGGACTTGACAGTGATGTTGCTCAGATTTTTCTGGGACTTGCACAAGACATCATAGAAGGAATCCCACTGCATCAGGCAAGACCTATGACAGACCAGGAGTTAGAATCTCTGATTCTTGGGGCCGTACGCTCTCATGCGCTTCCCCAGGCGCAAGCAGCTTCTATACAGCAAACAAGAGAAAACTCTAGGGAAATCACACCGGATCTCAGCAGCTCCAACCGCTATCTTTCCAAAAATATGGTGCATAATGAGCCTCTTTATGGCTGCGCTTTTAACGGAGCCATGTCCATGAGTGTCCACATTAACGATGCAGTAGTCCTTGGCCATTCCCCAAAAAGCTGCACCTATTTCGCATACCAGAGCATTTCTTCCTCAGGGCGACGACGTCTCTTTGAAAGAGGCAGCCTGCTTCCTGTATCTCTGGCACCCAATCTGGTCTCTTCAGAGATGAGTGAGTCAGAAATGATTTTCGGTGGAATGGAACATTTGCGGGAAAAAGCCCAGAAGATCATACAAGAATCCCCCAAAGCCTTAATTGTAGTAAGTTCCTGTCCAGCAGGAATCATTGGGGATGACATCGATGAAATTCGCAGCTTATCAAGGGAAACGACCCCTGTTGTCACGATAAAGTCCGATGGAAATCTGGCTGGGGATTATATGCAGGGAATGCTGTTAGCCTATATGGAACTGGCCAAGCAAATCATTGATCAAAATGTTGCTCCTCTTTCCGACACTGTAAATATTATTTTTGAAAAAACCGTGGGAACAAACGCTGAATCAAATTTTGAGATTATAAAGTCCTTTTTGGATGCCATGAATCTTAGGGTGAACTGCCGTTTTCTCTATAATACAAGCTTTGATAGTGTTAAGAACTTCAAAAGTGCTTCTCTGAATCTCTTAGCTTACAATGACTATACTGGGCGCACCTTGCAAAGATTTTTTGAAGATGAATATCAAAGTAACTTCTTCGAAGATGCATTTCCTGTAGGTTTTAACGAAACAGTATCCTGGCTTACCAAACTAGGCCGCTACTTCAATAAAGAAGATATTGCTGAGAAACTAATTCAAAAACACGAAAAGGAATATAAAAAACGTGTCGAAAAAGCAGCCCGCACCATGAAAGGCAAAAGGTTGATGATCATAGCTTATAACCATAATCTGGATTGGATTTTAAAAGCTGCACTGGATGCCCAAATAGAAATTGTTAAAATCGGTGTGCTTAATTTTTCCCAAGATGCCGGTTTTCAAACAAAATTGGGCATAGATCTTCCCTTGGAACTGAATTATGATCGAAGCAAAAGAAAAGCTGATATCGATTTCTATCAACCAGATGTTATTCTGACCAATTACAATTTTAATATTCAAAAATCTGGAATTTTCGAAGACACCATCCCTATGCTTCCGGACATTGGATTCTTCTCCGGCATTTTGATGGTAGAACGCTGGGCAGAAATGATTGGCAGAAATCTGGAAGGAGAATGGAAAAATGACGCAGAATTATTTGACAGATATTACCCCGGATAATATTTCCGGCATATTATTCGCTCTGGAAGGAATCGACAAGGTAGTTACCTTGTTAAATGGCCCTACCGGTTGCAAGTATTTTCACAGTTCCTACTCCGAACGTCTCTATCCCCGACGAATCAATCCTGACTTTATGGATGCCGGAGACGAATGGTTTTTCAACCAGCCCCGGGTTCCCTGCACTTATCTGGATCGTAAAGATTACGTATATGGCAGTAAGGAAAAACTAAAAGAAGGTGTTGCTTTTCTTAAAGAGCATACCCATATGGATCTGCTCTGTGTCGTAAATTCCCCGGGAGCCGCCTTGATTGGTGACGATTTGGCTGGAATTCTCGAACCTTTGACCAAGGATATTCCCTTAGTCACCATACAAACTCCGGGATTTTCCGGTGATATTTTTCAGGGCCTTGAGAAAGGTGTAATAGAACTTCTTCGCTGTCTGGAAAAAGAAGGGTTGCAAAAAGATTGTCCCTCAGAAAACCGCACGGTAAATCTACTAGGCTTATCCATTTATCAGTATTATCACGAGGGTGATTTGGCGGAACTTAAAAGACTTCTCTCCCTTTGCGGCATCAAGGTGCACTGCAGTCTCTGCTGCGGCTCCTCCCTAGAAGAAATTACCAGCTTAAAAAAAGCTGCCCTAAATATTGTAATCCGCTCCGAATATGGAATACAAACCGCTGACTATCTAGAGAAAACTCTTGGCATCCCTTATTATGTGTGCGACTCAGCTCCTATAGGCTTCTCCGCAACCAGTCACATGATCCAGGAAATCTCATCTCTTCTCGGCGCAGATTCTTCTCCGTATGTAGAGGAATGCAATAAGAGCAGAGCCCGTGCCTACCAATATCTATATCGTCTAAATTCTTTAGCAGGACTTCCTCAAGGCGTCAGCTATTCTCTGGTAGGAGCAGTGTCTGAGGTCAGTGGCTATACGGATTTTCTCACCAATTATCTGGGAATGGCTCCCCGCAGCATTCTATTGCAGGGAAAAGAAACAGACAAGAATACACTGAAGACTTCCAAAAAACACACGGACAATACCGCACTAAGGAAGCTTTTTGCAAACCTGGAAAATTGCCACTGCGAAAATGCCCTCACCACCGATATTCTGGAATATCCTGGTGAAATTGTCCTGGCCGATGGCAATACCATAGCAAAACTCAAGCTAAAAAAACATAGCTTTACCGGAATTGAAAATTCAGAGCCGGGAATAGGTTATGTGCATGTCCTTCCCAAAACTCATCTTGGACTGCAAGGAGCACTCTATCTCCTAGAACAGGTCATTAATGGACTTGATTTCGGCTAATACTGAAAACATTCTTTGCTCATATAAACCTACAGGACCTGCCACTGGAAGCTCCCTCCAGATATATGGCACCAAAAAAGAAGGGTTACCGAGTGATTCGATAGCCCTTCTAATTATATATTTTGCTTTTATATCTTTTAAGCCAAGACTCTCTTAAGAGTCTTGCTCGACTAAATTAAAGTCTCTTCAAAAGCTCTTCTCTTTCCTTTTCGTATCCCGGTTTACCAAGTAAAGCAAACATATTCTTCTTGTAGCTTTCCACACCTGGCTGGTTAAAGGGATTCACACCAAGAATATATCCGCTGATACCGCAAGCAAACTCGAAGAAATAAAACAGCTGTCCCAGATAAAACTCATTCTGTTCTGGTATATGTACCATAAGATTAGGAACGCTTCCGTCAGTATGAGCTAAAATAGTTCCATTCATAGCACTCTTATTAACAAAGTCTACCGTCTGTCCAGCCAGATAGTTCAAGCCGTCTAAATCCTGTTCTTCTTTCTTAAGCTGCACTTCATAGCGAGACTTCTCAACATCCAGAACCGTTTCAAACATGATTCTTGCACCATCCTGAATGAATTGGCCCATAGAATGGAGGTCAGTAGTCAAATCTACAGATGCCGGGAAAATTCCCTTCTGATCTTTTCCTTCGCTCTCACCATATAACTGTTTCCACCACTCTGCAATATAATGAAGACTAGGCTCATAGTCTGCCAAAACTTCAACTGCCTTTCCTTTTCTCAGAAAAATATTTCGCATAGCAGCATATAACATAGCATCATTTGACTCAAATGGTTCCTGCAAAGCCAACTCTCTTCCAGATGCAGCACCCGCCATCAACTGATCAATATCAGCACCGCTAACGGCAATAGGCAGCAAACCTACTGCTGTAAGAACAGAAAATCTTCCGCCTACATCATCAGGAACAACAAAGCTTTCATATCCTTCTTCTGTTGCCAGATTTTTAAGAGCGCCTCTTGCCTTGTCTGTTGTGGCATAAATTCTTCCTGCCGCTTCTTTTTTACCATACTTCTTCTCAAGAAGTTCTTTAAAAATCCGGAAGGAAATTGCAGGCTCTGTCGTTGTACCTGACTTAGAAATAATATTAATTGAAAAATCACGATCACCGATAACATCAATCAAACCCATGATGTAAGAAGAACTGATATTATTGCCTGCAAAATAAATTTCCGGAGTTTTTCTTGCTTCTTTTGTCAGGTTATTATAAAAACCATGACGAAGGAATTCGATGGCAGCTCTCGCACCCAAATAGGATCCGCCAATACCGATTACCAGAAGTACATCAGAATCGCTCTGAATCTTAGCTGCCGCTTTTTTGATTCTTGCAAACTCCTCCTTGTCATAAGCAACCGGAAGATCCAGCCAGCCAAGAAAATCATTGCCTTGTCCAGACTTGCTTTTTAATAGCTTTGCAGCAGATTCCGCAATTTCCTTCATAGAATCCAACTCATGCTCTTTTACAAATCCTGCCGCTTTTTTGTAGTCGAATGTTACTTTACTTGCCATGTCCTCTCTCCTTATATACTTACCCATTTATTACAGACAAATAGCTATGCTAGCCCTTGTACTGCTTCTCTTATCTATTATAATGCAGCTACCATATGAGATACAAGTCGTACTCCATTTTCAATCGCCTGTTTTTCAAAAGTAGGATAATCTACACTAGCACTATCATCTGCCTTATCGGAAATGGACCGAATGACAACGTAAGGAACTTTATTTAAATATGCAGCCTGTGCAATTGCTGCACCTTCCATCTCAGTGCAATATCCATGGAATTTATCGATGATATCTTCTTTTACCTTTTTGTCTGCCACAAACTGATCACCGCTGACAACCCTTCCTCTAAAAACACCTAACTGAGGATTTACTGCCTTACAGGATGCTTCTGCCTGATCCATAAGCTTTTCATCCGCTGCAAATGAAAGAACATCCATCCTTGGAATCTGTCCTGGTTCATATCCGAATTCTCTCGCATCCATATCATGCTGAAGTGCATCTGTGGAAATAACAATATCACCAATGTTAATCTCAGCACGAAGTGATCCGGCAATACCTGTATTGATAATAGCCTCTACCTTAAAATCATCTACAAGAATCTGAGCACAGCAACCGGCATTTACCTTACCAATTCCAGAACGAACAACCACAACTTCATGTCCGTTCAGCGTTCCATGATTAAATTCCATAGAAGCCTTCTCTTTTACGGTTACATCTGTCATCTGTTTTTTCAATGCAGCAACTTCCTCCTCCATTGCTCCAATGATTCCGATTGTTTTCATTTTTATCTCCTTTTTCTTTACAATATATATAGGCCGTAAATCGGCTCTAGAAACCCTGTAAGATATATGTTATAATTGCCCCTATCTATTTAGATAAGAACTCTAAAAATTCTCACAGGAGGTTTCACCATGATTTATAAGACAAGAGGTACATGCTCATCAGCAATCAAATTTGATATTGAAGACGGCAAGGTTTGTAATGTAGAATTCCAAGGCGGCTGTAACGGCAACACCAAAGGCATCGCGGCTTTGGTAGAAGGTATGGATGCCAAGGAAGTAATCCAACGTCTAGAAGGCGTAACTTGTGGATTCAAACCCACCTCATGTCCAGATCAGTTGGCAAGAGCTCTAAAGGAAGCTACCGCCAAACAGTGATTCCATTTTCGTTATTCCGGGCAGGCTCTATTATAGGATCCTGCCCTTTTATCTTTCTGATGTATTCTGCCCTTTTTCTATCTGTCCCATTTATCACATAAGGAATTAATTTGACTGGTAAACTTAGCTAAATCCTTATTAGCGCCACCCTCATTTCTCTTAATGACACTTATTAAGCGCTGACCGGCAGCCAAAAGTCTGCCATAAACGCTGGAGGGTCGGGAAAGGTGCTCTTTCTCCTCCTTATGTACCGGAACACCCACAGTCTCTAGTAAGCAAGTATTATTGAGTAAATCATATACCGTACCACTAAAAGGTGCTGTTGCTTCGTAACCCAATTCCTCGCGAATACGTCCTGCTAGGATATCACATACCGTATCCTCACCATGGTTAATAAAAACACGCTTTGGTGCTTTCTCAAAAGCAGAAATCCACTCCATCAATCCTTGATTATCCGCGTGACCACTGATTCCCGGCAACTGCATGATGTCTGCCTCTACAGCAATCTCCTCGCCAAAAAGCTTCACCCTGTCTGCCCCTTCAATCAAAGCCCGGCCCAAGGTTCCCTGGGATTGATATCCTACAAACAAAATTGTACTTTCTTTTCTCCAAAGATTATGTTTCAAATGGTGCTTAATTCTTCCAGCATCACACATACCACTGGCGGAAAGAATCACCTTGGGACAATCAATAAAATTGATTTCTTTCGACTCTTCACTGCTTACCGATAACTTCAGTCCTGGAAAAGTCAGAGGATTAAATCCCTTTTCCACAATTTCGCTAGCCAATTCATCATAACAATCATGATAATGTTCCTGAAAAATCGTGGTTGCCTCCACAGCAAGAGGACTATCTACATAAACCGGAAATGAGCCATGATTTTTCACTAACTTTCGTTCTTTAATCTCCCGAAGAAAATATAGCATTTCTTGAGTTCGGCCAACAGCAAAAGAAGGAATCACCACATTGCCGCCGCGGTCAAAGGTTCTCTGAATCACTTCCGCCAGAGACGCAACATAATCACAAGTCGCTCCATGACTACGGTCTCCGTACGTTGACTCCATGATAACATAATCTGCTTCCTTTATGTAACTTGGGTCCTTAATTATCGGCTGATTTTTATTACCTATATCACCGGAGAAGACGATTTTTCTTTCCTCTTCATTTTCTGTAAGCCAAATTTCAATACTTGAAGAGCCTAACAAATGTCCTGCATCCGTAAAACGCACCTTAATACCATCTGCTAAATTCAAGGTTTCCTGATAAGAACAGCCCACCAGTAAACGTATTACCCCCATTGCATCTTCCATGGTATAGGGTGGAATATATTCTGCTTTTCCGCTTCTTTTTCCTTTTCTATTGCGCCACTCTGCCTCAAACATCTGAATATGTGCACTGTCTCGAAGCATAATGTCGCATAGATCTGCAGTGGCAGCTGTTGTATAAACCGGTCCACGGAATCCTCTGGCAAATAAAAGCGGCAGATTGCCGGAATGATCGATATGGGCATGGGTTAAAAGAACAAAATCCACGTCCGAAGCCGCTATAGGCAGCTCTTGATTTTCATAAATATCTTTTCCCTGCTGCATTCCACAATCTACCAGAAAATGTTTTCCGCAGGCTTCAATCAAAGTCATACTTCCCGTAACTTCATGAGCTGCTCCCAAAAAAGTTATTTTCATATGCCTGCCTCCCTTCTTAATCCTATCGCAATTACGTTTTACAAATCACGTCCCAATTTCCGTAATTGGCTCTAAAAATTATACCATATGTATATTATACTCTGAAAATTCTGAAAATACAATTTTTTTCTACCAGTAATCTATATTTTACCTAACATAAAATTGCATTTTA
>CAVBGA010000081.1:0-5081 GCA_963594675.1 Lachnospiraceae bacterium
CCCGGCTTCTCTTTAATTCATCTGTTGGGAAAAAGAACATACCGATTCCGTAGTCTCTTTCTCCAGATAAAAAAATGCCGGAGGCCTTACAGGCTTTGGAAAAAAATCTATGGGAAATCTGCAACAGAATTCCTACTCCATCTCCTGTCTTACCCTCGGCGTCTTTGCCAGCTCTATGTTCAAGATTTTCTACAATTTTCAGTGCGTTTTCAACAGTCTGGTGTGTTTTTTTACCATGAATGTTTACTACAGCACCGATTCCACAGTTATCATGTTCAAAACGTTCATCATACAGTCCTTGCTGTTTTGAATGATTTTGTCGTACGTCTTGCATAACAAGTCACTCCTTCTGTATTCGGTTTATGTGTTGTATTTACTTTACTATATTTCACACATCTTGTAAATATCCTCTTCTTGTTGAATTGTCAGATTTTTTGAATCATTGCGTTATATTGTGTTATTTTCAGTCTATTCTATCCTATATCTTTTTTTATTACCTATTTACACACACTTTAATTGATATGTATCGAAATAAAAACATAAAAAATCACGGCATCACATATGAATGAACGCCATGATTTTTAAATTGTTTTAATTTTGTATCTTAATTTCTTTTCTCTTTGCCGCCAATATAGAAACAAAACTTAGCAGGGCCATTACCAAGAATATTGCAAGAGTACCATAATATGCCATCATGTTTTTGGAAGAAAGCAGATTCAGAATCGACGAGCTCACACACGACCAGGCATTGGCCGCCATATGGGCCACGCAACAAACCTTAAGATTATTGGTTCTGCACATAAGCATACCAAAAGCAAGTCCCAAAATTGTCGCATATACGAACTGCACCATATTACCATGATAAATTCCAAACATAAGAGCGGAAATAAAAATGGCCCATCCATTTCCCAGATAATCCTGCACTCTCTTGCAGATCAAACCGCGAAAAACTAATTCTTCAGATATAGGAGCTACTATAACAAGAACAAAAAGCATCAGCCAGATATTTTGATTTGAGAAAGTTGTCTCCGTCAACTGACTGTAACTGGGAAAAAGATCATTAAGCCCACTATAATCAATCAGGCTGTTGACCCATTGACTTCCGGTAATAGCAAAAATAATCGTTGCCAGATATATACCCCTTATCGCATATTTTCCATTGTTCGCCGCTTTTCCAAGCATATTTGACTTTCTTAGTTTCCTGTCGTTCCTTAGGAAAATATACAAGGGAATGATTGCCAATGCATCCGCAATTCCTGTTAATGGCAATGCCATAGAAGAAATATAGTCCGATAAAGAATTGATATCCGACCCTCCATTTTGCTGACTGTAGAAAGTATAGAGAAGCATACTTCCCACCGCAGAAACTAGCACCATCGCCAGATAATGTGTCAGCAGGGGATATACGACTCTCCAAGCCTTTCTTAAAGGCCCATGATACACCTGGACAGGGGACTCCTCCTCACCCGGTGAAGGAATTGCCGTCTGCAAGCGTTGGCTCAATTTCACATCGCTGTCCCTTTTTCCTGCCTCATCTTCATCCACAAATGCTTCCGCTTCTGTCCTTGCATTCGTCGATTTCCCATCTGGCATATGGCCTTCTGCTCTTAACTGTTCACGACGTTTAGCTCGGTAACGGTCTGAAAGGATTCTTAAGTCCTGAACACTTTCTGCTACATAAACAGCTCCGGCACCACTTAATTCTTCATAACTTCCATAGCCATAAGCTGCACCAATACATTGGATTCCGCATTTAAGTGCCCCTTTAACGTCATACTCCCGATCACCTACCAGAAGAACTTCTTCTCTGATGTCAGAAGCACCCAAACGACTTAAGGCCTCCTCAACAACCTCTGCTTTGTCCGTTCTGCTGCCATCCATGTTGGCTCCAACAATCTCATCAAAATATTGATCCAAAGAGAAATATTTCAGAATTTTTCTTACATAATATTCCGGTTTTGATGATGCCACTGCCAGAAGTTTTTTTTCTTCTTTCAATGATGCCAAAAGCTCAGGAATCCCGTTATATACCGAATTTTCATAAATTCCTATCTCAGAATACCTTTCCCGATATACAGACACAGCCACCTCTGCCTGTTTTTGTGTCATATGGGCATATTTCATAAATTGCTCCATAAGCGGAGGTCCAACAAAGCACTCCAATTTTTTTAAATCTGGCTCCTGTATGTCAAAACTCTGCAGAGCATGCTGTACACTTTTGGTAATGCCTTCTGCTGAATCCGTCAGCGTTCCATCCAGATCAAATAATATGATTTTTGACATAATTTTACTACTCCATTTGATTGGAAATTTCTTACATGTCCCGTGTAAAATCTCCTTATTTTCAAGATCTTACACTAGCCGTAAGTATACCATATTTAGAAATTTATTCAAGTTGCCCAGATTTAAGGTCCTGCACTCTCCATAAGTCTTCCACTTATAGGCAAAATTTCCAAGCCTCCATACGACAAATATTTCCAGCTCCATCAAAAACGAAAAGATCCAGAATATTTTCACCTGCTTCAAAACTATCCTCCACAGTTAACACTGTCCCATCAAAGCTATAATCGATTTCATTTCCATTTACCATACAGGATAGTATTTTTATATCTGCTAAATCCTCCATAGAAATTTGCGCCTTAGTTTTTGCTACATCACTCTTGTTAACTTGCATCTTCTTCTGGAAAGAGCAACCATCGCTCTCCACCTTGACCGGTTTCTTTTTCTGAGATTTTTTTGCGCCCTTCCCCTGATGATTTTCTTGTAGATTTTCCTCTTCATCTACTCTATGATCTCCTTGTAGATCCTTCTCTTCTTCTACTTCGTGATTTTCTTGCAGAATCTCTTCCTCTACTTGATGATCTTCTTCTGCATCTCCTAACTCATTATCCTGAGTTCTTTCCTGAGCATAGCCTTCTTCCCCCTCATTTTCCTGAGCAGTTTCTTGATCATCCCCTATATCTTCTTCCAAAAGATAATATTCTACCTCACCAAAAGGATCCTCCGATAACACCGACGCAAATATCCCCAGCATAAGAAGACCTTTCCCATTAATCATAATCTTCCGCCACCCTCTCTTTTAAAAGTTGTAAATTCTTATTTTTCTCATCAGCGCCCATTTCCACCGCTTTTTTGTATAGAGTCCTGGCATGTTCTACTCCCGCCTCCCTTTTACTTTCTAACAAGCCATAATCTATCACATCATCGACTCTATCAGGATATTCTTCCAGCAAACATTCATAGGCTTCCGCAGCAGCCTCAAGATCTCCTAAAATCTCCTCCACATAAGCAATGCGACGCAGAATTTTTTCTCTTTTTTCTCCCCTTACCAACTGCTCTTTCAAATTTTGGTAATCTTTCAAGCTTTTCTCCAGAAGATTTTTCTTTTCATAGGCTAAACCACCCAAATATTCTGCTTGGGCTAATTTTAGTTCTACAAAAATCTCTTCATTTTCCACCGCAAAATTTTTCTTCTTTGCTGCTATAACTTGCAAAGCTCCTTCAATGAGGCGAATTGCCTCTTCATAAGGCAGACACTCTTCACTTTTGAGATAATATTCTTTTTCCACCCATACATTAGCCAAAACTAAATACATAGCATATCTCCTATCAGTGGAAAAAGCAGCCAGACCATTTTCTGCTTTCGCCAATTTTTCTCGCAAGTCTCCCCAGTCCTTAGGCTCTTTTTCATCTTCCAGAAGCTGTAAAAGTGAGATGCCCCATCTTGTCTCAGCATCCGGAGCTTTTATCTCAGACAAGCATGTCATTGCTTTTTCATAATCTGGAGAAAAGTCATCAGCTGAATTCCCATAAAGATAAATCCATGCCATCTTTTTTCTCACAGAATCCATATTTCCTGTTTCCTTGGGATAAAGTTGAAATGTATGTTCTACTGCGGTAAGAATTTCTTTTGTCTTTTTCCCCACAGCCGCTTTCTCTAGCAAATCCAAATATAAACTCTCTCTTTCCGGAAATACAGCTAGGGCTTTCTCATAATTTCCATTTTTCTCTGCATGTATTACCTCCCATTCATGGAACTGATTTGTTCCCGTTTTTAGAATTGGAAAAAAAAGTAAGATCATAACCACAGAAAATAGCAAAAAAGCTTTTCCTTTTAAATTACTTCTCAAATCCAGACATTTGCTCAAAGCATTTTCCAAATCTCCAGCTCTTTGATACCGTCTTTGGGGATCTTTTCTTTTTCCCTTGGCTAATGTCCAATGCAGGACAGGTGAAGTAAAGGGCACACTGACCAAATCCAAAGTCACTGCAAGAGCATAAATATCCGATGCCGGACTTGCCATTCCCTCAAACTGTTCCGGAGCCGCAAAACCTCTGCTCCCTTCCCTTGAAAATCTTCCCGCCGGGTCGGCCAAGCAGGCACAATCAAAGTCTATCAACCATACTTTTCCCCCCTTACCCAGCATAATATTCTGCGGTTTCAAATCGCGATAGATGATGGCTGGATTACCTTCATGAAGATAAGTAAGCACCTGACATAGTTGAATTCCCAGCTTTAGCATCTCCTTAACGGATAACAGTTTTCCCTGCACGCAAAGCTCCTGTAAATTTGTGCCCTCCAAATATTCCATCACTACCGCTGTGAAATTTTTCTCCACCACATATTCAATAATACTCGGTATCATAGGATGGTCTAAAAGTCTTAATATTTCCAGTTCCGCCTTAGATTTTTCTGAATGATAATATATTTTTATGGCTCGCTTTTTTTCAAGAACTTTATCGATAACAAGAAATACTCGTCCATTTCCTCCCTGACCAAGTTTCCTGACCACAAGATATTTACCACAAATAAGAGTACCTTTCTGAATAATAAAAACACTCCTCTCTTTGCTATAGATATGAAATTTAAAATTATCAAAATTTAGCTACTGTAAACTTAATATAAAATACAATTGGAAAAATCCGGAAGAATATCCGGTTTTGAAATGAAATCATATGAAATCCATGGTCATGCAAAATTGCAATTCTGCTGAAATCCCATCATTGGCAGAAAGCAATTTCCCATGACACAAAACAATTTCATACATCAAAACTTTTACACAAAACACTAGGTTTTATGC
>CAVBGA010000082.1:0-7913 GCA_963594675.1 Lachnospiraceae bacterium
ACCCACACCAGAGGGGCCGGCCACCACCGTTGTCTTCCCCTTCATCACTCTGCGAATAGGCTCAATCCCCTCTTCATTCAGGGCACTCGTGGTCAAGACCTGATAAGAGCAGGAGGAATAGGTGTTACAAAGTAAATTCAACTCTTCCTCCTCTGCCAGATCTTTTTTATTAAAACAGATAACCACAGGAATTTCCTGCTGTTCCATCATAATCAAAAAGCGATCTAGCAGTGAAAAACTGGGTCTGGGATTTTCCATGGCAAATATGATGAGTGCCTGGTCTATATTGGAAGAAGCCGGACGTATCAGCTGATTCTTTCTGGGAAGAATAACCTCAATCACTCCTTCTTTTTCCTTATCATCCACTATTTCGATTTCTACATAATCGCCTACCAAGGGTTTAATCTTCTCTTTTCTGAAAATCCCCTTGGCCTTACATTCATAAGTGCCGGATTCTCCTGTGTCAACATAGTAGAACCCGGCAATACCTTTCATTATTCTTCCTTGCATGCTTTACCCATTCGAAGAATCATCTGATGAGCTTTCCGCTTTATCAGGATCATTTATAGTCAATGTAATGGTAGAACCTGCGCTGACATTGCTATCTGCAGATATGCTCTGGCCGCAAACCTCACCTGTACCTACATTATCACTGCTACCATATTCTAAGACAACCTTCAGTCCTAAATCTTCCAAAAGCGACTGTGCTTCTTCCGCTGAGATACCGCCTACACTAGGAACAGTAACCTCTACATCGGATGCGCCCTGACTCACCGTCAGAGTAACCGTATCACCACTGTTCACAGCAGTACCTACTTCTGGACTTACAGAAATTACATAGCCAGCTTCCACATCAGAACTATACTCCTGGGTAACACTGGAATTAAGCCCCATATTGCTCAGGGTAGTCTCTGCATCGGACTGGGACTGATTTACAAGATTAGGAACCGTTAGGGATTCCGGACCTGTACTTAGTGTATATTCAATCGTAGAACGCTTAGAAACCTTCTCACCTGCAGCCACACTCTGATTCATAATCTGTCCTGCTGCATATTCATCTGATGAAGACTCACCAGATTTTACAAGGCCAATGCCAGTACCATCTAAAGCAGCTTCTGCCTCTTCAAGGGTTTTTCCAAGAAGATTTGGCACCTCAACAGACTCTGCCTCTGCTGTAGCTGTTGCCTCCTCTGTTGCTTCCGGTGTCTCTGTTGCCTCTGCTGTGGCCTTAGCTTTTTTATCAGAATCACTTTCGGAACCTGTAGAGAACACCCCCATAGCTGTTGCAAGGAAATAGATAATGATCACAACGATAATAGCACCAATGATGAATCCTCCAATGGTCATGGCCTTCTCCAGCTTATCGCTTACCTCATCCTCTTCGTCATCTAACTCATCCTCATAATCTTCATCATCTTTATCATTCATGGCATTAAGAACCTGTTCTTCCTGCCGCAAACTCTGTGCCGGTACTTTTCCGTCTTTTATGGCATCCGCCTGCTGGTCGGTAACCACCCTAGTCTGTGCCTGAGTATCCGGCAATACTGGAGTGACAAAATCTCCCTGAGGATCCACTAGAGAACGTTTCAAATCTGCAATTACCTCTGAAAGATCATTATATCTGCGATCAATGCTCTTCTGGGTACATTTAAGAATAATCTGTTCCAAACTCTTAGGAATATCCGGAGTATACCGCGACGGTGGGACCATCTCTTCCTGAAGATGTTTGATTGCAACCGCCACAGATGTGTCGCCATCAAAGGGAACCCGGCCAGTTACCATCTCATACAGCGTGATTCCCAAAGAATAAATATCGCTCTTCTTATCGCTATATCCGCCTCTTACCTGCTCTGGTGAACTATAATGAACAGAAAGCATCACATTAGAGGTAATGGTATTGGAAGTTACTGCCCTCGCGATTCCGAAATCAGAAAGCTTCACTTTACCATCTGTGGAAATAATAATATTCTGAGGCTTCACATCTCGGTGAATAATATTGCTATTATGGGCTGCCTCAAGTCCTAAAGACACCTGTATAGCAATACTTGTAGCTTCCTTAACGCTTAATTTGCCTTTTTTCTGTATATAATCCTTAAGGGTGATACCCTCAACCAACTCCATAACAATGAAACTGGCTCCATCATCCTCACCAACATCATAAATATTTACAATATTAGGATGAGCAAGCCCTGCTGCCGCCTGAGCTTCTTTCTGAAATTTTCCTATAAAATTCTTATCATCTCTGAATTCCGGCTTCAATACTTTCACCGCCACCTGACGATTCAGCTTATGATCCAGTGCCTTATACACATCAGCCATTCCGCCGGCACCGATTTTGCTGATGATCTCATATCGTTCGCCTACGATCATTCCCTCTTTTAACATCCGCTCACCTCTTTATCTTCTGCATTCCCTTTTTCATTGCCGGCTAACTCTAGCAGGGGATTCACCACGATCACTGCAATGTTATCCCGTCCCCCATTTTCATTTGCCTTTTGCATCAAGGCTTTGGCTGGATCATCCTCCTGGGTGCATCTCCCCAGCACCTCTGCCATGTCCTCATCAGAGACCATGGAAGACAATCCATCGGAACACATAACAATTTGGGATCCATTATCCAGCTTAATATCAAAGAAATCCGCACGTACATCTTCGCCCACACCAAGCGCTCGGGTTATGATGTTCCTGTCCGGATGCACTCTCGCTTCTTCTTTGCTGATTTCTCCCATTCTGAGCATCTCACCCACCAGGGAATGGTCCCGGGTGACCTGTTCCATCCCGCCATCATAGATATATAGGCGACTGTCACCCACATTTGCAATATAGGCATAGCTCCCTACAATAGTACAAACCACAAAAGTAGTGCCCATGCCTTTCATATCTTCATTCTTTATTGATTGTTCCAAAAGCTGTCGATTGGCATTTTCAATGCCGCACCGCATAATCTTCACAGGATTGAAATTATCATCCTCTTTTACCGTCTGTACAAATACATTTACAGCAAAACGCGAAGCGAAATCTCCCGCTTTATGCCCTCCCATTCCATCTGCCACGACAAATAAATTGGGAAGATTCCCTATAGATCCTTCTGAAACATATAAATAATCCTGATTGGTTTGTCGGACACAGCCAACATCCGTAGCAGAATATACCTTCATTCACATTTCTCCTCATGCCCGCTGTCAAGAAAACTCTTCCTCAGCTGGCCACAGGCCCCATCTATATCACGACCCATTTCCCTTCTAATAGTAACATTAATTCCACATTTTTCAAGCGTATTTTTGAATTTGAGAATATCTTTTTTGCCGGTTTCGCGGATCTGGGTTTCCCGAACCGGGTTCACGGGAATCAGGTTTACATGACAATTAATCCCCTTTAAAAGGCCCGCCAATTCTAAGGCATCTTCTTTGCTATCATTCTGGCCGCCTGCCAGACTATATTCAAAGGTCAACCTGCGCCCTGTCTGATCAAAGTAATAACGACAGGCAGTTAAAAGCTCTTTTATAGTATAGGCATTTGCTATGGGCATGAGTTTTTTTCTTTTTTCATCATTAGGTGCATGAAGGGAGATTGCTAAGGTAATCTGATATTTTCTATCTGCCAGCTCATAAATTTTAGGAACAATGCCACAGCTAGATACCGTCAAACTTCTTTGGCTAAGGCCAAAGCCCTCTCCATCAGAAAGTAGTTCAATAAACCGCACAAGAGTTGGGTAATTATCCAAAGGTTCTCCCGTGCCCATAACCACCACATTGGCAACCCGCTCACCTGTCAAGCGTGCAATCTGATAAATCTGCCCCAGCATCTCTCCAGGTTCTAGATTTCGAACCCTTCCTCCAATGGTGGAAGCACAAAAAACACAGCCCATTCTACAGCCCACCTGGGAGGAAATGCAAACAGAATTGCCATGATGGTACTTCATAAGGACACTTTCAATAACATAGCCATCCCGTAAGCGAAAAAGATATTTTCTTGTACCATCAATCTTGGACACCTGAACCTTTACTGCCTCCATAGACCACAAGGGATATTCCCTCTGAAGTTTCTCTCTCAGACTTTTGGAAAGATTCGTCATCTCATCGTAGGAAGAAACTACTTCCTTGTGCAGCCATCGATAAATCTGAGCTGCACGAAAAGGCTTTTCTCCCAAGTTTTTCATGACATCCTTTAATTCATCAAGGGAATAGGACCTAAGATCCTGATATTGAATTTCTACCTTGTCCACTTATTTCTCCTTCTTACGAAGTCTCGCAATAAAAAATCCATCTGTTTTATGCACGCCAGGCAGCAGCTGCAGCCAGCCCTGAGCCGTCGTCTCACTTTTTAGCGCATCAGGAAGATAAGGATCCAGACTCTCCAGAACAAAAGGATAATTCTGAATAAACCAGAACACATTTTCTTCATTTTCTTCCGCTGCAATCGTACAGGTACTATAGATCAATGTACCGCCTTCTTTAACATAGAAAGAAGCATTATGCAGAATCTTTCTCTGTAAAATAACCAAATCTTCTTGATTTCTGGGATTTACCTTATATTTTACATCTGTCTTTTTGCTAAGTACTCCAAGACCGGAGCAAGGCAGATCAGCCAGCAGAATATCCGCTTTATTCACAGATGCTTCATCAAATGCCGTAGCATCCTTAACCGATGTAAGTACATTTGTCACATTCATTCTGCGAATGTTCTCCTGAATCAGGCCCACCTTATATTCTGTCAGATCTCTGGCATCCACCTGACCGGTGCCTGCCAGCTTATCTGCCATATGAAGGCTCTTGCCTCCCGGTGCCGCACAAAGATCCATCACATAGTCTCCCTTTTTTGGCGCCGCTATCTCAGCCACCAGCATGGAGCTAATATCCTGCACCGTGATACAACCCATACGAAATACCGCTAACATCTGCAAATAAGAATAATCAGAAATATACCATGCATAGTCCAGATAGGGAGCTTTTTCCACCGTAACCCCTTCATCCTCCAATCTCTGGATGGTTATATTCATATTTACCATATATTGCACACAACGAATTGTGGTGGGCTTATCCTCTAGAAAATATCTGGCCATGCATTCTGTCTTCTCAAGACCAAAACGATTCAACCATTTTTCTACCAGCCATTCCGGCAATGAATATTTCACCGATAAATATTGAAGTGGCTGGGAGGCTGGTGGAAATTCAATGTGGTCTTTGTTCCTTGCAATGTTTCGTAAAATGCCATTAACAAAGCCCTTCAAGCTGTAAAATCCTTTTTTCTGAGCAAGTTTTACCGCCTCATTGCATACAGCAGAATCCGGAATTCGATCCATATAAAGTAGCTGATAGGTAGCGCTTCTTAAGATTTCCCGAACAACCGGTTTCATTTTTTCAACCTTCACACTAGAAAACTGTCCAATGACATAATCCAGCTGAAGCATATATTCAATGGTCCCCTCACTGACCCTGGTAATAAAAGCTCTGTCCTGTTTGGGCAGATACTGATATTTTTCTAAAGCATTATGTATGGCGATATGGCTATACTCTCCATCCCTGTTCACCTCTAGCAAAATGCCTAACACAATCTCCCTTATATTAATTCCGACTGCCATGAACTCTCCTTTCAATGGATACCTGTCGGGTTGTCCCCTTATTTATATTTCAAGAATACTATTCTCTGTAATCCTACTTCCCCGCAGAAATGCATCTGCGCTCATTCTCTTTTTCCCCTCAATCTGCAATTCCTTAATCCGCAAACTCTGCGCACCTGTTTGCACCAGAATTCCATCATTCTCCAAGGCAAGAATCTGTCCCGGTTCCTTTGCTCCCATCTCTTCAACAACTTCTGCCTTCCAAATCTTTAACATTTTCCCATTCAGTCCGGTATAAGCACTGGGCCAGGGATTCATAGCGCGAACCAGCCTCTCAATTTTCACAGCCGGCTGGCTCCAATCGATTTTTCCATCTTGTTTACGAATCATGGCTGCATAATCCGTAGTGCTTTCTTCCGGCTGTTTTTCAAACACAGCCCTTCCCTCCTGGATGGCTGGAAGAGTATCCACCAGAAGTTTGGCCCCTGCTGCACTTAATTTATCAAAAAGGCTACCTCCTGTTTCATCCTCTGCAAGAGGAAGTACCACGCGGCTTACCATATCTCCAGTATCCAAACCTGCATCCATGCGCATAATGGTTACTCCGGATTCTTTCTGGCCATCCATCACTGCTCGCTGAATAGGGGCAGCTCCTCGATACGCCGGAAGCAGGGAAGCGTGGACATTGAAGCATCCATATTTAGGAATATCCAAAAGTCGTTGCGGAATAATCTGTCCAAAAGCCGCTACCACAATGGCATCCGGTGCCAAAGCCTCCAATTTTTCAAGAAATGCCTCATCCCTTACCTTAGCAGGTGTTTCCACTGGAATACCCAGTTTCAATGCCTCCGCCTTTACCGGAGTCGGCTGCATCTCTTTTCCTCTGCCTCTTGGCTTATCTGGCTGACTGACCACCAGCTGCATCTCATGTCCTGCTTCTGCCAAAGCCTGTAAGGTTCCCACTGCAAAATCAGGTGTTCCCATAAAAATTATCTTCATTACTCATCATCCTCATCTGCATCGGCTGTGTGAAGTTCTCCTTCCACCAGTTCCACAAACATGTGACCGTCCAGATGATCACACTCATGAAGAAGGGCACGAGCTAAAAGGCCCTCTCCTTCTACCACAATCGGCTCCATGTGAATATCCTGAGCCTCTACTTTTGCATAATTAGGGCGAGTTACCTGACCATACTGTCCTGGAAGGCTCAGACATCCCTCTTCCCCAGTCTGCTGTCCTGAGGTCTCAACCACCTTAGGATTAATTAAAACAATGGGGCCTTCTCCCACATCGATTACCACAATACGTCTGAGGATACCCACCTGAGGTGCAGCAAGTCCCACACCATAGCTTTCATACATGGTTTCCAGCATATCATGAACCAAAGTCAAATATTTCTCTGACATCTCATCAACTACTCTACATTTCTTCTCCAAAATGGGATCACCCATTTTTCTAATGGTACGTACTGCCATTTTCTTCCTCCTGATTTTTAATCCAGATCAAACTGAATCACCAGCTGATCAAATCCACTATTAATTTCTATATAACGCTGAATCATTTTCATCTGTCTCAGCAATTCTTCTCTATTTTCATTTTTTATGTATAAAACCTTACGATAACGGTCCTGAATTTTGGCCACTGCCGCATCTGCCGGTCCAATTAAAACCGTACGACTATCCTTACCAATATGCAAGGTGTATTTCTTAATATACTGCATAGCCATTTCCAGTTGAATTTCTGAATCTCCACTTCCTAGAACAGCCAACATGCCGCCTACCGGTGGATACCCCATAAGCATACGATAACTGATTTCCTTCTCAAAAAACAGAGGATAATCCTGACTGGCTGCCGCCTGTATACTGTAATGATCGGGGCTATAGGTCTGAATCAATGCTAAGCCCGGTTGATTTCCACGACCTGCTCTTCCAGCTGCCTGAACCAACATTTGAAAGGTTCGTTCCGCCGCCTGATAATTGTCTGCATAAAGGGATAAATCTGCTGCAAGAACCCCCACCAGAGTTACCTTTGGAAAATCATGTCCCTTAATAACCATCTGGGTTCCCACAAGGATATCTGCCTCCCCTTTGGAAAAAGCTGTAAGGATCCTAGTATGACCATCCTTATTTCTTGTGGTGTCCAAATCCATTCTGGCAATTCTTGCCTTTGGAAACGTCGCCTCCAAAACTTCTTCGACCTGCTGGGTGCCTGCTCGAAATCCGCCAATAAAACCCGAACCACAATCAGGGCATACAGAAATCGGACCTCTGCGGTATCCACAATAATGGCAACGCAGACTGCCATCCCGATGTTGAGACAAAGACACATCACAATGGGGACATTTTGCTACATA
>CAVBGA010000083.1:0-8127 GCA_963594675.1 Lachnospiraceae bacterium
TTTCTTTGATGGACTATCATAGACTGATTAAATGGTCTTTGGTGATCTATATTGCAGCTTTCATCCTCATGCTCTTGGTTTTGAGCCCCTTGGGTGTCAGTGTCAATGGTGCTAGAAGATGGTTAAAGTTGGGCGTTCAGTTCCAACCATCTGAGATTGCCAAGATTGGTATTATCACCTATTTACCGGTATTGATTATAAGATATGGAAAAAAAATAACCACCCCCAAGGGCTTCGCTTATCTTGTGGGAGCAGGCATGCTGCAAACCATAGGAGCCTATCTTTTTACCGATAATCTGAGCACGGCAATGATTATCTTTGGCATTACTTTTATTATGCTTTTTATTGCACATCCCAATACCAAGCTATTTGTTAAGTTTATTATTGGTGCTGTGATCGTAGTGGCTCTGGCGGTGCTATATCTGTCATTAACCATTGATTCCAGCAGTAGCTTTCGTATTCGAAGGGTGCTTGTATGGTTACGACCGGAGGAATATACCTCTGCCGGAGGATATCAGGTAATGCAAGGCCTTTATGCCATTGGCTCCGGTGGTTTTTTTGGAAAAGGTTTGGGCAATAGTGTGCAGAAGCTGGGTACCATTCCGGAAGCGCAGAATGATATGATTTTTTCTATCATATGTGAGGAATTAGGCGTTTTTGGCGGCATTCTTACGCTTTTAATGTTTGCCTACTTGCTATACCGCCTCTTCTTTATCGCGCAGAACGCACCAGATCTTTATGGCTCTTTGTTAGCGACGGGTATTTTTGCCCATATCGCCTTGCAGGTTATTTTAAATATTTGTGTAGTCCTTAATGTGATTCCTACCACAGGTATTACCCTGCCCTTTATCAGTTATGGAGGTACCTCGGTTGTGTTTTTGATGTTGGAAATGGGACTGGCCCTAAGCGTCAGTCGGTCGATACGGTTCAGCGATGAGGGAAGTTGATAGAAAAACTGTTGACAAACAAAGAGTTAACAGATATGCTTTTTAAAGATATTATTTCTTGTGTGAAAGAAAAAAGGATTAAGGAGAATTCATATGTTTGAGAAAATGAGAGATATCCTTGCGGAACAGTTGAACTGTGAGGCGGATACCATTACTGAGGAAACTTCTTTTAAGGATGACCTTGGAGCTGATTCACTGGATCTCTTTGAACTGGTGATGGCGCTGGAAGAAGAGTATTCTATTGAGATTCCGGCAGAGGAGCTGACAGAGCTTCATACAGTAGGCGATGTAGTTGAGTATCTGAAGAGTAAAGGTGTGGAGGATTAATTCCACGCCTTTTACACGTTTTAAAGAAAGACGATCAGAAAAGATTAGAATGTCATATAGATGGAGGGAAAAATGAGCAAAGTAAAAACAAGATTTGCACCAAGTCCTACAGGCCGTATGCATGTAGGTAACCTTAGAACCGCTTTGTATGCCTATCTGATTGCAAAGCATGCAGGTGGAGATTTTATGCTTCGTATTGAAGATACGGATCAGGAACGTTTTCAGGAAGGGGCTTTGGAAATTATCTACAGAACCCTGGAAAAAACAGGTTTGGTGGCCGATGAGGGACCGGGAAAAGAAAAAGATTGCGGACCTTATGTGCAGAGTGAACGCTGCAAGGCGGGTATCTATACAAAATATGCCAAACAGCTGATTGAGCAGGGCGATGCTTATTATTGCTTCTGTGATAAAGAGCGTTTGGCTTCTCTTAAAACCAGTGTTTCTGATAAGGATATTGTTGTATATGATAAACATTGTCTACATCTGAGTCCTGAAGAGATTGAGGAAAATTTAAAGAGTGGTAAGCCTTATGTAATTCGTGCCAATATGCCTACCGAGGGAACTACTTCTTTCTATGATGAGATTTATGGAAAAATTGAAGTACCCAACTGCGAATTGGATGATATGATTTTGATTAAGTCTGATGGATATCCTACTTACAACTTTGCTAATGTAGTGGATGATCATCTTATGGGAATTACTCACGTAGTTAGAGGTAATGAGTATCTTTCTTCCGCACCAAAATATAATAGACTTTATGAAGCTTTTGGATGGGAAGTTCCTATTTATGTGCATTGTCCTCTTATTACCAATGAAGAGCATCAGAAGCTGAGCAAGAGAAGCGGCCATTCTTCTTATGAGGATTTAATCGATCAGGGATTCTTAAGCGAGGCAGTGGTGAATTTTGTAGCTCTTTTGGGCTGGAGTCCTTCTGACAACCGTGAGATTTTCTCTTTGGAAGAATTGGTAGAAGCCTTCGATTATACTCATATCAGTAAGTCTATGGCTGTCTTTGACATGACAAAACTGAAATGGATGAACGGCGAATATATTAAAATGATGGATAATGAGCGCTTCTATAAGATGGCTCTTCCCTACATTAAAGAAGTGATTACAAAGGATTATGATCTGAAGAAAATTGCGGATATGGTAAAGACAAGAATTGAGATTTTCCCTGATATTCGTGATCATATTGATTTCTTTGAAGAGATGCCGGAATATGATAGTGACATGTATGTACACAAGAAGAGCAAAACAACAAAAGAAAGTTCTCTTGCGGTACTTAAGGATGTGCTTCCTATTCTTGAGAAAGCAGAAGCTTTTGACAATGATAGTCTCTATGAAATTTTGTCTTCCTATGTAAAAGAGAAAGAGTGCAAGGTAAACTTTGTTATGTGGCCGATTAGAACTGCTGTATCTGGAAAACAGATGACACCGGCAGGCGCTACAGGCATTATGGAGGTGCTTGGAAAAGAAGAATCTCTGAAACGTATCAAAGCTGCCATTGAAAAACTTAGCGAATGAAATTAAATCAAGAACAGATGGAGGCCGTCATTCATAAAGATGGCCCCATGCTTGTTCTGGCTGGTCCGGGATCAGGAAAGACCTCTGTGATTACAGCCAGAACTGAAAATCTTATAGAAAAGTATCATATTGCTCCTTCTTCCATTCTGGTGGTCACTTTCACAAAAGCGGCAGCAGGAGAGATGAAGGAGCGTTTCTATTCAAGAAATCCAGGGGCAGGACGGCAGGTTACTTTCGGGACTTTTCATGGAATTTTTTATGGCATTCTCAAACATGCCTATGGCATTGGATCCAACAATATTGCTGGAGATGATGTGCGCAGAAGTATTTTGAGAGAAATGATCGAAGCCACAGACATGGAAGTGGAGGATGAAAAGGATGTATTGGACCTGCTGGAAGGCGAGATTAGTCAGGTGAAAAGCGAAGGAATCGATTTGGGACATTTCTATTCCAGCGCTTGTCCAGAGGAGATTTTTCGTCGCATTTACCAAGGCTATCACAAGGAAATGAAACGCAGACGGCTTTTGGATTTTGACGATCTCATGACACAAACCTATCGTCTTTTTGTAAGAAGACCAGAGATTTTAAAAGCCTGGCAAAAGCGATATCCTTATATCATGATAGACGAATTTCAGGATATTAATAGTATTCAATATCGTATTATGAAGATGCTGGCTGGAGAGAATAAAAATATTTTTGTGGTGGGGGACGATGACCAATCGATTTACCGTTTCCGAGGAGCAAAACCAGAGATTCTCTTTGCTTTCGAAAGAGATTTTCCAGAGGCAAAACGTGTGACCTTGCGGCAGAACTATCGTTGCTCAGGTGCTGTGGTTCGGTGTTCCAAACGCTTGATTTCCTGTAATAAAAAACGATTTGAAAAGGATATTATTACCGAGAATCCTGCGGGAGTTCCCGTAGATCTCCATCGTTTTCCTAATACAGATTCTCAGTCGGAATATTTAATGGAAGAGATTGGGAAGCTTTTAAAGGAAGGTGTGCCCTGCCAGGAGATTGCGGTTTTATTTCGAACGAATACACTGAGTCGTCTTCTTTTAACTCGTCTGATGGAATATAATATTCCCTTTCGCCTGAGAGATCATATTCCCGGAATTTATGATCATTGGATCGCAAAACAAGTATTGGCCTATTTAAGATTATCCAGAGGAGGCAGATCCAGAAGTGATTTGCTATTAGTGATGAATCGTCCAAAACGTTATATTTCCAGAGATGCTGTGGATACACCAGAATTTAATTTTGAACAGCTATATCGCTTTTATAGTGATAAGGACTGGATGTGTGATCGGATTGAGCAATTGGAAAATGATTTGGAGCAAATGAGAGGAATGCTTCCCTTTGCAGCAATTAATTATATGCGCTGTGGTATTGGTTACAATGAATATCTGGCGGAATATGCTGCTGAGCACAGGATTAACAAAGATGATCTTATGGAAGTTTTGGATGAAATTCAAAATAGTGCAAAAAATTATCGAACTCTGGATGAGTGGATGGAAGGGATTGACCGATATAATAAGGCCTTAAAGGAGCAGCTTCAAGAAAAGAATCATAAGGGGATTGTGCTATCCACACTTCATGGAGCTAAGGGTATGGAGTACGATCATGTATTTATTTTGGATCTTAATGAAGGCGTGGTGCCCTATCGAAAAGCAAAATTAGAGGAAGAAATTGAGGAGGAGCGGAGATTGCTCTATGTAGGCATGACTCGTGCCAGGAAGAGCCTTCATCTATTTTACCCTCAGCGTAGATTTGAGAAAAAGCAGGAGCCATCCAGATTCCTGTTGGAAATAAGCGGAGGTTAACAGAGTATGCAAAAAATCTATTGTTATTATGCCTGTTATTCCATGAAGAACCCAGGAGAAAATCTTCCAGATGAACATAAGGCGGGGAGAGCCCTTCTGGCCATCGCCTTGGATCGTGTGTTTGGCTTGGATCTCTCTAGGGAAACCCTTGGAATTGGCAGTCATGGAAAACCTTATATTGAGGGGCGTCCCAATTTACATTTTAATATTAGTCATTCTGGAAATTATGTAGTTTGTGCTATTGCACCGGATTCTGTGGGAATAGACATTCAGCTACATAAGGACATTGATTTTGAGAAGGTTAGAAAAAAAGCATTTCGTCCAGAGGAAATCCAGGAAATGGAAAAATCGCAAGACCCCAAAAGTTATTTTTTTAATCGATGGACCTTAAAAGAAGCTTGGCTTAAATGGAAGGGAATTGGCATTAGCCGGGACCTTACATGTGATATGAGTTCTGGATGGAAGACTTTTTTGGATTTTGGGGCAGGCGTTAGTTGTGCTCTTTGTACTTCAAAAGAAATCCCTCTGGAGATGGTAGAGCTTGACTGGGAATTCTTGACACAAATCGTATGATGTAATAAAATTGACGTGCACTTTTTAGCAAAAAACAGAAAACATTATTGGAGGTTTATCTGTGTCTGAATATCAAAATGAAATAGAAAAACGAAGAACATTTGCCATTATATCCCATCCTGATGCAGGTAAAACGACTTTGACAGAGAAATTTCTGCTCTATGGAGGAGCGATTAATCTGGCAGGATCTGTAAAGGGAAAAGCTACAGCAAGACATGCGGTTTCCGACTGGATGGAGATAGAGAAGGAGAGAGGTATCTCGGTTACTTCCTCAGTACTTCAGTTTAATTATGATGGCTATTGCATTAATATTCTGGATACCCCAGGTCACCAGGACTTCTCAGAGGATACCTATCGAACACTTATGGCAGCGGATTCTGCAGTTATGGTCATCGATGGTTCGAAGGGCGTGGAGGCACAGACCAGAAAGCTTTTTAAGGTCTGTGTTATGAGACATATTCCTATTTTCACATTTATCAATAAGATGGACCGAGATGCCAATGATACTTTTGACTTGATTGATGAAATTGAGAAAGAATTGGGAATAGCTACCTGTCCTGTTAACTGGCCTATTGGCTCCGGAAAAAATTTCAAGGGTGTATACGATCGGAAGACCCGTAAGGTCCTACTTTTTTCTGATACCATGAAGGGTACTAAGGAGGGCGCTTTGGAAGAGATGGATCTTGACGATCCTGCTTTGGATGATATGTTGGCACCAGGACAGAAAGATCAGCTGCTGGAGGAAATAGAACTTTTGGATGGAGCTGGAGCAGATTTTGATCAGGAGTTGGTATCAAAAGGAGAATTGTCTCCTGTCTGTTTCGGATCTGCCCTTACTAACTTTGGTGTGGAGACTTTTTTGCAGCACTTTTTGGCAATGACGACCTCACCCTTGTCTAGAAATTCAGACAGTGGGGTTATTGATCCGATGTCCGATTATTTTTCTGCCTTTGTCTTTAAAATTCAGGCGAATATGAACAAGGCTCATAGAGATAGAATTGCATTTATGCGTATTTGCTCAGGTAAATTTGATGCATCGAAAGAAGTATTTTTTGTTCAGGGCAATAAAAAGATGCGCCTGTCTCAGCCACAGCAGATGATGGCTCAGGACCGACATGTGGTATCAGAAGCCTATGCCGGTGATATTATCGGAGTTTTCGACCCCGGTATTTTCTCCATTGGTGATACGGTATGCAGTCCGGGACATAAGTTCGCTTTTGAAGGAATTCCTACATTTGCACCGGAACATTTTGCCAGAGTTTCTCAGGTGGACACAATGAAGAGAAAACAGTTCATCAAGGGAATTAATCAGATTGCCCAGGAGGGTGCGATTCAGATTTTCCAAGAGTTTAATACGGGTATGGAAGAGATTATCGTAGGCGTTGTGGGCGTTCTGCAGTTTGATGTTCTGAAATATCGTTTGGAAAATGAATATAATGTAGAGATTCGTATGGAAACGCTTCCCTATGAGTATATTCGTTGGATTGAAAATAGTGAGGAAGTTGACCTGGAGCGCTTGACCGGAACCTCGGATATGAAAAAAGTAAAAGATCTGAAGGGCAGACCCCTCTTGCTCTTTGTGAATTCCTGGAGTATAGGTATGACTCTGGATCGTAATGAAGGATTGGAACTTTCAGAGTTTGGAAAGAACTAAAAATAACTTTTCAATTCATGGAGCATTTGCTATAATGGTAGCAAGAGTGAACAGCGGGAGGTTTTAGAGATGTCAGAAAAAACAACTGAGAAAATCGAAACTGCTGCAGGGTATGGCGAAAGTAAGATCGGGACCGTACAGATTGCTGATGAAGTCGTAGCTATTATAGCAGGACTTGCGGCTACAGAGGTAGATGGTGTTAAGTCCATGGCGGGCAATATTACAAATGAGCTGGTTGGCAAACTTGGCATGAAGAATCTGTCCAAGGGTGTCAAAGTTACAGTATCCAAGGGCCATGTGAAGGTGACACTGAATCTTAACATCAAATACGGTTATGCAATACCTGAAGTGTGCAGCAAGGTACAGGAAAGAGTAAAATCTGCAATTGAGAATATGACCGGGCTTGAGGTGGCGGACATTGATATTAGCATTGCAGGGCTGAACATTGAAAACATAGATTGATGATATTCTCCTCCTTGGAGGAGAGAAAGAGAGCCGCATTGGATGTATTGATTGAAAGATGTCATGACATTGATGCGGCTGTTTTGTTGTATTAGAGATTCCTTTGGAATTGATTGCATAGATAAATATACAAATTAGGAAAGGATATCCCATGAAGAGAAGCGAATTAAGAGAGAATATTTTTAAATTATTGTTTGTACATGAATTTAATTCTGTGGATGAGATGCCGGAGCAGATGGAGCTTTATTTTGATGGAGACGAGGAAGTAAAGGAAAAGGACCAGTCCTATATTCAGAATAAATACAAAAAGATTGCAGAGAAGTCTCAGGAATTGGATTCTTTGATCAATGAGGCCTCTAGTGGATGGAAGACAGGAAGAATGGGCAAGGTTGATTTATCCATTCTTCGTCTTGCGGTATATGAGATGCTCTATGATGAGGATGTGCCGGTGAAGGTAGCGATTAATGAGGCAGTGGAATTGGCGAAACGTTTTGGTCAGGACGCATCAGCATCCTTTATTAACGGAATTCTCGGCAGCATTGCAAAAAGTCAGAGTAAGGAATCATGAAAGGCTCTGTATATACCGTTTGCCAGGTGAATAATTATATAAAAAATATGTTCACCCAGGATTTCCTTCTTTCTAAATTAAAGGTGAATGGTGAAGTCAGTAACTGCAAATATCATAGCTCTGGACATATCTATTTTTCTCTTAAGGATGCCAGTGGGGCAATCGCCTGTGTGATGTTTGCCGGTCAGAGAAAAGGACTGGCATTCTCCATGAAAAATGGTGATCAGGTGATTGTGACCGGCAATGTGAATG
>CAVBGA010000084.1:0-2818 GCA_963594675.1 Lachnospiraceae bacterium
CAGCTAACACCCAGATCAGAGAAAACCTCCTTGTTGGTGTCTGTAATAACCCCTCTCATTCCCGTATGAATATCATCCCAGATATTATCGGAAACTTCAAGTTTACTCTCCGTGGAAGGAGTATAATCTTTAATCACATTGCCATCGGAGTCTGTTACCTTATCCAAAAGGGAAATGTCGTAACTTGTTCCACTATTTGCAAGCGTTGTTACATAGCGGGCAAGTTGTGATGTTGTATAGTTATGAGTACCCTGACCAATTGCTGAAGGTATAGGCATCTCATCTGAAATCTGAGGATCTGCCTCGGAGATTTCAATTCCGGAATTTTTATCCAAATCGAACATCTTAGCATATTTAATAATAGTCTGCATTGCCTTACTGTCAGAGAATGTTCCGTTGTCATTAAGGCCCAAACGATATGCCGCTTCTGCAAAGAACACGTTACAGGAATTTTGAATACCGCCCACAATGTTTAACAGTCCATGGCCATCATGATACCAGCATCGCAGAGAAGATCCATCGATTTTATCGAAGACACCATTACACTCAATCTGAGAAGAATCGTCAATAACACCTTCTGTCATATAAGCCACTGTAGATACCAGCTTGAAGGTAGAACCAGGAGCGGTTCTCTGCTGCGTCGCCTTATTGTAGAAGGGCTCCGACAAATCACTGTTCAGACTATTATAGTAAGATACATCCATATTATTTGCCAGCTTATTATTATCATAGCCAGGATAAGTAACGCAGGCAAGAATCTCTCCATTGTTCGGATTGGTAATCACCACAGAACCAGAGCAGGGATCCAAAGCTAACTGAGCCGGTGTAATCTCAAGATTATTAATCTTGGTAATCATGAAATCATACGAACTCATGTCCCCAGAAATCAAGGATTCATAATCACCATCGTCTGTAGACAGCACACCCTGATCATACAAAATTGTACAAAGCTGGGTTCCGGTAATTACATCATCCATAAGCATGGCATGATACAAAAGCTTGGAAAAAGAAGTATCTGTGGTTAGGTAATTTTGAATATAGGTGGATAGCGCATCATACATGGCATCCGAATCCATATAACTGCTGTCATCAGTAAAGCTGGATACATCAATCCATCCTTTGCCCACAGCATAAGTAAGATACTCACGCAAACTGATAGTCTCATCATTGGTCCAAGCCTGATAGGTGGAATCTGCTTTATCGATAGATTCTTTATTAAGAATTCCCGTATCATTGGTCAGCATATCGTTGACAATATAACTAACATATTCCTGAGTTTCTTCATCTAAATCCTTATAGGCGGTATCATCCCCACCCACAAGAAGATTATTGATGGTAGAAAATACCTTTTTCTGCTTTTCTACAAAGCATGCATAAACCTCAGCTTCTGTGTCTGAGGCATCATCTTCCGAAAAATGACTGATATCAATAATGCTATTATTGATCAAAGCATAATATACGTCATAAATAGGAATCGGAATGGCAGAAGTATCCGTATCCTCATCAGCCTCAAATTCTTTAATGGGCTGAATATTTGATACCAGAATACCAGCGATTCTTTGTTCCAAAATATTGTAAGCCGCTTCCTGCAAATCCTTATCAATGGTCAGAGTAACATCATTACCCTGTACAGGTTCCTGGGTCGCATCCTCATCAATATCCAAAACTTTACCAAGGTTATTGACATAGAGGGTTTCCGAGCCATCTTTTCCTTGAAGGGTCGTCTCCATCACCTGTTCTATACCGGTTTTACCCACAATAGATGTAGTAGAATAGTTGGAGTTTTCATCTGAAAGCTCTTCCAATTCATCTGTAGAAATTTTACCGGTATAACCAATAATAGAAGAAAAATATTCACTATCCTCATATACACGTACGGAATCTTCGGTAATGTCCACACCCTCCAAATCCGCCTTATTCTCCTGAATCATTGCTACAGTCTCCTGACTTACATTAGTAGCAATGGTCACCGGAACATATTTTTGATAACTAACGGTAGACAAAAGATATCTAAGAGATGCAACAGTCAAAAGCTGACTCTTCGTATATTCTTCCGGAAGATCATATTTTTCCAATTCTTCTGAAGTATATGCCTTATCCGGATTGGTAATACCAAAACGTTCGCAAAGATCATTAATAATCTGTTCTGCTGTGGCTGATGACTCCTCTTCTGACAGGTCATCGATCTGACTATGTCCATAAACGTCCGCCTTAAAACGGGAAAGAGAAAAATCTGATACGTCGAACTCATATTCTCCCTTATCATTCAATATAATATGAAATCCCGTATCCAGACTGTCTCCATTATTCTCAATTAACTCAGCAACCTTAAGCATCTCACTGTTGAGAGATAGATTTCTCTCTCTTGTGGTATCATAGCTTCCACTGTCTTCCATTGTCACGGAATAGGATGCTTCATTGCTGGCAAGGAGTTTGCCATTTCGGTCATAAATATTACCTCTGGTACTTTTTAAGGTACGGGTTTTCGTAGTCTGCATAGAAAAATTATCCGCATATTCTTGTCCATTGATAATCTGAAGAACAAAAACTCTGTGAATCAAAATTGCAGCCATAAGGAAAAATGCTATGACCAACATTGATGTTCTCTGAAAACTAAATTTCTTTAATGCATTTTTTATCTTCTTAACCAAGGTGATTGTTGTCCCTCCAATTCATACTCCTGAAGCCAGCGGTTAATGCGGTAAAGAAGCCGATAAATAAGCAAGGTGATTACCACGGTATAAACCGCCTCAGGTATAATGACACTGACAAGGTATCCTCCGAAATTCAATCTCCCCCTCAGAAGGAAGCCTATAAT
>CAVBGA010000085.1:0-3825 GCA_963594675.1 Lachnospiraceae bacterium
GACCATACATATAGGAAGCGTTTGACATATACCAGCGGATCGTCAGATTTGCATCCTTGTATTTTTCCGGGATGGACATGGTAAGGGTTTCAGCATCCCACTTACACTCATCAGTGATCTCCACCTCTTTTTCTACATCCATAAAGTCAGTAAAGACTTCCACTTCCTTTAAGGCACTGACATCCTCTTCACTAAAGAATAGCTGGCTCTTGATATAACCGTCCTCGATGGTGGTAGGACAATCTTCTCTTGCAGCAACAAGAAGGATACTGTCCAGATCAAGGCTGTCATTCTCATAGTCATAGAAAGTGATCTGATGTCTCAGGTTCGGTCCTTCCTCTACGGAATAGTCTACCGGAAATACCAGCTTCTTATCCGCATCGCCTTTTCCTGCACTGAGAAGTCCGGAATAGGTTGCTGCGGCTTCCGATGTGGAATCTGCCACGACATTGTATTCCACGCAGTCGCCATAGTTACTGCTTGCGATCCTCTTACCGGTCTCATCGGCGGCACCGATAGTGATGACACCATCCAGACCTCCGGGAATATAATAGGAAGCATCTGCAGAGTTATTACCCGCCGCAGCGACTACCTTGATTCCTTTTGCCTCCGCCTCACTGATAATGGAAGCGATGGCTGCGGATTCCGCATTTTTTGAGGAGGAGAAGGACAGGTTGATGATATCCACGTCGCTTTCGATGGCATACTCGATACCTGCGTACACAGAAGAGATATCTCCTGTTCCGTCTGCTCCCAGTGCCTTGATGGAGATGATCTGTGCATCGGGGTTAGCCTCTGCGATCCTCTCTACCATCTTGGTTCCATGGCCGTTCTCATCAGAAGCATCATCTCCCAGCATGGACACGGAAGATGTTACATTAGAGCTCTCTCCGGCTCCGGTATCAATAAGGGCGATCACGTTACTTCCGGTCTGTACCGGATCAGCTTCGCCAAGTTCCGCTAAGGGATTCTCCTCTGCTGTCATCTCACTGCTTCCTGCAGCACTCTCCTCTCCGATGGCTACGGATACGGTAGAGTCCACGCTGACAAAGGCTACCTTGCCATAATAATAGGAATACGCATACATGGCAGTATTTTCGCTGTCATACTGCATGAGGTGGATCCCTTCATAAGAAGACAGTTCATTTTCAGGATCGATGATATCCCCTGAGATGAGTAATCTCTTGGAAGAAAAGTCCATGTTCCCCAGTTCTTCCTCGCTGATAGCGGAATCTTCTGCGATCCCGGTGAACTTCTGTTCTTTAGCAGCGGTCTCTGATGTTTCCTCAGACGTAGTTTCTTCTGTATCAGAGGAAGTGGATGCAGCATCTTCACTGCTCTCTGTTGCAGTGTCAGAAGTTTCTGGGCCATCAGCAGTTACTTCGGCGTCGGTTGTTTCTTCGTTAGTTTCTTCTGCTTCTCCGGTTCCGGATTCCGGGGAAACACTTGTGTCTTCGGTTACCTGCTCTGTCGTACTATCGGCAGCCTCACTGCTTTCTTCTTCGGTATCCGCTGAGGTATACAGTTCTGCTTCATCTGATGCCTCCGCCGATTCTTCATCAGCGGACTCTTCCACGGCGGCAGTATCCGACTCCGCCTGCGAAGCGAAGGCGGAGTTCGGTACTGTTCCGAGGAGCATCAATGCAGAAAGAGCCAGGGCAACGCCCTTTTCAAAAATAAGCTTCTTTTTCATTAAGTTTTCTCCTTTGATTTTATATTTAAAGTTTCAATTTGCAAATTTAAACCACAGATCGGAGAAATCTGAGATTATTATCTGGAACCAAATCCCCTGTTTTGTGTCTGCCATTCCTCCTTTCCCGGTGTCCGTGACAGGTAAGATCCGGTTCTATATACAAGTATGCCTTTTTAATGGGTGAAAAAATCCGTTTTTGCGAGTTATGGAGTGTCCTCTGTGGGACTTTTTTGAAAAATAATTCTCCCCGACAAGAAAAAATGAATGGTTTTTTATGATTCGATGTAATAATTCCTTGATTTTTGCCTGATTTTCCATATTTTGATTTATTCAGCGAATCGTTTATCTGTTTTTAATGTACTACATCTATTAAAATGCGTTTATTTCGTCCAAATATGGAGAAATCGGATTCCCTTTCGCTTCAAAAGAGCTGTCGGGGAGCGAACGAACTATTTTTTACTATGGCATACTTATAGTAAGGGCGGATCTTTATGTGCCAGACAACAGGATCTTTCTTTTTCCTCTACGAACTCCAGATAAACAGATCCGGTGATCCGTCCTCTATCAAAGGGACATGCATTATATTCAGTATTTATCGTACTTTTCACTGATTTCCTTTGAAAAAAAAAAAAAAAAAATAGTACAATTAAGATGAGTCAGTCAATTTCCGACGACGATCGGGAACAGGCCTGTTTTTCCTAAATCTGGCAAACCTTACATGGAACGGATAAACAGGATGGACTGCACAACAAACAAGAATGGGAGGATCTATATGAAGAAACGATTAGTTAGTCTGATCATCGCCTCACTGGTGATCAGCACAGCAACTCCGGCTTTTGCAGCCGAGACCACAGAAGCCACTGTTATCGCCGATACACAGGACAGTAAAGATGAAGCTGTAAGTGAGGAGGCCGATACAGGTGAAGATACTGATGTTGCTGTAAAAGAATCTGGTGATACAAATGATGAAGCTGCCACATCAAATAACAGCGAATCAGAAGATGTAATATCCGACAGCAATGAAGAATCTGCCGACATGGAAGATACATTAACCTATGATCACGAAGTTGACAAGTATGATAAAGTAGATGAAGATTCTGAATGCTCTGAATCTGACGATGGGAAGCACCAGTGGGATGAATGGGAAGAATATCAGTATGCATATCTGGAGCCGTGTTCCCCAAAATATATCAAATTCTGTAAACTTTGCAAGGCTTTTACCTTTTCTGAAGAACAACATACATGGGGCGAATGGCAGTTATATAGTGATATAACGGATTGGCATGGTGATGAAGACTATCAATATGATTATCGTAATTGTGCAGTGAACAAATACTACAGATGGTGTACAGTATGCGATCAGATTGACTGGAAAGGCGGAGAACACGGGGATTATACAACCGTATCATATCTTGAACATGGTGCTTCTCAGTATCATGGCGGTTGCTATGTGCACAATTATATCTGTAACGAATGCGAATATCCGGTTAAGGATAGCACCTACACATACTACGGCTATATAAAAAACATTATCCTGTCCAAGACAAAATATGCCTACAATGGAAAGAGTCATAAACCCAGTGTTACGGTAAAAGATTCTGACGGAAAAACGATCTCCAGCAAAAATTACACAGTTAAATATTCCAGTGGTTGTACAAAGATCGGCACATATACAGTAAAAGTAACCTTCAAGGGAGAATTTTACAGTGGAACCATGAAAACAACCTTCTCTGTTGTTCCAGGTAAGACTTCCCTCTCCAAGCTGACTTCTACCAAGAACAGCATCACAGCGAAATGGAAGAAAAAGACCAGCCAGGTAACAGGATACCAGATCCAGTATTCTACCAACAAAGACTTCTCTTCCACTAAGACCATCAGCGTAAGTAAGAATTCTTCTACAAAGAAGATCTCCAAGCTGAAACAGGGAACCACTTATTATGTACGTGTCCGTACCTATAAGAAAACAAACGGAAAGAAATATTATTCCAGCTGGTCCGCTGCCAAGTCTAAGAAGACACAAGGGAAGAAAGTCCTTGTACTGGGAAAGGTTAAAATGACCTCCGTAAAAGCTGATAGCGCAATCCAGGTTACATTATCCTGGACGAAAGCGTCTAATGCCATCTTCTATAGCT
>CAVBGA010000086.1:0-6000 GCA_963594675.1 Lachnospiraceae bacterium
GAATGGTATAGAAGCATCGGCACGGAAGGAAGTCCAGGTACCAAGGCATTTGCTTTAACTGGTAATGTAAACAATACGGGTCTGATTGAAGTTCCCATGGGAAGTACACTCCGCAAGATTATCTATGAAATCGGTGGTGGCTTAAGAGGTGGAGCTGCTTTGAAAGGCGTACAGATTGGTGGCCCATCTGGTGGATGTTTGACAGAAGAACATTTGGATATTCCTTTGGATTTTGATTCCGTTAAAAAGTATGATGCAATCATTGGATCCGGTGGCTTGGTTGTCATGGACGAAAACACCTGTATGGTGGAAGTAGCTCGTTTCTTCATGAATTTCACACAGAGAGAGAGTTGTGGTAAGTGTGTGCCTTGTCGTGAAGGTACTAAGAGAATGTTGGAGATTCTGGAGAAAATCGTTGCTGGCAAGGGAGAAGAAAAGGATCTTGATGAGCTGTCAGAGCTTGCCGAAATGATTCGATCCATGGCTCTTTGTGGATTAGGAAAGAGTGCTCCTCTTCCCGTTATTAGTACCATGAAAACCTTCTATGACGAATACAAAGAGCATATTATTGATAAGAAATGTAGAGCAAAGGTTTGTTCGGCCCTTCGCCGTTTTATCATTGATCCTGAGAAATGTATCGGTTGTGGCAAGTGTAAGAGAAACTGTCCGGCAGGTGCAATTACTGGTGATAAAAAACAACCACATTCAATCAATAATGATATTTGTATCAAGTGTGGTGCCTGCATGGCGAATTGTTCATTTGAAGCAATTCACGTGGAAGCATAGAAGGGAGGATACACTATGGGCTATATGACAATTGATGGAAGAAAGGTGGAATTTACAGATGAAAAAAATGTTTTGTCTGTAATCCGTAATGCCGGAATAGATATCCCTACACTTTGTTATCATTCAGAGGTTTCTACTTTTGGTGCCTGTCGTTTGTGTACAGTGGAAGATGACAGAGGCAAGACTTTTGCTTCTTGCTCTGAGCAGCCAAGAGACGGTATGGTTATCTATACAAATTCTGGTAGAATAAAAAAATATAGAAAGTTGATTGTAGAACTGCTTTTGGCAGCACATTGTCGTGATTGTACCACTTGCGAAAAGAGTGGCAACTGTGTGCTTCAGGAGTTAGCACGTCGCTTAGGCGTAAACAATATTCGCTTTGAAAATACTAGGGAGATTCATGAATTAGATACCAGTTCTCCTGCATTGGTAAGAGATCCTAATAAATGTATTCTTTGTGGCGATTGCGTAAGAGCCTGCGAAGAGTTGCAGGGGATTGGTGCATTGGGCTTTGCATTCCGTGGTACAGAAGCTATGGTAATGCCGGCATTCAATAAAAAAATTTCTGAAACTATGTGTGTAAATTGCGGACAATGTCGTGTATACTGTCCTACAGGTGCTATTACCATTAAAACACACATGGATGAGGTTTGGGCTGCTATAGCAGATCCGAATACCCGAGTTGTTGCACAGGTAGCACCGGCAGTTCGTGTTGCTGTAGGAGATCATTATGGACTGGCTAAGGGCAAGAATGTAATGGGCAAAATCGTAAGTACGCTTCATCGTATGGGATTTGATGAGGTATACGATACTACATTCAGTGCGGATTTGACAATCTTAGAGGAAAGTGCAGAGTTCCTCAAGCGCATTGAAAGAGGCGAGCATCTTCCCCTTTTGACTTCCTGCTGTCCTGCATGGGTTAAATTTGTGACAGATCAATATAAAGATTATATTCCTAATATATCCAGCTGTCGTTCTCCTCAGGGAATGATGTCAGCGGTAATCAAAGAATATTATCGTGATCCAGAACATGCAGAGGGTAAGAAGACAGTGATGGTATCGATTATGCCTTGTACAGCAAAGAAGGCAGAAGCCATTCGACCCAACAGCTATACTCAAGGTGAGCAGGATACTGATTATGTTATTACTACCACAGAGTTGCTTCGTATGATTGACTTCTTCGGAGTAGATTTTGCAGAGATTGAACCAGAATCCTGCGATATGCCTTTCGGTTTTGGTTCTGGTGGTGGAGTCATCTTTGGTGTTACCGGTGGTGTTACCGAGGCCGTGCTAAGAAGATTAACGAAGGATCACAGCAAGCAGGCTATGCAGGAAATTGCTGAGACTGGTGTACGTGGCTCAGAAGGTATCAAGGAATTCTCTGTAGACTATAATGGAACGCAGATTAATATTTGCGTAGCCAGTGGTCTTGCAAATGCAAGAAAAGTCATGGATTCCGTGAAAAATGGTGAAAAATCTTATCATTTGATAGAGGTTATGGCTTGTAGAAATGGTTGCATCATGGGTGGTGGACAGCCTGCCAGAGCAAACGAGAAAACGAAGATTTCCCGTGCGAAAGGATTATACAAGGCAGATAGCAATACGATCATTAAGAAGTCTGACGAGAATCCATTGGTTCTTGAACTTTATCAGGGATTACTGAAAGGTAAAGAGCATGAGCTTCTGCACAATGATTTTTATTAAATAAGTGGAGTAATTTATGAACAGAATCGCAGTTATCGGGATTATTATTGAAAATTCAGAATCCGTAGAATCTTTAAATAAAATTTTACATGAGTATGCGGACTATGTGATTGGCCGTATGGGCATTCCTTATCGTGAAAAAAACATCCATATCATTAGTATCGCGATGGATGCCCCTCAGGATATCATTAATGCCTTGGCTGGTAAGTTAGGAAAGCTAGAAGGCATTGCTGCCAAAGCTGTATATTCAAAATAAGGAGCGGTATGAAAGATAGGATATTTGCCAAACTGGAAAGTGGTTTTTCACCGGATGAGAATGAATTGCAATTTATTTTATTCACTGAGGATGAGGATTTTAGAAGTACCCTTTTTGAGAAGGCAAGAAAAACTGCACAAAAGTTTTACGGAAATCAAATTTATCTGCGAGGCTTGATTGAGTTTACAAATTACTGCAAAAACAATTGTTATTATTGCGGAATTCGCTGCGGCAACACAAAGCTGCAGCGATACCGCCTGACAGAAAAAGATATTGAGAATTGTTGCGATTCGGGATATGATCTTGGTTTTCGAACCTTTGTGCTTCAGGGTGGAGAAGACCCTTATTATAGTGACGAGATGATATGTCGAATTGTTTCTCAGATTAAGGAGCGGCATCCGGACTGTGCAGTGACTCTGTCAATAGGTGAAAAAAGCAGGGAGAGTTATCTTGCCTATTACCGTGCAGGAGCGGATCGCTATTTGTTGCGGCATGAAACTGCAAGTGCAAAACATTATAGGCGGCTTCATCCAAAAGATTTATCGCTGGAAAACAGAAAGCGGTGCCTTCACGATTTGAAAGAAATTGGATACCAAACCGGATGCGGATTTATGGTGGGTTCTCCAGGGCAAAGCGTAGCCACACTTTGCCAGGATTTATCATTTATTAGGGAGCTTCAACCTGAGATGGTTGGCATCGGTCCTTTTATCCCCCATCATGATACGCCCTTTAGAGATGAGAGTCAGGGAAGCCTGGAGAGTACCTTACGTCTTTTGGCTGTCATTCGCCTTCTTCATCCCAAGGTGCTTTTGCCTGCTACAACAGCTTTGGGAACTATTCATCCAAAAGGACGTGAGATGGGAGTAGAGGCAGGAGCCAATGTTATTATGCCGAATCTGTCACCAGTAAGAGTTCGTGATAAATATCAGCTATATGATAATAAAATATGTACCGGAGAAGATGCAGCCGAATGTCGTGGCTGTCTGGAAAGACGCATGGAAAGTATCGGATATCATTGTGTCATTGACCGGGGAGATTATATAGGCTAAGATAAAACAGTTCACTAAACAATAACTGATTGGAAAGTATGCTCTGGCTACTAACCGAAAAGAAAGGAATTTCATGAGATTATGAAAGAATCAATGCAGAATAATCACATTTTGGGAAATAGGGATTTGATGCAAAATAAAAGCACTTTGCAGGATACGCCTTCTGCAAATCGCTTACACATTGGTATTTTCGGGAAAACCAATAGTGGAAAATCAACTTTCATTAACTCTTTTTCAGGGCAAAAGGTATCTATTGTGGCAGATGTAGCAGGAACCACGACGGATCCAGTTTACAAGGCTATGGAAATTTATCCTTTTGGTCCTTGTGAATTAATCGATACGGCAGGTTTCGATGATGAAGGAGAATTAGGTAAACTCCGTATTGAAAAAACAAAATTGGCGGCACAAAAGTCGGATGTAGCATTAATTCTCTTTTCGGGAGATGATTTTCAAGCAGAGTTGGAATGGGTTAATATTTTAAAAGAACAAAATACCCCTATGCTTCCTGTTTTGAACAAATGCGATCTTTACAGCGAAGAGGAAAAAATTGAGATTTTAAATCGTATCAAAAAAGCAACAAAAAAAGATGCTGCATGTATTAGTGCCATCGAAGGTGAAGGTATCAAGGAATTAAAAGAAAGACTAATTTCTATTGTTCCTGAAAATTATGATGCAAAGACAATACTGGGGAATTTGGTGACAAAGGAAGATTTGGTTCTTCTTGTAATGCCGCAGGATATTCAGGCACCGAAAGGCAGACTGATTCTGCCTCAGGTACAAACATTGCGGGAGCTTTTAGATAAGAAGTGTATGGTTATGAGTGTAACTACGGAACAGCTACTTCCTTCTCTTGCAGTGCTAAAAGAGCCGCCAAAGCTCATAATTACCGATTCTCAGGCCTTTGACTATGTTTACGAGAATAAACCTGCAGAAAGTCTTTTGACGTCATTTTCAGTGCTTTTTGCCGCTTGGAAAGGAGATCTTTCTTATTACGTGGAAAGTGCTGGAAAACTAGATAATCTAAAGCCAGATGCAAAAATATTAATTGCAGAATGTTGTACTCATGCGCCTTTAAAAGAGGACATCGGAAGAGAAAAAATCCCAAGATTTCTAAGAAAGAAATTTGGCAATGATTTACAGATTAGCAATGTCAGTGGTACAGATTATCCTGAAGACTTGACTCCCTATGATTTGGTAATTCAATGCGGGGCCTGTATGTTCAACCGCAAGTACGTCATGTACCGTATTGACCGGGCAAAGAAGCAGGGCGTGCCTATGACAAATTATGGAATTATCCTTGCGAAATTAATTGGGATTCTTGATAAGATTGTTTTGTAGATAAAAACTGTGTAGAAAAGAGTAGGAGATCGAATTGGATTGCAGATGAGCATCTTACTACATTTGTAAAGTAGAGGAAAAAATAATGAACAACCAGGGAGACCCGGAATTCTCTCTGGAGTAATGGAAATTTATAAAAGAGTCGGAGTGTGGTTACGCTCCGGCTTTTTACTTTCGGGATATAAATAAGACATAAGCCCCAAGTTGGGACTACACGAAAAGGTATTGGTTCATCCTATTGTGTGGATCGGTACCTTTTCGTGTTTGCTGCCCAATATTGCTGGCATACTTCATTTTGATTCACGCTAGGAGGCGGCAAGATTCACGGTGGACCATTGACCTGCAGCTAACCAATCCACGTATAACAGAGTGGCCAAGGCCGGGGACTGTTAGATCCGAGGCTCTGCCTCTGTATCCAGTGTTAAAATTTAAGGAAGGAAAAGTTGTGGTGATTTTCTCGAGATTTACTCTTGACAGGAGGTCACTTCATAACAGGTGACCAATGTTGGGTTATTCAAAGAAAACTGTCAGGGAAGCAATGGATCCCCTTAAATTGTCAAGCGATAAAAGAACCTATGTCTTGAATAATATTCATAGAATCCTTTTCGTGGAAAGTAATTTTATTAGAAGATAGTTTGCACAGTTTGACTTTTCAGATGTTTGCGAATATAATAATATCAAATCACGATTTACTTAATCTAAATTTGAATTATCTGGAGGCGATTATATGTTTATCGGCAGAGAAGCTGAATTGAATTTTTTAAACGATAAATATGTAGCAAGTGATGGTCAGCTTATTGTTCTTTACGGACGTCGTCGTGTGGGAAAGACGGAAACCTTGAGAGAATTTTGTAAGGATAAACCACA
>CAVBGA010000087.1:0-43027 GCA_963594675.1 Lachnospiraceae bacterium
CTATGAAGAGTAGCGCCACGAAGCATGGGATATGCTTTATAAGCGTTATCCAGGGGTTGTTTGCAAAGTGTCGCTTTCATGTTTGTGTCCACCAATTTCTTGGGCAAGCTTAACTGCCTGTGCTTTAAATTCGTTATCATAAGATTTTTGTCTCTGTGCCATCTCTGTTTCTCCTGTTCTCTTATTGATTATGATTATATCAAAATCCTTGAGAATAGGATGTCAACTTTAATGATACAACATCAAAAAGCCACCAGAGCCCTTTCCCTTCTGTCTCTGATGGCTTGCTTTATTTATATAGTAATTTCAATTTTTCTAGTAATTATTTCCTATAGAAATCCGGTGTACCTCCGGTTACTACCTTCTCCGGAACTCCAGATGTCTGGCTCTTAACCAAAGCGTCTGCTGTGATGGAAGCTACATAACCATCCCATGCAGAAGATCCGCCGGTCTCACCCTTCAGTGCATGGTCAACCCAATCCTGAATTTCTACATCATAGGAGTCGATGAAGCGAAGGATCCAGTTGTCCTCGATCTTAGTAGATACATTGTTCTGGTAACGAACGGTTGGGAAGGATGGGCAAGGAAGGTTGATGACACCATTCTCGCAAACCACTTCACAGTTGATATCATAACCAAATCCGCAGTTTACGTTAACTTCCAACACGTTAACGATACCACTCTTTGTCTTCATAATCATGATCTGAGGATCTTTCAGTCCTTCATGCGCCTTGGAAGTTGTCTTAGGCATGATGCACTGTACCTCATCCCACTCGTCATTTACCAGCCAGGGAAGAACGTCAATCTCATGGATGGCCGTATCTGTTACTGCCATAGCTGTGGTATAGCTCTCTGCTACTCCATCTGCACGGTGGGTACACTTAATTACCATAGGTGCTCCGAATTTTCCAGAATCAATCAGTTCTTTCATCTGATTGTATCCACGGTCATAACGGCGCATGAAACCAACCTGTACCAGATGTTTTCCGCCTGCCATCTCAGCTTCAACGATTTCTTTTCCATCAGCTGCTGTATTGGCCAGAGGTTTCTCTGTAAATACCGGCTTGCCAGCCTTGATAGCTGCAATTACCGGATCCTTGTGGAACTGTCCCGGTGTGGTAACAACGACTGCATTAACGTCCGGATCGTTGATGGCTTCATTGAAATCTGTATAAATCTTTGTGCCTTCACCGGCAATCTCAGCGCCTTTCTTTGCGCCCTCTTCAAATACGTCACAAACCGCAACGATTTTTGCTCCACGGATACGATTCTGAATACGCTCGATATGCTCACGTCCGATCATACCACAGCCGATTAATGCAATATTCAAACTTGTCATGATAATTTCTCCTTTTACCTACAATCTTTTGTTACTTTGTTTTTTTTGCTTTGTTTTCTTAAGTAATTTGGTGAATTTATTTCTGTTTTCAGTTACATTTCATTGCATGCAAATTTCTTATTTACATTTTGGATTATAAGCTTGCGTTCCCGTGAACGCAAGTAAAATATTATTCAAAATACTTATTTTTTATAAATATATTATCAATTAATTTTCTATTGTCCTACGAATGTGCTACAGCGACAATCCGGAGGGAACACCTGATTATCGCTGCAGTTTAAAGGAAGGAAATTGGTTTTATGCTGCAATACCAAGAGGAGAGAACAAAATATAAATGGCTGCTGCAAGAATCAAACCAATGATTGAGACAATGTGACGATATTTCCACGGTGTCAGATCTACGGCACCTACATCCTGGATAATATACTCCTCACCTGGATGATATTTATTCAGATACCACATAATGAGCAACTCCAATGGGAACAATACTGCCATGGCATAGAGATAATGAATGGGATTATCACTGCCGGGATAGCAAGGCTGGATAATAAGGAATGCTCCGTAGAGTACCACGTGGAATACAGTAATTATCTTAGGCATATACTTGGGAATACGTTTGAACATGAAGATTCCCAAAATCGTACACAGTACCGGCAGAGATACAAACTGACTCATGGAGTTGAGGAAGGTTGTGATACCACCTGCATACATAACGAAAGGTGAAATAATGATTGCTACGATACCTGCGATGGTACCATAGATTTTACCAACTTTAACACATTTTACATCGGATGCACTAGGATCGATGGAGGAACGATAGAGATCCAGTGTAAACATAGTAGATGCAGAGTTCAACACAGAGTTAAAGGAGGAAAGAATCGCTCCAAACATAACTGCTGCGAAGAAGCCCATAACCGGCTTAGGAACAATCTCAGCGATCAATGCAGGATAAGCAAAGTCAATTGCGGAATCTCCTGCTGCTGCCAATTTATCCTGAATGCTTGGCAGATAGTAAGCGATGATACCAGGAATAACCAGATACAGAGGTCCAAGGCATTTCAGGAAACCACAGAAGATGGCACCCTTCTGACCTTCCTTCAAGCTTTTTGCTGCCAATGCACGCTGTACGAAAGACTGGTTCGTACACCACCAGTACAGGTTATTAAAGAACATACCGGTGATGATCAATGGCCAGGGAACTTCCGGCTGAGGTGCATTCCAAGCATTAATGGCATTCAATTTGCTGGGGTCAGCTTCGATCATATATTTGATACCATCGATAATGCCGTGTCCTCCTGTTGCGGAAGCCAGAGCGGAAAAGCCCAGGAAAGGAATCATAAGACCGCCGATGATCAGGCCGACACCGTTGATGGTATCTGATACGGCTACCGCCTTCAGACCACCGAAGATTGCATAGCATCCACCAATGATACCAATAATCACACAGAGAATTGCTACTGCTGCAAATTTGCTGACGCCCAACATGCCGGAGATATCAAAGATCTGTTCAAATACAACAGCTCCTGAATAAAGAATAACCGGCAGGTTCAGGATGGAATACATGATAACGATAACCAAGGAAAACATGGTTTTTGTGCCTCGACCATAGCGAGCCTCCATCAAGGACGGCATGGTCATGGCACCCATTTTCAAGAATCTGGGAAGGAAATAGTAAGCCAGCACCAGAAGGGTGAACATGGAACCAACTTCCCATGCGATGGGTCCCATGTTGGTTTGCCAACTCTGTCCGTTCAAACCAACCAGCTGCTCTGCCGACAGGTTTGTCAGCAAAAGTGATCCTGCAATAACAATACCCGGAAGACCACGGCCTGCAAGGAAATAGCCCTCAGCGGTATCCAGCTGCTCATCTTTTGTTTTCCATGCGGAAATGATGGCAACCAATGCTGTAAACAGCAGAAACGAAATGCCTATCCAGGCAAATGATGAAAAAAATGACATTTGGTATTACCCCCATACTAAATTTTTTCTTGCGTTCACGAGAACGCAAAGACGTAAAATATAATCCATCCTCCACATAAATGACCACTCCTCATTGGTCATTCTTTGTTTTTGATGGATTTTAGTGTCCAGAGCCAGCCAAAGCATCCGGAAAGGAAAACGAAAAGCTTTAAAATTCTCCATTTATGTCCCTGTTTGAAGGGCCTAAAATAAAATTTTTCCTTTTGCGTTCTCGTGCACACATACGTCTTAAATATAATCCACTCCCCAGTATGTCTGATTACTCCTCTTAATCGACCACTGTCTCGGTGGATCTTTGATGAATTTAGATTAGCACTTTTTCTTGTAATTTTCAACAGTAAAAAAGGTAAAATCTTCTCATTTTTATTAACTATTTCCATTTTTGAGTATAATAGACAAAATTCAATTTCTATTTTTTGTAATTCTCACGAATTTTTTTTTATATTTTGTGCACTTTTAATAGTATGAGTATTGTTATATTGGTGGATATTACTACTCTGTTTTTTTCAGTTTTGCAATTTCCGTTTGCAATTTAAATTTTTATAAATATATTTAAATAATTTTTTCACTCTGTTTATAGAGAAAGAACCACCGGATGAGGTAATCCGATGGTCCTTTCCTTACTTTAAGGAAGTATTATATATTGTGCGATTTGAAAATATTTCATTGCTTACCATCAATGAAAGGGATTTTCTGTTGGGTAGGGTAAACTCTTAGGGCGATTGTATTGAATGTCTTCGATACCAAGGAATTTAAAGATTTCAAAGAGAGTTTTACCAACATGTGCAAATGCAACTGCTCCGTGATGGGGGTATCTCTTCTGAATCAGAACGTGTCTGTAGAAGCGTCCCATCTCAGGAATTGCGAAGATACCGATTCCACCAAAGGATCTGGTGGGTACATCCAAAACCTCGCCCTCTGCAATATAGCAGCGGAGGATTCCATCGGAATCACACTGGAGTCTGTAGAAGGTTACATCGCTGGCAGCGATATCTCCCTCAAGAGTTCCTCTTGTAATATCCGGGTCACTTCCTTCTGGTTCAAGAAGTCTGTGCTGGATCAGCTGATACCTAACTGCACGGTTATCGCACATCTTACACTCCGGAGTATTTCCGCAGTGGAAGCCCATAAATGTATCTGTAATATCGTAATTGTATTTTCCTTTAATGTCCTCGTCATAAATGTACTGAGGTACGGAGTTGTTGATATCCAGCAGCGTTACGGTATCGCCGGATGCGCACATACCAATATACTCACTAAGTGCTCCGTAGATATCTACCTCGCAAGCCACCGGTATTCCCCTGGAAACCAGTCTCGAGTTTACATAACAAGGCTCGAATCCGAATACACCTGGGAATGCCGGCCAACATTTGTTTGCAAATGCAACGTATTTTCTTGATCCCTTGTGTTCTTCAGCCCAGTCAAGGAGGGTAAGTTCATACTGAGCCATGCGAGCGTTCAGATCCTCATAGTAGCATCCTTCGCCCATTTCCTCTGCCATATTTTTGCAGACTTCCGGGATACGGGGGTCGTTTGCATGTGCCTGATAGGAAACGTAAAGGTCAAGCTCGGAATTTTCTTCTATCTCTACGCCCAATTCGTAGAGGCCTTTAATAGGAGCATTGCAGGCGAAGAAATCCTGGGGTCTTGGACCAAATGTGATGATTTTAAGATTGCTGATACCGATCAGGGCTTTTGCCATAGGCTCGAAATCCTTGATCATTTTCGCAATGTCCCGGGCTGTTCCCACGGGATATTCCGGGATAAATGCCTTGATATGTCTCATACCCAGGTTATAAGAACAGTTTAAAACGCCACAATAAGCGTCGCCACGGCCGTCGATCATATCGCCATCACCTTCAGCTGCTGCCACATACATGCAAGGGCCGTCAAAATGTTTAGCGATAAGCGTCTCCGGTGTCTCAGGGCCGAAGTTGCCCAGGAAAATAACAAGGGCATTACACTCTGCTTTATTTACGTCCTCAACTGCCTTAAGCATATCTAATTCGTTTTCCACAGCGATGGGACATTCATAAAGTCCATCACCGTAAGCTTCTACAATATTATGTCTTCTTTTACTGGAAAGAGTGATGGGGAAACAGTCACGAGAAACCGCGATAATACCCATTTTTACTTCAGGAATGTTCTTTGACATTGTCATCCGTCCTTTCTATTTCATATCTATCATACAGTTATCCATAATGTTTTTACTAACAAACTTCAAACGTTCACTTTACAACTTCTTTATACCAGTCTTTTCTACATATACCAATTTGTATCGATTTTTAATCAGAGCCCTCTTACTGCAGAACTCTGATTCCCATCATACGATGTGTTTGAAGAGTTCTTTTGTTGCAGGATAAATCTGCCGGAACTGCTCATATCTTTCTTTATAAAGTGCGACAAGATCCGGTTCCGGTTCAACCACCTCCGCAACCTCTACGATCTTGCCGCAAGCTTCCTGCACTGATGCATAAGCACCGGCTGCCACCATGGCCAGCATAGCTCCGCCCATGCCAGGTCCCTGCTCAGAAGCAAGGATCTCCAACTTGATGCCAAGTACGCTTGCAATCATCCGTTTCCAGAGGGGACTTTTTGCTCCTCCGCCGCAGATTTTACTTTTTTCGATATGGATTCCTAATTTTTCGGCGATCACAAACATATCCTTGACTGCGAAAGCCACACCCTCAAGTACCGCCTGGGTAAAGTCGGCTCTTGTGGTATCCATGGTAGCACCGATAAAGGTTCCTCTGGCATTGGTATCATTTATAGGACTTCTCTCCCCCATAAGATAGGGAAGGAAGAATAAATGATTATGTCCCAGATTTTCCTCTTTGATTAGAGACTGTTCTCTTGCAAAATCTTCTGTCTCAAATATATTTTTCATTAGCCAGTTATTGCAACTTGCTGCGGAAAGCATACATCCCATGAGATGATACTTTCCGTCAGCATGTGCGAATGAGTGAAGGGCATTATTGTCGTCTACACCAAAGCTTTCTGAGGAAATAAATACGGTTCCTGAGGTTCCCAGGGAAATATTGCAATTGCCATCTCCCACAGTTCCGGTTCCCACAGCTGCCGCTGCATTGTCACCGGCTCCTGCCGCAACCACGGTATCTTCAGGAATCCCGAAGCGCTGGGCAATTTCCTTGGATACACAACCAATCTGCTCATAGGATTCATAGATAGTAGCCATCTGCTCTTCTTTTACGTGGCAGATTTCCAGCATTTCCTTAGACCAGCATTTATTTTTCACATCCATAAGCAGCATTCCGGAAGCATCTGACACATCTGTGGCAAAAACTCCTGTCAGCTTGTAATTGATGTAATCCTTAGGCAACATGATTTTAGCAATCTTAGCGAAAAGCTTCGGCTCATTTTTCTCCATCCAGAGAATCTTAGGTGCTGTAAATCCGGCAAACGCTATATTGGCCGTATATTCACTAAGCTTTTCCTTGCCAATCACATTGTTCAGGTATTCTACCTCTTTTTCTGTACGGCCATCATTCCAAAGGATTGCCGGGCGGATTACCTGATCCTCTTTATCCAGAACAACCAGGCCATGCATCTGTCCTCCGACACCGATGCCTCTTACTTTGGATGTATCGATTCCTTCCAGAAGTTCCGGAAGTTTTTGGCAGATTCTCTCCCACCAGTCCTCCGGCTTTTGCTGGCTCCAACCAGGCTTGGGAAATTCCAAAGGATAGTCTCCGGATACGATCTTTACTATATTTCCGTTCTCTTCCATCAAAAGCATTTTTACTGATGATGTTCCGAGATCAATTCCTATATAATACATAGTCTCCTCCCATATAAAATTTCATTTCTGTGGAAATGCAAGCATTCTCAGAAAGCAATTTTGCATGGCTTTAAATAGTTACATATGGTAAAAATGATATTTTGTCTCTGAATGGTAGGGGGTATTGGCTGCCACCACTGGGGATACAAAATTCGGATCATTTACCGCATTGGGGCAAAACTGGGATTCCAGGCAAAGTCCATGGCGATCTCCATAGGCAACACCGCCTTTTCCTGTCTGTTCTCCGATAAAATTGCCGGCATAGAACTGAATGGCACAGCAATCGGTATACGCATCCATTCTGACACCACTTTCCGGGCAAGCTACCTTTGCTGCCAGCTTCATTTCACCAGGTTTTTCACTTAAGACATAATTGTGGTCAAAGCCCTTAGTAAACTTCAGCTGCTCAAAGTCGGCATCAATATCCTGGCCAATTTTCTTTGGCTGGGTAAAGTCCATAGGTGTTCCCGCCACGGGGGCATTTTCTCCGGTGGGAATGGACTTGGAGTCAATAACCGGATTATAGGTATCCGACATAAGCTGCAGAAAATGATTATATACATTGCCGCTGTCATGACCACCCAGATTAAAATAGGTGTGATTGGTGAAATTCATGACGGTATCTTCATCGGCCTTTGCGTCATAGGAAATGTGAAGAGTATCCTCTCCATCAATCGTGAATTTTACAGTAACATCCATATTTCCTGGGAAGCCCTGCTCCTCCTTGGAGCTGTAGTGGTAGAAAGTAATGGAATCTTCACTTCTTTCCTTTACTTTCCAAAGCACACCGTCGAAGCCATGCTTGCCGCTATGCAAATTATTTTCATTTTCATTCTGATCCAGCTGGTACTCTACCCCATTGATAGAGAATTTTCCTTCTGCGATACGATTGCCATTACGGCCGATGGTGGCTCCGAAAAAACAGGTATGCTCCTCATAGCCGGTCACATCATCATAGCCAAGAATCAGATCTCGCTCTTTTCCGTCTCCATCCGTAAAAAGGATGGAGACAAGAGTTGCACCGTAATCAGTTACTTTTACTAGGGTATGATTTGCATTTTCCAGGGTATAGAGACTTGCTTCCACCCCTGCAGAGGTCTTTCCAAATGCTTCTGTTTTCATTTTTTCTATTCCTCCCATACTCAGATTTTCGCCATCAACCTTTCTTACGGTTGGATACTACGTCGAAGATTACAGCGATCAAAAGTACAGCACCTTTGATAACATACTGCCAGGAGTCGCCGACACCCATGATGGACATGCCCATGTTGATGACACCCAGAAGGAGAGCACCGATGATAACTCCAGGGATGGTTCCACTTCCTCCATATGCAGATGCACCACCGATGAAACAGGAGCCGATGGCATCCATCTCGTAGGAAGTACCGGTAGAACCTGTAACGGATCCTACACGAGCCAGACAAAGGAGTCCGCAAAGACCAGCGATCAGGCCCATACTTGCATAAGCGATAAAATATACTCTATCTGTGTTGATACCAGAAAGCTGTGTTGCTTTCTCATTACCACCTACTGCGTAGAAATAACGTCCAAATGCGGTACTGGATGTAATGAAATTGTAGATCAGGCAGATTGCCACAACCCAAACCAGCATTACGGAAATGCCCTTATACTGAGCAAGAAGAATACAGTAAGCAAAGAGTACAACAGAAATAATAGCGGTACGACCATAATCCAAGAGAGCGCTGGACTGACGATAGCCTTTTTTCGCTTTATGGATTCTGGAAGTTACGGTTCTTGCCACAAGAATAGCAATCACAATGATGGCTACCACGATAGGAGAAAGGATACGATCATCGTTGTCCAGTCCCGGTACCTTGATGTATGCTGTAAAGATATCAAGGAAAAGCTGATTCTGAACGGCTACTGTTTTACTGTCCAGTACCAAACGTCCGATACCACGGAAGATAAACATACCACCCAATGTTGTGATGAAGGGAGGAATTCTTACATAACCAATCCAATATCCCTGCCATACACCAGCTGCAAGACCCAGCAGAAGACAAATGACGATGGTGAGAATCGGGTTCATTCCCTTATTGGTAATTAAAACTGCTGCTACACCACCTACCATACAGATCACAGATCCAACAGAAAGATCGATGTTACCTCCTGTCAGAATACACAAGAGCATACCACAGGCCATAACCAGTACGTATCCGTTCTGGATCATCAAGTTGGACATATTCTGCGCATAGAGAAGACGTCCGTCTGTCAGGAAGTAAAATAAAATAAATACACATACCAAAGCTATTACCATACTATATTTCGTAAGGAAGCTTCCGATACTTACAGATGATTTTTTTTCTGTCATTGTAAACACTCCTTTCTCGCTACTTATCGGCGCTAATGATGAATCCCATGATCATCTCCTGAGTTGCCTCACTTGCTGCAATCTCGCCTTTAAGTTCTCCTTCATTCATGACATAAATTCGATCACACATACCAATCAACTCCGGTAACTCTGAGGAAATCATAATTACAGATTTTCCACTTTCCACCATCTTGTTGATCAGGCAATAGATATCATATTTAGCACCAACATCGATACCACGAGTCGGTTCGTCAAGAATCAGAATCTCAGGTTCTGTAAACATCCACTTGCCAAGAAGGGCTTTCTGCTGGTTACCACCGGAAAGATTGCCCACCTTCTGATTAATGGAAGGAGTTTTGGTTCCCATTTCTTTTGTCATAACCTCGGCCACATTAGTTTCTGCCGTCTTATCAATTATGCCGTTATTGCAAACCTTATCCAGTCTGGCAAGAGTGGTATTGAATTTAATCGTTTCTCCAAGAATCAGACCATTGGTCTTACGATCCTCAGTTACATAGGCCAGTTTATGGCGAATGGCCTGTTCCGGTGTTTTTAATTCCACCTTTTTGCCATCAATATACAGTTCACCTTCGCACTTGGAACCGTAACTTCTTCCAAAAATGGACATAGCAAGTTCGGTACGGCCTGCGCCCTGAAGTCCGGAAAATCCTACAACTTCGCCTTTATGAACCTTAAAGGACACATTTTTGTCCACAACTTTCTCATGATATAAGGGGTGATATACGGTCCAGTTCTTGACCTCCATTTTCACCTCAGAGGAAACATGGTGCTCTCTCTTGGGATAACGGTCATCCATGGATCTTCCTACCATACCCTTGATAATGCGATCCTCCGTAAAGTCATCCACACCCTTCACCAGGGTCTCGATGGTAGAACCATCACGGATGATTGTCGCTTTATCTGCACAATAGATAATCTCATTCAACTTATGTGTGATAATAATAGATGTCAGACCTTGCTTCTTAAATTCAAGAAGAAGATCCAAAAGCATTCTTGCATCCTCATCATTCAGAGATGAGGTCGGCTCATCCAGAATCAGAAGTTTTACATTCTTAGAGAAAGCCTTGGCGATCTCCACCAGCTGCTGCTTACCGGTTCCGATGTCCTTAATCAGTGTCTGGGCGGACTCATTCAGGCCCACCTGCTTCATATGTTTTTCAGCCTCATTGAAGGTTGCATCCCAATCAATGGTGCCTGTACTTGTCTTTTTCTCATTTCCAAGGAACATATTTTCACCAATTGTTAAAAGTGGAATCAATGCTAACTCCTGGTGAATAATAACAATGCCCTTGCTTTCACTGTCTTTCAGTGTTTTAAACTGACAGAGTTCTCCGTTGTAATAAATTTCTCCTGTGTAGGAACCTGCCGGATACGTTCCGGATAACACATTCATCAATGTGGATTTTCCTGCACCATTCTCCCCGATCAGAGCGTGAATCTCGCCTCTCTCCACCTTTAGATTAACGTTATCCAAAGCTTTAACTCCAGGGAATTCTTTCGTTATGGATTTCATTTCCAAAATGTTATCTGCCAAAAGATTCTCCTCCTCTCGCTTTTCTTAAAATTGAGGCGGTACCATTATGGCCCGCCTCAAATATCAGGCTACTTTTAACCTTAACTTCTAATATCTTTAGCTCACTGCTTTAAGGTAATTGCCGTCCATCTCATAAAGTCCTGTATCTACAAGATCCTGCAGATTGTCCTTTGTGATTACGTTAGGAACCAGAAGGAAGGACGGGCATGTATGGCCTGAAGAAGTCTCATAAGACTCTGTATCATAAGATGCCTCTACACCGAACTTATCGATGAGAGATTCGTCAATAGTATCACCATTCAACATTGCTTTTGCCAGCTCAAGAGTTACAACAGACTCATCACTTACATTTTTGTAAACCGTCATGGTCTGAACACCATCTACGATATTCTTAAGGTTGGCCTCATCACCATCCTGTCCTGTAATGATGATATCGTTAGATCCTTTGTAGTCAGATGTGATTGCCTGAGCTACACCAAGTGCAGTGGAGTCATTGGAGCAAAGCCATACATCCAGCTGTGTGCCATCTGCATAGTAGGAAGAAAGAACGTTCTGTGCTCTCTCCATTGCGTCATCCGTATTCCACTGATCTGTTGCAACAGTATCGAAATCTGTCTGTCCTGAAGGAACTACCAGTGTACCTGCCTCGATGTAAGGATTCAGCACATCCATAGCACCGTTGTAGAAATAGGTGGCATTGTTATCTGCCGGATCACCTGCGGTAATCTCCAGGTTATAGGTCTTATCGCCAGCATTCTCAAGATCAAGCTGATCTACGATGAACTCACCCTGTAATTTACCTACGGTGTAGTTATCGAAAGATACATAATAGGAAACAGCGTCGTTAAGAATGAGTCGGTCATAAGAGATAACCGGTACGTCTGCATCTGCTGCGTCGTTCATAGCTGTGTTCAATGCTTCACCATCAATAGCAGCTACAATAAGAAGATCTACGTCGTCAGCCAACATGTTCTGGATATCATTTACCTGTTTTGCAGAATCGTTATCTGAATAGGTAAGTACGGTTTCATATCCTGCGTCCTGGAACTGCTGATCCAGGTAGCTTCCATCACGGCTCCATCTCTCAAGAGACTGGGTCGGCATGGAAATACCAATCTTCTTAGTTCCAGAATCTGATGAGCTATCAGATGATGATTCGGATGATGAGCTGTCCGATGATGAACTGTCGGAAGAGGAACTTCCACAGGCAACCATTGATACTGCCATTGCTGCTACCAGCATACCTGCAACTATTTTTTTCTTCATTAACAAATCCCTCCTTGTTTGTTATTCCTTTTTGATAATGTGATATTATCATAAGAAATCATGGACTAACTTGTCATTTACTGTATATTTTGCCTAGCACAAATAGGTGCAGACGCAAAAAAACAGGACATTTTTGTCCTATACAAAAATGTCCTGTGCTAGTGCTTATGATAGCAACCAGATAGCATTTCACAATCTATGTCGCCTGTATACCATCATTTTCTCACATTGAGATAGATATCACTCTCCTCATGATATTTTCCGGTAATCACATCATCCATATTGTCCTTAGTTACCGCCACCGGTGTTAGTTTCTCATAAGGCACATCAAAGCTTCCATCATTAATGGTTTCATCTACGTCAATATCTTCTCCCTTGGCCAGAGTGACTGTAATCTGTGCCGCCTTTTTCGCCAATTTTTCCACAGGCTTATAGACGGTCATACACTGGGTCCCTTCCACAATCCTCTGGCAGGCATCCAGGTCTGCATCCTGTCCTACCACGCAGACACTGCCCGCCATTCGCCGTTCAGAAAGAGCCTTGATGGCATTGCCGGCAATACTATCATTGCCGCACATGATGCCCTGAAGTGATGTGTTTTTATTGAGGAATTCGCTGGTATAGGAAAAGCCTTTCTCTCCCATCCAGTTTTCCGCATAGTCTGTCTCCTTAATCGTAATATTGGTGCCCTTCAGCGCTTCCGAAAAGCCTTCCATGATCTGAGGCACATTATAGTCTGCCGTGGGACCACAAATCTGCAATATGTCTCCCTCCGTGCCCAGATGCTCCTTCACATGTGCACCCATAAGGCGGCCTACCTCCTCATTATCAAAGGAAATATAGCAGTCCACATTGGCATCCAGAATTAAACGATCGTAGGCAATCACGGGAATCCCTAATTCCTGGGCATTGGCAATGACTTCTTTCAATTCACTTTGATCTTCCCCACTGGCCACGGCCACAATCACAATGGCATCCACCTGATTTTTGATAAAATACTCAATCTGCTCTACCTGATCCTCCAAAACACCATTGGCATTTTGAAAGTTCACCTGAGCCCCCAGATCCTGAGCCACTGATACAAATACATCCCTGTCTCTCTGCCATCTCTCAAGAAGCAGGGAATCAAAGGTAATCCCAATCTCAAGTTGATTCTTTTCTTCCGACTTGCTGGAGCTTTCACTGCTTTTCACCAGAGTTGGCTGCTGGGTTACGGTACTTTCCCTGGTGATCACGATACAGATAATGAGAAAGATCATAAGGGTAAATGCTCCGCCTATCCAAATTTTATGTTTCATGAGCCCTCCCTTCCTCTATATTCTGTGGGTGTTATCCCTTCATTTTTCTTAAAAATCCTGCTGAAATAATTGGGATCACTATAGCCTACCGCACTGCAGATTGCCTTCATACTAAGGCTTTTATCCGCCAGAAGTTCTTTGGCCTTGTCCATACGAAGTTTCGTTACATACTCGGTAAAGTTGCTGCCCGTCTCTTCTTTAAAAAGCTTGCTAAAATAATACGAACTAAGATCCAGCTGCCTTGATACATCATCCAAAGAAATATCCTTCCAGAAATTCTCCGAAATGTAGGCCTTTGCCTGGACAATCATATGATTTTCATGTTCTTCCTTCTTGGAAACCATATTTTTCGCAGCATTACGCAGCTTGTCCACAAACCAACCGCGCAGAGAGCTATTGCTTGTGGCATTTACCACTGTAGGCAGGTAATCCGCTCTTTCCTCAAAATGGTAGGTGATCCCCCCCTTTAAATACACCTGATAATCCGCAAATAAAACAAATTCCAAAATTTTTAGGCGGACACTGACATTATTTTCATCATATCGATGCACCATCCAGTCAAAATATCCATCCGCCGCTCTTGCGCAATCCTCTATCTTCCCCTCCCGCAAGCTTTCAAAAATTTCTTTCTCCAGATCCAGAGGGTATTCTTCATCATATTGCAAGTGAATGGCCATATCGTCCACATGGGCTACGCTGCCGCTGGAATTATTCAGAGCTCTTACGGCCTCCTCATAGGATTCCATGTTGTCTTTCAATCTTTTTATAGAACCAATGCCAATGCGAAAACTAATATCCGTCTTTTTTCGCAATTCCCGAGTCAGTTCTCTGGCGGTATCAATCATGGCAATTCTTTCTTCATATTCAATTTTGCGGCCATCTGTGGGAATATAAACCGGAATTTTGTTGGCAATCACGGCCCCTACTAGACAGGGCCAGGTATTTTTCACCATAGAACGAATCCGAGCATAATTCATCTGGGTCCGAACGCCAGCCCCTACCGGATTGGTAAGCTTACCGCTATGCTGCTCATCTCCTACCATAATGGCTAACATACAGCCGTAATCTGTATTGATTCCTAAAAGCTGCTTATAATTATCAATATCCTCTTCAAATTGTTCCCGAAACATGGTGGCATAAATAAAACCACTTTCGATGATGGGGGTAACAGTCTCCAGTTTTTCCTTAATAATCAGGTCATCACTTCGCTTCTTTTTCCTGGAATCCACCAGCTTAAAGGCCTTTTTCAACACTTCTTCAATAGTTCCCGGACTGAAAGGCTTATTGAGATACTCAAAAACACCCAGGTTAATGGCTTCCTTAGCATAATCAAAGCGATCATAGGCCGTAAGTACAATGAATACAATAGAAGGATTGCTTTCCTGGATTTCCTTCATAGCTTCAATTCCATTGATTCCCGGCATCTGGATATCCATAAATGCCACATTGGGGCGAAAGCTTTCTGCCAGCTCAATGACACTTCTTCCAGTTTTTGCAGTCTCAATCTGACATTCCCCAGGAAATCGCTTTTCTATAATCATTTTCAGGGAGTCAAGGACAATCCCCTCATCATCTGCCAGCATTACTCGATACATCTTTGTCTCCCCCTTTGCTTCTATCATTTATCGTATTTTCCTCAGGAATCCGAATCAAGATTTCTGTTCCCATGTCCTTACCTTCACTAAATATATCCAGAGAAGCCTGTCCCTTAAAGTAAAGCTTCAGCCGCTCCATTACATTTTTAATACCCACTCCATTAGAATTTTTTCTACTAGCATTGGGAGATGCCTTTCCGGAAAGTACCTCTTGAATCCGCTCTTTTTCCATGCCAAATCCATTGTCCCAGATGCTGATATAAATTCCACCATCTTTTTTGTAAACCGACAGTTCCACCAAACCTTCTCTGTCATCCAGCCCTCGAATTCCGTAATTTACTGCATTTTCAATAAGAGGCTGTAAAATCATACTGGGCACTCTGGTCTGCAAAACAGTCTCGTCAATATCCTTGGAGAAATGAATTTCTCCGGAAAACCTTACATTTAAAATGTAAACATAATTGTCCACCAAATGAATTTCTTCTTCCAAGGAAGCATCCTTGTCATCCTTTCTTACATTATAACGAAAGAAAGAAGCCAGGTTATCCAGAAATTCTCCTGTCCTGGGGGCATCCTCCATCATAGCCAACTGCATGCCTGCATTCAATGTGTTAAAGAGAAAATGAGGATTAATCTGGGCCTGCAGATATTTTAGCTGGGCATCCTTCAAATAGGTCTGCATCTGCACTTCCCGGGCCATGGTCTGCTGCAATTGCCCGATATATTCCCTGATACAGGTCACCATCTGATTAAAAGCCAGGGTAACGGAACCAATCTCATCCATATAATCTATGGGAATCTCTTCCAGATCGAAATTGCCCTTCGCCACCTCATTGGCCGCTTTGGTAAGATTCCGGAAGGGCTTGGTCATATCCCGGGTTGTACCCAAAATAATTCCTACATTGCCGATCATAGCAAGGATCAAGACGGCAATACTTAAAACCACAATCAAATGCATCGCTGTGATCTGTACCTGGTAGGACTGGGAATTTTTCTTAAATTGTTCATTATTGATACTATAAAGGAAGGTATGAATCTCCTGATACAGCTGATTTGCTTCCTCATAAAGTTCTCCATATTTCTCTACATTCCGCCCACGCTTGGCCTGTATGATTTCCTCCGCCAGTTCCAAATAGGACTGGGATAGGCCATAAATATTTCTCCGGCTGATTAAAAGATCATCGTCTGTGATTCCGATATTCATATCCTCCACCAGCTCACGGTAGCTTTGCTCGCTTCGATAATAGTTGTCCATGGCATCAGAGCTTCTGGTTTTTACATATTCCTTCATATAAGAGTGTAAGGTATCCAAACCATCTGCCAGATTATTCAGTTCCACATTCGTCTCATAAACATTCTCCACAGATCGGCTCACATCATTAATAATGGCATACATAAAAAGATTGACCGCCATAATTAATGCTGCCACAAAGACGAACATGGCAATCATTTTTTCCTGCAGGGTCATCTGTCGCCAGCGAAGCTGCAAGGAAGCTTTAATTGTTTTCACTGTCCGTACCCTCCTCGCTATTCAAAAGCTTTGTTGCCACATCGTCTGTAATCAATTGAGTGTCCACAGCCTGATATCCATTGGTGTAACCGGTAGAAATATAATCATTTAAGGCCTGAACACAGTCTCTTCCCATCTGGTTGGTATCAAGAGCGATGGTGGCACTGATAATTCCCTTAGAAACACCTTCCAATACAGAATCTGAATCATGAAATCCAAGAATTTTCACACTTCCTACCTTATTGTAATCTACCGCTGCCTGATAGGCACATTTGGTATTTAACTCACTGAGACAAACAATAATATCTGGGAAATTTTCATCATCCAGAAAGATATCACGAATCGCTTCCTCAGAACTAAACTCTCCTGTATTGTCAATAAGTTGGGTATCTACCTTTACCGTGTCGCTCTGGGTAGTATTTTCTAAGGTCTCGCGAATTCCCAAGAGTATCAGATTCTGGCTCACATCCAGCTGTTCTTTATCTGTTAACACTAAAATATCTGCAGGGGATTCTGCTGACACATCCTCCATATCTTCCAAAAGCGACTGAATCTGTTCTCCATATTCCTGACCCAGAGTATAATTGCTGGTGCCCACGTAACATTGGCGATTGCTGCCGGAACAATCATTTAAGACGGTAACCACAGGAATTCCATCCTCCACTGCCTCATCAATCAATTCCACAGTCTCATCGCTCTCATCTCCTGAGACAATGATTCCATCCACTTTCGCCTGAATCGCCAGCTTTAAAAGAGTTTTTCGGTCGTATTGCACAGAAAGATTCTCTCCGAAGCGTTCCACATAAACATCACTGCTTTTGCCCTCTTTCTCTGCACTTTCATATACTTTATCCCAAAAGTCTCCATCTTCAGAATCTGTAATCAAAGCATAATGTCCTTCATATTCTCTATAACTCACAGTCTTTGCATTGGATTTTAATTTTATAAGCAATCCCGAAATCAACAAAACAGCAATTGCTGTCATGGCAATGACTGAAAAAAAATGGATCATTCTTTTTTTCATTTTACATCTTAATCCTTCTTTTTATTTTTTCTGTAACTATTGTATCATGATAATTGTTTTTTTGTTTATTTTTTATACAAAATCTACAGATTCTGTCACCGACACTTCCCTCAAATGCACGAAAACGCCAAAAAACGCAGCAGCGACTTTCATCGCTACTGCGTCTCTTTAGCGTATACATAAGTGTGAATTTTTAACCCTTCTTGGTAACTTTCAATCGAGTCATCGCTCTTGCCAGAGCCATCTGATTTCTATGGTACTCAAGAATACTTTGTTTTTGGCGAAGCTGTTCCTCCGCTCTTTCTTTTGCCTCTTCTGCTCGGCGAATATCAATCTCTTCCGGACGTTCTACAGTAAGACAGAAAAGCTTGGCACGGTTATTGATCATCTCCACAAATCCTGAGCTGACCGCTACCGTAGTCCAGTTTCCCTCTTTGTCCTGGAATTTCATTTCTCCAGGAACCAGAGCACAGATCATATTCTCGTGATGAGCAAGGAATTCCTTCTGTCCATCTTCCGCGGGAATGATCAGGGATTTGGCTCTTCCGTCATAAAACTGTCTGTCGGCCGCAAATATTTCAAGGCCAAATGTACTATGATCCATAAGCGTCACTCCTTTACTTACTGCTCAAGAGTTTTTGCTTTTTCAATAACTTCATCAATGGTACCTACATTGAAGAAGGCATTCTCAGGATACTCATCCATTTCACCTTCCAGAATCATCTTGAAGCCACGAATGGTTTCTTTTAGAGGTACATATTTACCCTTGATACCTGTGAAGTTCTCAGCTACATGGAAAGGCTGAGACAAGAATTTCTGGATCTTTCTGGCACGGAATACGGTACTCTTATCCTCATCGGAAAGTTCCTCCATACCAAGGATAGAAATGATATCCTGCAATTCTTTATATTTCTGAAGAGCTTCCTGTACCTTACGAGCTACATTATAATGCTCTTCTCCTACTACATCTGCCTCCAGGATACGGGAGGTAGATTCCAGAGGATCCACAGCGGGATAAATACCCTGCTCTACAATCTTACGAGAAAGTACGGTAGTGGCATCCAAATGGGCAAATGTAGTAGCCGGAGCCGGGTCTGTTAAATCGTCGGCAGGCACATATACGGCCTGTACAGATGTTACGGAACCAGACTGAGTAGAAGCGATACGCTCCTGAAGCTCACCCATCTCATTAGCCAAAGTCGGCTGATAACCAACGGCAGAAGGCATACGACCAAGAAGGGCGGATACCTCAGAACCAGCCTGAACAAAACGGAAAATATTATCGATAAAGAGAAGCACGTCTCTATGCTGAGTATCACGGAAATACTCTGCCATGGTCAGACCAGTCTCTGCCACACGCATACGAGATCCCGGCGGCTCATTCATCTGACCAAATACCAGAGCGGTTTTCTCCAATACGCCAGATTCTCCCATCTCAGTCCAAAGGTCGTTACCCTCACGGGAACGCTCTCCAACACCGGTAAAGATGGAATATCCACCGTGCTCTGTAGCTACGTTCTGAATCAACTCCTGAATCAGGACGGTCTTACCTACACCGGCACCACCAAACAAACCAATCTTACCACCCTTAGCATAAGGAGCAAGAAGGTCGATAACCTTGATACCAGTCTCAAGAATTTCTGTTGCAGGTTTCTGTTCTGCAAAGGGAGGGGGATCTCTGTGGATAACCCAGTGTTCTGCCTCATCCAGACTCTCTCCTCCATCTATGGTATCTCCGAGAACATTAAACAATCTTCCCAGAGTACAATCGCCTACCGGAACCTTGATTCCGCTTCCAGTGGCTGTAACCTCGCGGTCACGCTGAAGTCCCTCACTGGCACTCAACATGATACAACGTACCACATTATTTCCCAGGTGCTGTGAGACCTCCATGACACATCTTTTTCCATTGTTTTCTACTTCCAGCGCGTCCTTGATATCCGGAAGCTGGCCGTCTTCGAAAACAACGTCTACTACAGGTCCCATGACCTGTACAATCTTACCTTTATTCATCTTTGTCACTTCCTTTTCTGCGCTTTTGCACCACCGCAGACTTCTGTGATTTCCTGCGTAATTGCCGCCTGACGTGCTCGGTTGTACTGAATAGACAAATCCTGCAACATCTTCTTGGCACTGTCGGTAGAAGCCTGCATCGCTGTCATTCTGGCATTGTTCTCGCAGGCATACGCCTCTACCAGACAACCATAGATCACACCTGTCAGATAATTGGGGATCATGGCATTAAAAACAGCATCCACCGAAGGAGACATGATAATTTCCTCCTGGTGTACGTCAATCGGAATCTCAAGTGGTGAAAAAATCGTTTTCTTCAGAGGAAGCAGCTGCATATTTACCGCATTCTGCACAACGGCATTCTGCATCTGCGTATAAATGATATGAACCTCATCAACTTCCCTGTCAAGAAAAGCTTTTACCAGCTCATCACTGATCACTCGTGCACGATGCATGGTGGGTTTCTGTACGGTGTAACGGAAACTGCCATCCATATCCACATCTTTTTTTCCAAAATACTGCCGGCCCACCATACCCAGCACATAGAGCTTGTGTTTCCCTGGGGTTGCCTGTATGAACTCTTCCGTCATACGAGTAATATTATGGTTGTAGGCTCCAGCCATACCCTTATCTCCGGTAACCACAATGGTTGCCACCTTGCGTTTTTCCTCAGGAATCAAATGTCGTTCACTGAAGAAAGGATGCTTAGTATCCGGTACATGTCGCAGAACACGGGCAATAGCATTCTGCATATTGTAGAAATAAGGTTCTGTATCCGACAGTATTTTCTTCGCTTTTTTCATCTTGGAAGAGGAAATCATATACATGGCATTGGTGATCTTCATCGTGTCCTGGACACTGCTAATTCTCTCTTTTATTTCTCTAGCGTTTGCCATAAATTCCTCCTGTTTTCCCCTTAGTTAGCGGCAGACGTGCGGTCCTTATATTCGTCCGCAACCCTGAGAATCTGCTCACCCAGCTCATCACTCAGCTGTTTGGTATCCTCAATTTCCTTACCGATCTGGGGATATACATTATCGAAATATTCCAGCATATCCATCTGGTATTTCTTTACATCCTTTTTCTCCACATGAGTCATTTTCTTATGAGTAGCTACCCACAAGGTAATTACCTGCTGGTGGAGAGAAAGGGGATGACACAGGGGCTGTTTCAAAAGTTCCATCAGGTTGCCGCCATAGGCCAGCTGTGCCTTGGTGGCATCATCCAGGTCAGAACTAAACTGGGTGAAGACCTCCATCTCACGATACTGAGCCAGATCAATACGGATACTTCCTGATGCTTTTTTCATTGCCTTGGTCTGTGCGGCACCACCAACACGGGATACGGAAAGTCCTACATTGACCGCCGGACGCATACCTGAGAAGAAAAGATTACTTTCCAGGAAAATCTGTCCATCGGTAATGGAAATAACGTTGGTGGGAATATAGGCAGATACATCACCTGCCTGAGTTTCAATAATGGGCAGTGCGGTAATGGATCCGCCGCCGGCTGCTTCACTCAGACGGCTGGAACGCTCCAGAAGTCTGGAATGCAGATAGAATACGTCACCAGGATAAGCCTCACGTCCTGGGGAACGCTCCAAAAGCAGAGACAGGGCACGATAAGCCACTGCATGCTTAGAAAGATCATCATAAACAATCAATACATCTTTTCCCTGATACATAAAGAACTCTGCAAGAGCGGTTCCTGCATAAGGAGCAATATACTGAAGGGGTGCACAGTCACTTGCTGTAGATGCGAATACGGTAGTGTATTCCATTGCACCGTATTTATCAAGGTTTGATACCACCTTAGCGATGGTGGAAGCCTTCTGTCCAATGGCAACGTAGATACAGATTACATCTTTACCCTTCTGATTCAGAATGGTATCGATGGCCAGTGAAGTCTTACCGGTCTGTCTGTCACCAATGATCAACTCACGCTGTCCACGACCAATAGGGAACATGGAATCCAAAGAAAGGATACCTGTCTCCAGGGGGACAGTTACGGATTTACGGTCGATGATTCCAGGAGCCGGATTCTCAACAGGACGATATCCTTCTTCTGCAATCTCGCCCTTGCCATCCAAAGGAGCACCCAGGGCATCGACGATACGGCCGATAAAGCCAGAGCCTACAGGAATACCTGCCTGTTTTCCGGTTCTTGTTACCTTGGTTCCCTCTCTGATTCCGGTATCCTTACCGAAGAGAATACAGCCCATGCTGTTGCTTCGGATATCCTGAACCATTCCCTTAAGTCCGTTTTCAAATACTACAACCTCACCATACATGGCATGATCGATTCCGTAGATGGTAGCAATTCCATCACCTACGGAGATGACCGTTCCCACTTCCTGGTTCTGGCTGATCTCATCATAATTTATTATTTCTTCTTTTAGAATGGAAATAATCTCATCTGGATTAATTGCACTCAAGTTGCTCACCTCCGGGTTAATTTCTGTTCCAGCCTGCGGTAACGACCCTTCAGGCTCCAGTCATATTCACGTCCACCTGCCTGGAGAATGAAACCTCCCATCAGGCTTTTGTCTTCTTTCATTTCGATTTCGGCGTTTTTTGCCTGAAATTCCCGGCACAAAAATGTTTTTATACCTTCCAGCTGTGTCTCCTGAGGTAGGGTTACATACCGCATAACCGCCTTGATTGTTGCGGCTTCCTTCCTGCACAGCTCATCATAGGACTCGAAGATCTCTTCCAGATCTTCCACCTTCTGATGTTTGCAGACGATCTTGATGTATTTGCCCATTTCCTGGGGAATCACCCGATCGATGACTCTGCATTTTGTATCAAATGGCACCAGTGGGTTCTCAAGACTTTTTGTCAGCCCCGGAACCTCCCGGAATATTTCTCTTGTATTCTGGATGGCTTCCTTGGAAATAGAAAGCTCATCCAGTACTTTTGCATAATTAACGGCGGTCACTGTCATTTGGATCACCTGCTTCTTCTAAAAACTGGTCATATAAGGATAAATCCTGTTCAGCCCCGGTCTTATCTCCTACGATCTTAGCTGCCGCCTCCATGGCAAGGGAAGCAACTTCGCTCTTCATCTGGCGCATTGCATCCTCACGCTCCATGCGGATATCCTCCTGGGCCTTAGCCAGAATCGCATCTGCTTTGGCATTGGCAGCTTCCGCTGTCTTATCTGCCTGAATCTTTGCTTCTGCCTTGGCCTGTTCCATGATCTGGTAAGACTCCTCCTTAGCAGACTTCAGCGCTTTTTCATACTTGTCCTGAAGGTCTCTGGCATTGTCTTCCATTTCCTTTGCTCCTGCAAACTGCTGATCGATCATAGCCTTTCTATCGTCCATCACTTTCATGATCGGTCCGAATAAAAATTTCTTCATCAATACATAAAGAATCAAGAGGTTAATGATCGTAAAGACAAGGTTGATGTCGATTTTAATCACCTGGTCCACCTGCCTCTCTACTATTTACCTTTTGCTGCTCATGCCCACTGCATTCCCAGCAGCTTGGTCACCTTCTTGTCTTAGCCCAGCATGATGATGATCAGAAGTCCGATAACAAAGCCGTAAATAGCTGTTGCCTCGGCAAGAGCACAACCTAACAGCAGGTTCTTGCTGATTTTGCTCTCAGCTTCCGGCTGTCTTGCAATAGCTTCAACGGCCTTGGATGTTGCCAGACCGATACCAATACCTGCTCCAATACCTGTAAGAACTGCGATTGCTGCACCAATTGCGATTAACATAATAATTTCCTCCTATAACTACCTACAATTATTTTTTTTAATTCTGCTACTCGATCCTACTCTTTCGCCTTTTCCTAATTTTGGCTGCCAGATTTACTCCTTCGCCATCACCTTACTACTTTACTGAGATTACTACTCAATTGCTTCCTTGATAAACAAAGATGTTAAGAACACAAATACGTATGCCTGTATGAATCCATCGAAGAAATCAAAATACAGACTGAATGGAAGCGGCAAAACTGCCGGACAGATAAATTCAAGAAGTTTCATTACTACGAAGCTTCCCAGAACGTTACCAAACAGTCGCATACATAAAGATGTCGGTCTGATAGCCAATTCCAGAATGTTGATCGGAAGCATGATCGGAACCGGTTCTGCAAAACTATGCAGAAATCCCTTCAGACCCCTCTTATGGAATCCGGAATATTCAATCAGAATGATACTCATCAATGAAAGTGCAATGGTTACGTTCATATCCTTGGTAGGTGGCGTAAATCCAAAAACACCGGCAATGTTGGCAATTCCGATAAAAACAACCGTGGACATCAGGTAAGGAACATATCGTTTTCCTTCTTCTCCCAGAATTCCCATAAAGAAATCCTGCAGGAAGCTGACGCCAGATTCCAGAAGAAGCTGTTTCTTGCTTGGGTTCTCTACGCTTAAGTCTCTTACTAGAACTAAGGAAAGGATCAAAAGCACTGCCATGATCACCCAAGTCACAACTACACTTTCAGCAACAGGTACTCCACCGAAGATTGGTAGGGTGAAGGCCGTTTTGCTTTCAAGTTCTTCTGCCAGTGTGGCTGATAAATTTCCCGTCTTTCTTCCCTCCTTTTCTAAGGATCGGCCTATCGTCTGTCAATTTAAGGTCGGTCACTTGATTTGATTACTTATTTTGGCACTTTAATCGACGAAATTCAAGTGCTAATTTCACTAATATGTACAAAATAAGCGTAGTTTTTTAGGTTAATTTTAACAATCCTAAACAAAAACGGTGCAATCTTGCCTTAAGATTGCACCATTTTTAGAAAGAAAGAACCATTGAAGTTTTTTTACCATATTGTGTATACAAAATTCATACACTGTAATATTCCTTCACATTCAATCAAATATTATGTTCTTTATTATCTTTATTTACTTGCATTTTAGCCTGCAAGTAAATGTCAATTTAATTATCATCTAATAAATTTTTCATTCATTTTATTTATCCCTAGACTTCAGACGAATGCTAACAAGGATTACCCCAGCACTCAGAGCAAGAATCCCATACCAGAACATGAAATCTGTAGCATCCCCTGTCTTAGGGCTGGTTTTTGAGCTACTGCCTGAAGCTGTTGTGGTCTTGCCTGTACTACTTGCAGGCGTGATCGTCGTATTTTTGCCACTGCTAGGCGTCACCGTGACACTAGCACTGGGGCTGGGACTCGCCGTAGCTGTAGGGTCAGGAATCACCTCTACCTTAAATTCCCAATCCAAGTAGCCGATTTGCTCCATATATTGATTGTCCAAAGTGATCGGCACATTTAAGGTAACCTCCAAATTTGCCTCAGCTCCTGGGGCGAAACTACCCAAGAGCACCCAATCCGTCAATCCGTCCGTCTCATTGGCCCCTGCCTCAAACAGCTTGCTATCGTTCTGACTGCTAGCATCTTCACTTAACTTTACCGCCAGGCTAAGCTGGGAGAGAAAATCCTCTGTTCCCTCCTGAGCCCCCAGAGCCCTCATATACACCTTTACTGTATTGCCCTCAGTATTTTTATTGCTGATGGTAATTTTCTCCGTCAGAGAGTCTCCTGGCATAACATCCTTGAATTCATCAAAAAGGTCTGTAGGAGAATATTCACTGCCAGGTGCAAAAACAAATTTCTTAGCATCTCCGTCATAGGTCACATTCCCCGCTGCAAAGGCGGAGATACTGCTTCCCATGATCAATATACCACTTGTAAGGAGGGCTACTATCTTTTTCATTACTTTTTTCCCACTCATCTTTGCGCTCCTCCCTATTGCTTAATGCTAAGCAAGCCATTATCGTCCACGCTGCTGACACCGCTGCTCCAGCTTTCCGTCACTGCCTTTACCGGACTTGCCTGGATGGAAGAAGCCACAATCTCTACGGAAAGGCGATAGCCCTCCGGAACAGAAGCCCCTTCCTTTACCTTAGCTTCCTTGATTAGGATGCTGGTAGATGCATTTGCCGCTACCGGACTGCTATAGTAATAAAAACCATCCGAGCTCTTGATCCAATCTCCTTCATTTCCCAGATTCCCATAGCTAATGGTATAATCTGTGCCTTCCACTGGCCGTCCGGCATACACCTTCTTACCATCTGAGCTCATCCAGGTCACCAGAATCTGAGCACGAATATAGCTATCTGTATTTCCTGTATTTTTGACAGACACATCTGTTTTGGTAGTTCCATCAAAGCTTTCTTCTACCTGGTTTGTCACCTCTCCCGAACGGAAGCTGTTGTCTACCTTCTCTGTCTTGGTGCTAATAAAAGCCAAAGTAGCCGCAGAAATCAAACAAATCATAAGGGCAATGGCAGCCACCACAGTAAGCCGCCTTCTCAGCTGCTTTTGTCTTGCAAGCTTTCTTCTATCCGCCTTATGGGGATATGGATTGGTAAAATTCTTATTTTCACTCATGTCATATCCTCCTTACTAGTTAGCACTCTCATTAAAAATATTTACACTATGGGAATTGCCATCAAGCCAGCTTGTCTTTTCCTTCTGGTTGGTGAAGGTCAGTACATTATCTCCCGTGCCCAGACGAATCTCGGCCGCCTCGCTGTCTCCTGTGGCATCCTTGCTGCTGTCGGCACTGTTAAAGCTCCAGGACTTAGTAGAATAGCGCCAGGACCAGTCGGAAATCTCTGTAATGGTATAAATCTGTCCCTGTATCAATCCGTCGATCTCCAGGGAATCATTACCATGAAGACTTACCGTCATAGAAAAATCTCCATCTACTCCCCTTCCTGTGATTTGGAAGAGAATGGTCTGATCTGCGTCTTCGTCAGCAATACCTGTTTTCTTCAAGGTCAAGCTGGTGGTCTTTGCCACCTTGGTCCAGCTTCCCACCAGACGTATATTGGCATCCCCCATCGTCTGACTGCCGCTTACCACGTCTCCTTCGCCATCGATTTTCCATCCGTGGAAGGTATAGGTATAAGAATCATCTTCATAGGTAAATCCATCGTAATAATTACCATTTACCTCATAGCTTTCGGCCTTATAATAGCTATTGCCATCCGTAGGAAGCTTAGCTGTTGACGGCACCGTATCGCTATCAGCCCAGGAATAGGTCACACTATACTGGGCTGCCGGGGTATATTCCCATTCACCTATAAAATCAACGGCTTCCTGCTCCGGCATAGTTACCTTCTCGCCGCCTTTATATTCGGTATCCTTCCAATTCCACCAGCCCTTGTAGGTCCAGGTTCCTTTTGTGATATCGTTCTCTACCACATCATAGGTAGTTTTTCCTTGATATTTTTCTACTTCAAAGATATCACCTGCCGCAACAATTTTGCTGTCGGGCAGAGGATAGTTCACCGTATCCTTCTTAATACCGTCAGGAATGTCCTCCGGCCAGGAGTATCCTACCACTCCGGCGATAGGGGCATCAATGGAAGCCTCCGTCTGCTCATTCTTACTTCCTGCAGAGAAGGTGGAACTATAGGTATAATTTAGTTCCGCCACATTGGTAAAGGTACCCCCTAGATATTTGGACAGGTCATCCCTTGTTACCGTATAACTTGCCGTATAGCTGTAAACCCCTACCTTATCCAGAGCATTATCTGTCAAGGTGGTATTCCAGCCAATGGGATCATCCTTTAAGGTAATTCCTGTATAGTTGATATTTGACGAATAAGAAGTTATATCAAATTGGTAATCCAATATATCTCCAAACTGCAATACCGTTTCCCCAGACACATAGTCGTACTCTACTCCGTCCCTATGGTAACTTACAAGGGTTTTATTCAAGGTAGGCAGCTTCTCTGACTTAAAGGTCCAGTGGTAGTAACCACCATCCGTACCATTCTTGGTCATGTTGGTGGCACCGTCTGCTCCCTTTTCCAAGGCCTCGGTAAAAAGCTCTCTCATGCGATCCAGAGTCAAATTTCCCTGAATCAGAGCCCATCGGAAACCATGTTTGGCATTGTTGATTGTTTTCCAAGCACTATCATTCGGCGCAGTGGGAACTTCAGTTGCATCTGCATCGCTCAGTGGCCATGCATCGGAATCTGCTCCATCTGCCCGACTGCCATTGGAAGTACAATAGAAGTCTGTGGCTTTGGTCATACTCCCAGTTGCACTTGTTAGATTATAATCCATCTCCATGGTAGTCAGAGCATAACCCTCATCCGGTACGGCAAAGAACAGCAAATGAAAACCACCATTAAAGGTCTCGTCCACCAGGACACCGGTTCCCTCCACCTTCCTCAGGGTGGAACCATTGATGGTATAGTAGACGGTGGTATGAGTCAGCTCATCAACGTAAACATAGAGATACTTGCTATCAGTCTTGGATTCATTTTTATTGACAACATAGATATTAAAGGCCACAGTTCCTACCAGAACCTGGGTTTTTCCTTCCTTGACACCGGTAATGGTAATAGAGCCATCACTAAGCTCTGTTCCCAGTTCCGTATCAATGGTTGCAATACTTGTATCTAACACGTCCGTTCCGTCATTTCGAGTGCCAATTACTTTACCTTCCAGACCTTGGATGGTTGCTGTACCGTCCACAGGAACATAAATATTTTTTGTATCTGTGATCTCGATATCCTGCACATCAATTTCATAGGTCACCTGACCTACCACATTTTCTGAAGTACTATTGGTAACGGTTCCTACCACTTCCGCGGTTCCATAATTGACACCATTTACCTTCACGGACTGATCCTGGATATAATCCTCCATGGTTACAGCTCCAGACAAATTAGAGGTCACCTCATAGGATACCTTATAGCTTGGCAATAATTCTGCCAAACTACTATCCACACTTTTGGTATTGGCTGCTGAAAGCAGATTCAAATCTTCTATGGCATCCAGTTCTATATACTTATCCAACTGCAATGTTTTGCTGATGCTTTTGGATTTGTCTGTAGCCAAAATCTTATAGTCGATGCCGCCCAGGGTCACCGTAGTAGTAGTAGTAGTATCAAGGGCTACAAACTGTACCTTGGTGCCACTGCTGTCTGTTGCATCGTAGGCCACAGCCAGATTGTCCGCACTGGTCGCATAGGTCCATGCGGCATTTGTGGTGTCATAGGTTAAATAACGGGTGGGCTCTGCATAGTTTCCTCCTGAGGACCAGGTAGTATAATAAAAACCTTCATCGGCAGAATAGCACCAATTGGTATTCTTTGCTGATGCACTAGATCTCAAGGACAAATTATTATTATAATGATTTAGATAATAGCTTCCAGATGTAAGATAAAAGCTTGTGCTATCCGTACTAGAAGTTGCCACGGTCCACACAGTGGCTTCTGTATAATCCTGGGTTTTGTCCAAATTGCTGCCATTGATTTTCAGCCAATAGTCCCCAGATTGAATGCGGACGGTATCACCGGCGGCAATACTTGATTTTTCTTCCATACTATCAAAGGAAATCTCATAAGCCACTTTTCCATCATCGGACTTATACCAGCCTTCTTCGCCAATTTCCTGACTATCGCTTACGGTATAAGAGTTGGAATCATCTCCTACTTCCAGAGTTACATACTGCTGGCTATTTTCCTCTTGAGTATCCAAGGTCACTCCTAGGTCACTGGCGGTATAGGTGGTCATTTCCATTGTATAGTATGCGCCGGTCCCCCAACCACTGGCATAATTCTCATATAAGAGAGCCACGGAACCATCCGAGCGTTCTGTCAGGCAGGAATAGATGAAGGTGGAAGAGTTCACACTGATGGTATTCTTCCAGGTCATGCTTCCGTCACTGTCTACCTCCCCTACAAAAACGCGACCATAGCTTCGATTGCTAGAATCACTGCTATTGGATCCATTTCCATTGGGGCCTCCCGGTGCAGATACTAGAATTACCTGCTTTCCTGAATCTGCTGTCTGAGAATAGGTAATCGCTGACAGCTGGGTATTGGAATTGGTAGACAAATCTGTCGTTACTGCAGACCCCCAAGTAGAAGTACTTCTATCATAATCCACATAGCAAAGCTTCTTCGTGCTGTTGCGATAGAAGAAGCGCAGGGTCTGAGTGCCGCTGATCTCTACCACGCTGGCCTCGGAACTCCAGTTTACATCACAGGAATCAGCACGCTGCCAATTTTTCCCGTCTGTGGAATAAATAAATCCTGTTCTCTGGCTTTCATTGCTTCCCCCGTAGGAATACACAGGGAAGACCATCAAGCCATCGGAAGTGGTAATACCTCTACCCGGTCCCACCAGGCAGGCATTCTCAGAAGTGGTTTTTACATTCAAAAGCTGAGGTGCCGACCAGGTCTTACCCCCATCATCAGAATAAATCAAACCCAGATAAGCGGTGGGCGCTACCTTAAAGGCATCATTACTTGCCGTCAGCAGCTCCTCTGTGTCATCTGCTACTTCTTCCTCATCTTCCACATCTTCCACATTGCTTGTATCTGCAGCTTTCTTGCTGTCTATATCAGTTTTGTCGTCCGTATCACTTTCGACATCAGCACGATTTGTGCTATCTATACTGTCGTCACTTTCAATATCAGAACTATTTTCGCTATCTGTATCCGCTGCACTGCTTACATAAGCCTCATCATCAGAACTTACTTCTTCATCTCCAGCCTCCGCACTTCCCTGATCTGCGCTGCTATCATCGGAAATCACCCCGCGGTCCGAGCTGTCATCGCTGTTGGCTGATGCTATAGAGGCTGCAGATGCTGTAGATGTTGTCGATGTGGAATAGCTGCTTTCATTATAGAAAAGGTTGCCCAACTTAACGTCATCCTGATAGACATAGAAATATTCGTCCACGGTATATCCCTGGTCGGTATTACTGGCATAATCATAAATTCTTCCATTTTTCAGGTAATAATTATAGGAAGTACTGCTTCCTTTAGAAAGCATAAGATTGCCATCCGAATCAAAACCGGTGGTGGTTTTGCTAGGTGTTGTTTGGCTGCCATTTCCATTTAGAGCCACGCCTCCGGGATAAATATCTGTCAGCATATAGACTCTTGTGCCATCCTGAGATACCAATAGAGAGGGATCCAAAAATGCCGTGGATTTGGCATTATAGCTGTCTCCATTATCCGGCCAATAATTAGCCGCACTATAATTCCAGGTCACACCACCATCGGTAGAGTAAGCGGCCAGAGTATCCAGACCACCACCATCATAGGTGGTATTGTAACGGGCATCCGCTGCCGCCACAATGGTTCCATCTTTCAAAGTTACCATTGAAGGAATTCGATAGCTGTTGCTGGTATGGCTTGTTCCATCAGCCGTAAATGTAATGGAACTGCTAAATGGTTCTGTTACTGCTGTGGACAAGCTATCTGCATTTGTCATAAGTGAGGTCACTGGAATCATTCCCACCACCATGACCATGGCCATGACAAATGCGATTATCTTTTTTACACTTTTTGTCATGTCTTGCCTCCTCACTGGGCATCCGGCCAACCGGCTGCCTCAAATACTGTATCTCCGTTATTTGCTACCTGAGTTGCATAAGCCTCTACATTTACGATAGCCTTGCTATCCTGATAAAGATTTCCCATTTCCTTGGCAAAACTAACCTGGGTAAATAAAGGCTCCGTCTTTTCTCCTGCGGAAAGCTTTTTATTGTAATAATAGTAGCCGTCCTGCTCTGTCCAATCCTCCTCATTCAGATCAAAGGTCACCAGAGAAGTGTCTGGCTCTCCACTGACACCTTCCGCCAGCTGAATCTCTTTCTCCACAGAAACTCGGATCCAGGCATCCTGGCCGCCAGTGTTCTCTACCTCCACAATCTTAGACACCTGATCTCCCGGCATCACGCCTATGGCATCCTCAAAGGGAACCGTATCCCCATCCTCATTGATCATGGTCTCATGCAGCTTGATTGCCACGCTTCCTGTCGTAATGACATTCCTAGCGGTATCCTTTGCTGTAAAATACGCAATGCTACTTCCCATGACAAGGGCTCCAAGCAATGCCGTTGCAGACAGGGCAATCAGTCTCTGTTTTACACTTAATTTTTTCATAGGAAACCTCCTCCATTGATCAAACCTTATTGATTTATCATCCTTTGTATCTATCTGGCTCCATCAAATCTGTATCTATTGTTGAACGATTGAAATAGGAAATCTGGCTATTGGACAAATATTTCAACAACACATATAGATCAGGGAACTTATTTGAGAGGGGAATTCCATAAGAAATTCCCCATTCTCACTATAGTTTTCTTTTTATATCGTTTTAGTCATCTGCCTCGTCAAATGCAGCAAATGCCTCTTCCCAACTGTCAAAGCCCTGTGTCTGAATGGCCTGACCAGTGATTACGATATCTCCGAAGCTTTCATCATTTTCCATGCGTTCTGGAATCTGTACCTGCTGGAAGATGGTTGTCTGTTTACCAGAAGCCAATGTTCCGTCATATTTCAGGGTAAAGGTAACATCACCAGCATCATTCTTTTTTGCACTTTCGATGGACCAGCCGCTTTCCAGACCCGTTGCATTATCATCAGAGCCAATCAAAAGACTTAAGGTATTCTTATAATCTGCCTCTCCGTATGCTGGAGCATCCGGGAAATATTTTGCACACTCACTTACCCAGTCTTTCACTGTTACTTTGGCGCGAACATAAGCATCCTTAGAACCGGTATTGTAGATAATCGGGTCCTTGGTTACTACCTGTCCCGGTGCAAGATCGGAGTAATTGTTTCCCTCCTCTGTACGGGAATCCGGATTGTCGATGTCCGTCTCATCCAACTTGATTTCTACATCACCCATCTCAAAGGTGTTGGTCGCATCTTTAGTGTCTGTGAAGTAGGCGATTGTAGAACCAGCTGCCACCATCACTACAATCCCCATAACAACAGATAAAGTAATTAATTTTTTCTTTCTCTCTGTCATTGAAATCTCCTTATGTAAATTCTATCTTACAGATCTTTTACCTGTGCCCAAGCAGTAACTGCATCAGCAATATTGTCCTTCTGTACAGCATAAGCAGTAAAGGAAAGGGTGGGGAGATTATTTCCAATCGCATCAAGCTGATCCTTTGTCAAATCAGCCTTAACAGTAACCTTATTATCGGTAAGCACGCTATAGCTTGCATCTGTTCCTGTTGAAGGAATGGCATCTGTTACCATGTAATAGACTCCAGGATATGCATCCCCAAGAGCAGTCCATCCATCTGCAATGCTATAATCTACATAAGTATCAAAGTCATTGGTAGTCTCCACCTTGACAAAAAGATAGGAAGCCTCGGAACCTTTTTCTACAGTAACTGTAGGGTCCTTTGTAATGACATTACCAGGAACTAGCTTAAAGTCATCTTCATCTGCAGTGGGCTCGTCCAAATCAATACTTACATCACCAACCGTAAAGGTGTTGGTTACTTTCTCTGTCTTTGTTGTGATATAGGCAAGCGTTGCACCTACGGCACACACCAGCACAAGAGCAAGTGCTACTACTGTAGTAATCAGCTTTTTCTTATTTTTCATAGCTTTTATTGTCCTTTCTTTGCGAATTTACCTGTCAAATCTTATTCCCTTGTCTCACCTTAGATCAATCAGAAAACTGTGCCCAAGCAGTAGCTACATCGGCAAGTCCATCCTGCTGAATTGCATAAGATGTTACTGTGATCTTAGCATCTTTATAACTTGCAAGAGTTGTATCATCAACATCACCGGAAATCTTGATTTCTGTAAAGGTAGCATAATCCACAGCGGAATTACCTTCATTGGCATCTACCGTTTTATAGTACACACCATCTGCTCCATCAAGAGCGGTCCAGCCATTGGCTGTCATCTGATCTGCAATTGTCTTATAGGAAGCATCTGATGCTGCTTCAATAGCAGACAGACCATTCTCAACTTTTACAAAAAGATAGCTGGCTTCACTTCCTGCTGCAAAGTGCACGGTAGGATCCTTTGTATAGGTATGACCTGGAATCAATTTGTATTCATTACCTTTTACACGATCTGCCTGAGTATCTGCAGTACCATACTCGTCAACCTTCGCCTCATCAAGACTGATGTCTACTTTACCAATAGTAAAAGTATTCTCCACCGTATCCTTGTCATTCAAATAGGCGATGGTGGCAAACATGGTTGTGCCAACAATCAAGATAGCACAAAGTGCCAGCACTAAGACTTTTGTCTTTTTCTTCATTGAATATCTCCTCCTTGCTTTTTCTTGATTTTTTTCTCGTCGTCTTCTTCATCCGAACCCAAAAGGCCGGGCAAAAAGACCAGGACTAGTAAAATAGCCGCCACACCCAAAGCAATATAAGAGCCTGGGGGATGCTGGATCACATTGGCAAGATATCCAAGATAAGGGACGGTAAATATAGGCTTTCCGATTACATTTTTGCAATGAACCAGACTTCCGTCCACTGTGTCATTGGCATCTCCCTTAGTACGGAAACGTACCACACTGGAATCCTCCTCATCCGGCAAGATCTCAACGATGCGATGGGTCGCAACCGTGTCCTCATTAAGCATGAACGTGATGGCATCTCCCACTTTCAGTTCATCGGTATCCACACTTTTCACGTAAATTAGCGAACCTACATGGTAGGTGGGCTCCATAGAACCGGAAGTTACAGCAAAGGTCCTTATGCCCGCAAGCCTTACCCCAACAAGAGCTACAGCCAGAGCTACGATCACAATGACAATCACCGTCCCGATCACATTCCATATTTTTTTAAAAATACTTCCTCATCTCCTCTCACTATCGTCTTGTCAGGCTGGCATTCTGCCTTATTCGAGCATTATCCATGCCTAATTATCTTAATTTTAACATAAGACTAGCACAAATTTGTCATCGCTACCTCCAGAAGTCAATATCGTTATATTACCGTGGTAAAGTATAGAAAAATTGGGAACAAAGTTTCTTATACAACAAAAAAAGAGCCTGTCCATTCCGACTAAGCTCTTCTTTTAGACACAATATATAATTTTTATTTTTGTCTGGGGGATTTCTTCTTTTTCGCTACTCATTTATTTTCTTCAGTTTCTGCATATTTTGCGTAGGTTCTCTCAATCTGTGCTGCCATTGCAGATCTTCCAGAGATACCTGCTGCTGCATTTGCAAAGAATTCTGCATTATCTAAAACATATTTCTGGAATCTCTGTACCAGACTTCCTTTGTTTTCTCTTCTTACTGCTTTTACATTATTTTTTGAAATTGCTACTGTACTCATAATAACATCTCCTTATCTTTTCTTATTTGTCTTTTTCTTTTCCCCTCTGACATCTTGTATTCTATACTTGTTCGCCTTAGGAAACCAGTGATATAATTAACCTGTTTTACTAGGATATTGACATTGTATCAATAAATACACATAATTATTAGGAATACAGTAACCATTTATTATCTATTTGTAAAATCTATAAAAAATGTATGTGTATAAAAGACAGGAGTAAATCGCTTATGCCAAAAGCCTATCATGAAACCCTGAAGCCCTCCGGCAACCTGGGAATTCAATACAATATTAACTACATCAGAAATCCCCACATTCCCCTCCATTGGCATGAACCTATGGAGATTATCTGCTGCCTTAATGGCAATGTTACTGTCCATGTAGGAAATGAAGAGATTCAGCTTTCCCGAAAGCAGATCATTGTCTTTGATTCCCGGGAAGTCCATTCCATTCATGCAGATTCTACCTTTTATGTATTTCTATGTATTCATATTGATAAAAGACAACTTTCGGTATACAGCCCAGATCTGGAATTCTACCATATTAAATGCCGTCCTCTCCCACCGAATGATCCCAATTACCAGCACTACGAACATCTCTGCCAGCTGGCCCTGGATCTGATCCTGGAAAGTCAGGAATTTGAAAATACCTTTCATATGCGGGCTGATGGAACAGCCTTGCTGATGATGGCCGAGCTGATGCAATATTTTTCTGTCTACACCCCGCCTCTAGGTGCCAGTGAACAGAAGAAACCTAACGATACCATCCGAGAAATCATTACCTATGTAAATGAGCACTACCAGAAGAATATTACTTTGGATGATATGTCCGAACGAACCGGTTTTAGCAAAGAATATTTTTGCCGTTTCTTCAAGCAGTATATGGGCATCACCTTCCTGCGCTATCTCAACGAGGTAAGGATTTCCCACGCTGGAACCTTGCTGAGCACCACGGATTTGCCGATTTCCGATATCCTACTGGAATGTGGATTTACCAACCAGACCTTATTCAACCGGCTTTTTAAGGAAATTTATGGAATGACGCCAAGACAGGCGAGGAAGAATAAGACAGAGGATAAAACGGAGAACAAACCACTATAACACTCATAGAAAAGGAAAATCCCTGCAAACCACTACCGGGTCTGCGGGGATTTCACCTGAAAGGATATTGGAGACTTTCCTGCTCCAGCTTTATATCCTGCTCTTTCATATATTCCAAAGTTGGCCACACTTCCTTGTATTTCTCATTTTTTAGAAGTATTTCCAACCTTCGCCTATCATTAGCCGTCAATTTTTTTCCATAGGTCTTATACTGCTTTAACTGGGAAATTCCCATCATATAGGGGGAAAAGGGAATTCCTGTGCGATGACAAAGATTCCTATAGATTTCAAATCCTCCCACATCAATATCGCCAAAATGCAAATATTGAGCATCTGGAAAAGCCTTATAGATCTTTTGCAAAAATGCTCTTCGCACTGCATTATGATATCCCCCAAGATAGATAAGTATGCTTTCACTTTCCTTCCAACGGAAAAAAGTAGTTAGATTCTCAATGGTAATCACCTTCTTCACAGGAATATCCGGAAGCCACTTGAGGCTGTCAAGATCCTCCCCTGACAAGCCAATTCCCTGTCGAAGATCAGCAAGATGGATTTTATGTGGATTAGGCGCTCCAATGCAAAAACAAGCATTGCCTTTCACATATACATAGTTCGGTGTCCGGTAAATTCCATATTCTGCAAGAATCGACTCATTATCAAGTTCTGCAAGGTCATCCGAAAATCTACGGAAGATTTTCCCTAGTAACCCTACTCTTTTTTCCAGAATTTTGCTGTCACCAAAGCATCGCACCGAGAATTCACGAATATATATTTCCTCATGATTTGACTCCATCGCAGCAATTGCCCTGATCAACATCTGCGTTTCTTTGCTATCCTTTAACTCAAGAAATTCTTTTACCGTTTTCCCTTCTTCAAGCCGCTCAATCAACCAGCAGATAAATTTCCCTGCGATAGGCGTCTTGTATTCTTCATTTAGTTTTTTTAGTGTCTGAATCTGTTCCTGCTCCATCTTTTTTTGAGGAGTACGTCCCAGATATTCATAAATCTCATCCACCTTTTCATCCTGCAGAACTATTTTTTGCAGAATATGGTTTTTCTTTCCCAACTTCCACACGGAATAGGTATATCCCAATTCCTCCAAATAATTGGCCACTCCATGAATTTCTTCGTAGGCAAGAGAATTTTCGTCAAAATATACCGGCAGGGTCTTTTTATTTATAGGGAAAGAAATATGTACAGCTACCACATTTTCTTCTCTTGACAGACTGCTTCTTTCATAGGAATCTATAAGTGCATTCAATATGTGTTCTTTATATCTCATGACAATATTTCTCCACAAAGCTTGTCTTCTCATCTGTCATTACCAGAAGGGTCTCCTCCATCGATGGACCAATGTACTGAATCTTATCCGGTGGTGCTGCAATGATCAACTGCAGAGGCAGACGATTCATAAATTCCAAAACTCCGCCGATACGCTCATCATCCATATTGTTAAAGGCTTCATCAAACATTACGAGGCCAGCCGCCTCGCCACCGATATTATTGGTATACAACTGTACAAATGACGCAGCAACAGTCACATAAAATGGGGTCTGTGTCTCACCACCACTCTTTTCTTCACACACTTTAGAATAATAGGAAAATGTTCCATCAGAATGGACTATTTTTATGTCATAATCCATGTAGGTGCGATAATCCGTAAACTCTGCCAAGGTCTTTGAACTACTCTCATTGTTCAAAGCAAGACGTTCAAAGAGTTCATCAATTACTTCTTTATGGGTCTCATGGAAAATTCCACTAAAAATTGACTCGCCCTGAACTACATTAAAATCATCCATGATCATGTCATAATAATTTCTGTAATGGCCACTAGGCATATAGATAAATTCATACTTTTCGTTACTGAATGTGATGTCCTTCAAGGCCTTATTCAGCTCCTTAAATTCTCCCTGAGCCTGCTTCATATTCTCCTGTAGCTTGGCAAGAAATTGTTCTCTAAATTCCTCCTCTGCGGATTGGCGGGCTGACTGCACCTTTTCCTCATAGTCTAAAAGTTCTGATGTCCTAAGTCGTTCATAAACAGAAGCAAATTCCGGATATCCTTCCATACTGGCAGCAGCGCCAAAATCATGTTCAGTCTTGTAGGCAATCATATGATCCACCATTTTTCCTTCTGCCGTTTTCCGAATAGTTTCATTTGCTTTTCTTCGTCTGTCATAATTATCTCTGAATTGCTCATAACCCTTATTGGCCGTCTGGGCTTCATACTCCTTCAGCCATAGACTTTGAACATCACCTGCCACTTTCAAAAGTTCCGCCACCTGCGTATTATACTGTTTTTCTTTGTCCTTAAGTCCTTCTCTCTCATATTTTTTTGCATCTATTTTCTGCTGGGAAATTCCAATATTACGGTTATATTCTCCTATTTTTTTCTGCAACTCCTTAAGGAGTTCTTCCAAGGCTCCTAACTGTATCTGCTTTTCAATAAGGGTAGCATTCTTTTTCAGGGTCTTTATATTCTCCTGGCATTTTTTGATTCCCAACTGAATCATGTGCAGGCGCGCTATAACATCCAAACGGTATTTTATATCGATATCCGCCTCTGTATTCAGAGGAACAATTACCTGCTTCATGGACTTGAGACGGGCCTCCAACTCAGTAATCTGGCCAGTAAGCTCATCTTTTTTCTTTTTTGCCTGTTCCAGCTGAACCTTAAATGCCAAATTGCCAATAAAAGGAACTTTAAAAATTTCCGGTCTTATGGCACTTGCCACTCGATTCTGATAACGCATGCATTCTCTTGTAATGGAAACTGGATATTTCTTAAGATCCTCATATTGGTCACAGAGCATCACTTTTCCAAGGATCATGTTGATATATCTTCTGGCATATTTATTTTTTGATGTTACAACCGATGCCAGTGTTCCCTCAGGAACCTCATCATACTGATCCATATTTTGCGTATTAATCAGTCCCACACCAAACGCTTTTTTCTCCCTGCGTAGCCTGTCATAGATTCCAAGTGCAATATCAAAACTCTCCGGTTCCACCAGGATATAAAATCTTTGTGTATTCAAATAACCTTCTGCAGCATTTCTCCATGCCTCCTCCTTTATTTCAAGAAGTTCACAAAGCACATGGGGCTCTGCTTTGCGGCCTATGCGTGCAAATTCTTCTTTAATAGCAGTTACAAGTCGCTCCACACCATTTGGATAGGTCAGCTTTTTCTTTTCCAGACGAGCAATCTTTTGCGTCACTTCTTCCCTCTGGGCATGCTGATCATTGATGTCCACCTGGATTTCTGCCATTTTGCGATGAATTTTTTCGTACATGGCTTTTTTGTACTGAATCACCCTTGATGTCAATTCCTTCATTTCAGCAAGGTCTGATAATTGATTCAGCTGAGCAAGGGCATCCCCATACTCTCTGATGCAATTATCCACATCCTGTACTTCCAAGAGCTTTTCTACACTATCCATCGCTTTTTTCGCGCTTCGCATAAGCTCTTTTCTCTCGCCCATACAGCCTTTTGCTTCTGCTTCCAGACGCTCTTTTTCTTTTTCCTGCTCTTCCAGGGCCAGAAAATCTTTATTTTGCTTTAATTCCACGCGAAGATTTGTCTCTATCTCCTGCTTGTTTTTCCATTCTTCATTGACTTCTTCCAATTCCGCTTCCCATTGTTTTAGGCGAGATCCCTCTAACTGAATCTGAGACTCTGCCTTCTTGATATTTTCCCTTGTAATATCAAGCTCTGCCTGCTCCAAAAAGAATTCATACATCTGATCTTTCTTTTTGCAGTCCAGTACCTCATCGTGATGCTTTTCGATCTGCTCTAGCTTTGTCATGCGTCTCTTGACGGATTCCAATGTTCGTTCCAAATCCTGATAGGTTCGAACATTTTCCTGCAAAACATCTATATTTACTTCTTTTTCGTCAAGCACGTAGGAATATACGAAATCTTTTATATCATCAATGGGTTTAAAAGCCAAAGCCTTGGGAATAAGTCTAAAAAATTTATCCTCAATACGTCCCAGGCGACCCTGAATCATCTTTTTTGCTTCATTCTGGGTTTTACACCACTGCTTAATTCCTTTATTGGCTGTGCGGAACTCTGTGATGGAACGAATATGTCTGTCCTGCAAAAACATGTTATCGGAAAATTTCTGATTATCTATCAGATAACGCACAGTAGTCTCCTGGCCCTCAGAAGCGGAATCTACGACTGCTCCGATAATAAAATAGCGGTCTCTGCTTTCCTCATAAAATTCCAGGGCAACATGGGCACTTAGCTGACCTGTTCTTTCATATGGCTTATTTTCACGGCCTGTTTTGCACCGAATGTACCCTGTCAGCTTACGCTTTCCATTTTCATGGGCAGCTTTATTAAAGGCATTTGTGGAACAGGTTACTACGAATTGAATCGCATCCAGAATGGTGGATTTACCAGCACCATTTTCCCCTGATATCAAGGTTGAAGCACTGAAATCTATTGTACAGTTTGTAAAACGATGCCAATTAATCAGCTTCATTCGTGTCAGTTTCTTCATCTGTAGCTTTCCCCTTCCTATATTGTTCAAGCTTTTCATAGGCCTTGCGAATATCTTCTACCCGCACCGCCATAAGAATGGAATCATAGATTAAAATTCTTGATTCTTCATTGGAAAGATCTCTATCCAGTGTTTCAATAAGGCTAAAACGCCGAAAAAGATTAAGCGCGTTTCGCATGGTTGTCTTGTCGATCATTTTTTCCCGAATTTTTAGGCTAATATACTTATCCTGAAGATCTCCCAGATTGACGATTACCTCATTTGCAGCTGAAAGTTCTCTTTTTTTCTCATCATATAAAATACGCAGAATCAAAAGTATAATTGATTCATACAACTTAAGGTTCAACCGATTATAATTCTGTGGATTGGTAAGCTGAATCACGCCATATTCTTCATTAATCTCCAGGCGATATCCCAGTACATCCATAAAATCCCGGTATTTATCTCTATATTTTAAAACAAAGTAATATTCTGAACGGCTACTTTGATTTCCCTTGCAGATAAAACAAGTACTTAAGAGACGATTCCCGATACGTTTGAATTCATCTTTATCTTTTTGAAGCATTCCATCCAATAATTCCATTATGCTTTCCTCCGTATCACAAAATCTTTGAATCGATATCCACCCTTCTGTATTTCTTCCAGAGTTTCTATCCTGTAACTCATGTTTTTTCGCTGTCCATAAAGACGAATATAGATTATTTTAATAAAGTCCTCATCATTTTTTAAGGGCAATTCTTCTGCACGCATCTGGGCTCTGTCTCCCAACTGTCCATCCACATATCTGCCAATTCTTTCAGGACTTAACACGTTCTGCATTTTCGCTGTCAGCCTTCGCATCTTTTCCTGTCTTTGCAATAGATCAGGTTCTGTCTCTTCTAGTTCCTGAGGAACAAATTCCCTGCGGCCCTCTGTGGGTGAATATAGGGAACTGTCATCTATCACACTGGAACTATAGATACGAACCAGCTCATCCAAAAACTCTATTCTATAAATTCCGCCGAGATTCATCTCTTCTTCATTAACTCTTTCATTTATTCCCAGGAGAATTTCTTTTAGCTGGCCTCGTACATCCTCATCACCAGAAAGCAAAAATCTTGCTCTATTAATAGCCGCACGCTGATATTGCGTGTTTTTATGATTGATTTCTGAAAGGATGTCATCCATATTTCGAAAAGCTTCTATAATCTCATGCAGATATTTGTATACCAGCTCTCGGCCATCTTCTTCAGAAACCTCACGTATTCCCGCAATTTCCTTCGAAGCACTTGCAATATAGTTTTTATTACGGCTTTTACTTTCCAAACGTTCTATTATTTCCGGACGAAATTTTGACACATTATCGGAAGTTAACAGACGATGATAGGCCTTATCCACTATATTGGTAATATAGTCATTAAAGAGAGCGTTCATTATCTCTGCCACAGTCTTATGCTTTGTCAACTCATCTATATAATGCTTGATACTGGAATTTAGGTTTTTGAGTCCTGTGATCAGCATATCTGTATTTTCCAGAATCTGAAGAAGAAGGATACCCGGATGATCCGTATTGCTGCGGGCCAAACTGTAAATCGTATAAATATAACCCTGATATTCCATCTGTTTGCCATCTGCGATTTCGATCAAGGTTTTTATAATCTTTACAGCATATTCCTTAAAATTGACTCTCTGCACATAGCTCTTGTCTGTCTCTATCTCAATCCAACCATAAGATTCCAGCCTTCTCAACATGCTGTTGGCTTTGCCTCTGCTATCCAGTGACTGAAATTCGTCTTCTTCCATTTCAGCCGCCTGGGTCTGATCAAAATAATACTCCAGTTCATCCACAAGAACATCTCTCTCCACACCAAAAGAAAGCTGTTGTTCCATAGCGGAAAACAGCTTACATATACATTCCCAATATACAATTCTATTTGGTGAGGACAAGGGTACAAAGAAATTCCCCGGCAAGACATGAAACATACTACCCACTCCCTGCTGAATGCCCAATGTTACTTCCTATATTATTCATTATCCAATCTGATATCATTTCCTACACAACAATTTATCACACCAAAACTTTGACCGCAACCAATCTCTGGAAATTTAGCAAATGCATTGGCCGTATCCTGCACATTTCCATCCTGCTCAAGATATTTTCCTTATTCTGCTTCAAGGTCGGATTACTTCTCAAATTAAGAGCTGCTGATTTCTCCATGATTGTCACCGGCATTTGCACCGACATTTATACCGACACTGTGTTTTCCATTTAATTCTTTTAAAACACTACTATCGTAATAGATTGTTATCAATATATAAGAATCTCCTATATCAAAGGTCTCCTTGCCACTAAATTTCTTCCCTGTCTGCATCCAACGCTAAAATATCATACAAAACAAATCTATATCGTCAATGCTTTTTAAATACTCAATCGCCATGTCTCGACTTTCTTCTAGCGTTATTTTAGTCCCTTTAATTTTTTTACAAAAATCATCGGAAATAATTCAAATCTATTCATTTCCCTCTTGTTGTATTTAAAAAGCTTATAATTTACCGCTTCTATATAATCAACAACCTGTATGAACTCCCTGTTATCTCCTCTTTCAAAATGTCCCAAACAGACTCCTTTGATTCCAAATATAATTCTGTCTCAGGATCCATAAGAG
>CAVBGA010000088.1:0-57382 GCA_963594675.1 Lachnospiraceae bacterium
CAGAGCACCTGACTCTTAATCAGGGTGTCCAGGGTTCGAACCCCTGATCGCGCACTAAAAGCACTGTTTTTGGAGATTAGATTTCCCGGGGACGGTGCTTTTCTTTGTTATATAATTGTTTTTATACCATAGGGGCAGGAGGATAAAAGATGGAGACTTATCTTAAAGATATATGTCAGGCAGCAAAAGAAGCTGGAGAGATTATGCGCAGTGTAGGAAATCAAGATCTGGGAATCTCTGAGAAAAGCAGTGATGTGGATCTGGTAACGGAATATGATAAAAAAATTCAGAAATTTCTTATAGAAAGACTTTCCACTATTTTGCCGGAAGCAAGGTTTATGGGGGAGGAGAATGGACAGAACAACTTTAAAGAAGAATATAAAAAAGGTCTTCTGTTTATTATTGATCCTATTGACGGGACATCAAATTTTATCTGTGGTTATGGTCCTAGTGTAACATCGATTGGCCTATTTAAAGATGGAAAACCTTATATAGGAGTTATATACAATCCTTGGATGGATCAGCTGTTTTATGCCCAGAGGGGGTGCGGCGCTTGGATGAATGGAGAGGAGATTCATACTTCTACAAAACCAATGCGAAGAAGTTTGGTGATTTTCGGAACGGCAGCATACTATGAAGAACATATTGTAAGGTCTTCTTTTGAGAATGCTCTTGCTTATATGAAGCACTGCATTGACATTAGACGGAGTGGATCGGCAGCCTGGGATCTTTGTCAGGTGGCATGTGGAGCTGCTGGCCTCTATACGGAACCAAGAATTCAGATCTGGGATTATGCGGCAGGTGCCTTGATTCTCATGGAAGCAGGAGGAATACTTACAGATTTGGAAGGCAAGGAATTGTCCTTTACCGGCCCTTCTTCAGTGGTAGCTGCCTCAGAGGGAGTGACAAAAGATAAATATCTTCCCAAGGACATGGGCACATTTCCCAAGGAATGATCATTTGCTCCCTAACTTACTGTAAGATAGAATTTCACAAAAAAAACATGTTTTCTTCTAATTTATTTCAAAAACATATTATATAATGCCCTTCAGTTATCGATAGATATCAAGGTAAAACATGAGGTGAGTTATGAAGAAAAAATATGTGGCGATTTTATTGAGCCTTACTATGACCGCAGCGATTATTTCCGGTTGCGGCAGCTCTTCTTCAAAGAGCAGTGCAAGTGCAACAGAGAGCTCTGAGAAGACAGATGATGAAAATACAGTGTATGGAGAGGTCAGCGAAGTAAGTGACAGTTCCATCACCATCAAAGTGGGAACCATGAAGGAAATGGAAAAACCGGATAATCAGGATTCCGCGGATAGCCAGAATTCTACGGACAATCAGGATTCTACGGACAATCAGGATTCTACGGACAGCCAGGATTCCACGGATAGCCAGGATTCTACTGATAAACAGGAGAATGCAGATGGCCAAGGGCAGGATGGACAGCAGCCTTCTATGTTGGATTTGACAGGGGAAGAGCAGACGATTGATATTACTGACGATGTGCAATTGCTGAAACAGTCTATGGGTGGTGGCGATAAAACTTCAGGTGAAGCGCCAGAGAAGCCGGAGGACGGTGATAAAAAGTCAGATGCCGAGAACAGCAGTGACGCATCGGAAAATGCTGACACATCTGAGAACAGTGATGCAACAGAAAGTTCTGATGCATCTGAGAACAGTGACACAACAGAAAATAGCGACACATCTGATGCTGACAATGATGGTGAAAAACAAGCGCCTGCAGATGACTCCAATGGAAAAGAAGGTGAAGCATCCACAGAGGAAATTTCGCTTAGCGACATCAGTGTGGGAGATACAGTTGCGGTAGCTTATGATGAGGACGGCAATGTAAGTTCCATCACTCTTATGTCCATGGGGGGCGGACCTGGTGGACAGTCGCAGGGTGTTGACAGCTATGATGCAAAAGAAGAAATCTCTGAAGATACCAATAAGGATGGTGAGACAGTAGTCTCTACGGCTACCGATGAGAATGCGATTCTTGTGGACGAGGGTGCGACAGCCAGTTTGAAAAATATGACGGTTTCCAGAGATTCTGAAGAGAGTACCGGTGGGGACAATTCCAGTTTTTATGGCGTGGGTGCCGCCATGCTGACCACAGATGGTACTTCCTATATTAGCAATAGTAATATTCGCACAGATGCAAATGGTGGTGCTGGTGTTTTCGCATACGGAGATGGTGTTTCCTATGTGGCGGATTCCACTATTACAACAGAAAAAGATACTTCAGGAGGAATTCATGCAGCAGGAGGCGGTACTCTTTATGCATGGGATTTGAATGTAACTACTCAGGGAGAATCATCCGCTGCAATCCGAAGTGATCGAGGAGGCGGAACTATGGTTGTAGATGGAGGGGATTATACCTCTAATGGAACAGGTTCCCCTGCAGTTTACAGTACAGCAAACATTGCTATTAATAATGCTAATTTGACTTCAAATGCATCAGAGGCAGTATGTATTGAAGGTTTAAATTCTCTACGTCTATTCGACAGTAACCTGACAGGTAATATGAGTGATAACAGCCAAAATGATTGTACATGGAATGTAATCCTTTATCAAAGTATGTCGGGGGATTCTGAGGTAGGAAATAGTACCTTTGAGATGAATGGTGGAAGCATTACAGCAAAGAATGGCGGTATGTTCTATACCACAAATACGGAATCCACTTTTGTTTTAAATAATGTAAATATCACCTATGCTGATGAAAACGATTTCTTCCTGAAATGTACAGGCAATAGCAACCAGAGAGGCTGGGGAAATACAGGAGAAAATGGAGCAGATTGCCATTTTACTGCAATTTCTCAGGAGATGCAGGGAGATATCCTTTGGGATAGCATTAGCCAGTTGGATTTCTATGTAACAGAGGGAAGCAGCCTGACAGGAGCGGTGACCGATGATGAGTCCAATGCAGGCGATGGCGGAAGCGGCTACTGCAAGATGTATATTGATTCTTCTTCTACATGGACTGTGACAGGGGATAGTTACCTTACTTCCCTTTCTAATGAAGGTCAGATTCTTGATGCTGATGGCAATAAAGTAAGCATTAAGGGCAGTGATGGAACGGTATATGTGGATGGCCCCAGTGCCTATACGATTACTGTTGATTCCTATTCTGACAGCTGCGATACTTCAGATGCATCTAGTTCAACAGAATGGTCTTCTTATCAGGTGGAGAAACCTTCACAGCTCAGTTAATGGGATTTAGCTGAAGAATAGACTCTTTATAATTCCTTTTAGACATGACATGGAAAAACGCCGAAGTATCTGCAAAAGATACCTCGGCGTTTTGAAATTAGCTGACACTTTGAAAATTATCTTGAGGAGTATTCTCTGAGAACCAATTCGGTCATCTGTTCGTTCCATCCGGCTTCTACTCGGAGAACACGAGAATTCATTCCTGTTTGATATTCATCAAATACCATATCCCGAATGCTAGTTCCGCGGGTGAAACCGTGAATCAGACGGATTCGAAAACATTCTGCAGAAGCATTTTCTAATTCCTGATCAATTGCCTTACGTGCCTGATCGAGGGACATGCCTTGTAAGTCAAGTTCGATGATATCAGCGTTCCTTGCTGCCATAATAATCTACCTCCCTGTAGATTGCTTATCTCCATGGAGTAAGCAATATGTGGTTGAAGGGTTAGGTTAGTTTCTCCTCCATGCAGTTGGGGTAAATAATACCAGCAGGGGGAAAATCTCTAAACGACCGACGAGCATATCAAAGATAAGGACAAATTTGGAAAAGACAGAATAGATTCCAAAGTTGCCGGAAGCGCCGACCAGATTCATTCCGGGACCGATATTATTCAAAGTTGCAGCAACTGCAGTGAAGTTCGTTGTAAAATCATAATTATCAATGCTTATCAATAGAACCGAAAAAGTAAGTATTAAAAGATAAGATATGATAAAAATATTAACAGAGCGAACGGTCTCGTGGGTTATAGCACGACCGTCCATCTTAATTTTCTTAACTCCATGGGGATGAGAAAAGGAAAATACTTCTTTTCGCACGGTTTTGATCATAATTAAGATTCGAGAAATCTTGATTCCACCGCCGGTACTTCCTGCGCAGGCTCCAATAAACATAAGGATGATCAGGATGGTTTTGGATAACTCTGGCCATAGATCATAATTATAACTAGTGTAACCTGTGGTAGTAATAATGGATCCCACCTGAAAGGCTGCATGACGCAGAGCGGTTAAGGCACTGGGATAGTATTCGTGAATATTGTAGGTAATCAAAGCAATAGCAATAGCAATGACTGCCAGATAGGTTCGCAACTCTTCGGAATGAAATGCCTGACGGAATTTCTTAAGTAGTAATACATAGTAAATATTGAAATTTACTCCGAACATAATCATGAATACTGTGATGATTACCTGTTGAAGTGGGGAATAGGAAGCACAACTAGTATTTGTGATACCAAAACCACCAGTTCCTGCAGTACCAAAGGAAATACAAAGAGAATCAAAAACAGGCATTCCGGTGATACACAGTAAAATAATTTGTAATATTGTAAGTACAGCATAAATTTTATAAAGAATTACTGCTGTTTTCTTTACCCTGGGAACCAGCTTTTCCACGGAGGGACCTGGGCTTTCCGCTTTCATCAGGTACATATAGTGCGCACCGGTCATGGGTAGGATTGCTAAAATAAAGACCAAGACACCCATGCCACCGATCCAGTGGGTGAAACTTCTCCACATAATAGAACAGTGGGAGAGGGCTTCCACATTATCTAGGATGCTGGCACCTGTGGTGGTAAAACCAGATACTATTTCAAAAAGGGCATCTGGGAAATAGGGAATCTCGCCACTGATACAAAAAGGAAGAGCCCCAAAAAAACTTAAAAGAATCCAGCTGAGAGATACAGTGATGAATCCCTCCCGAGCGTAAAAAACCTGACTTTGAGGTCGCTTGTAGCTCATGCTATGTCCGATAAACACACATATGGCAGCAACCAAAAGAAAGGCGCAACCTTCCTTTTCACGATATAGCAAAGCGGTGAGGCAGGGGAGGAGCAGAAGAACACCCTCCAGTTTTAATACCAACCCCAATATGTATTTAATGATCTTAATATTCATGATACTTAAGACTCCAGTATATCTTGGGCATCTTGTAACCCAAGATGCGATGTTACAACAATAATAACATCACCGGGCAGGATGACATCCTGACCACCGGGAATAATAACCTGGCCATTGCGAGTGATGTTTCCTATCAGAAGGTTTTTGCGTAGTTTTAATTGCTGAATAGGTATATTTGTAATTTTGGGATTGTCTCGAATCTTAAATTCCAGAGCTTCCACTCGGTCATTGTAAAGACGACAGACCGTTTCTACATTGCTTCCGCTGGCATTTGCAGTAGCTCGAACGTAAGCCAGAATTTTTTCAGCAGTCAAATGCTTAGGATAGATGACACTGTCCAGATCCAGTGTTTCCAACACTTCATCCAATTGAAGACGATTGATTTTTGTAACAACTTTAGAACGTACCTTCTTTTTTGCGTATAGAGAAAGAAGAATATTTTCTTCGTCCAGATTGGTTAGTGCCACAAAAGCATCTGTTTTTGTAATACGTTCTTCATTTAACAAATCCCGGTCACTGGCATCACCATTAATAATCATGGCCTCCGGTAATTCTATGCTAAGATTTCTGCATTTTTCTTCATTGCGCTCAATGATTTTTACATTCATTCCCAAATTCAGAAGGGCACGCGCCAAATAAACAGAAATGCGACCACCGCCAATAATCATAATGGATTTAACGGGTTGGACTTTTAACTTTATTTTTTTGAAGAAATCTACAGCTACCTGTCGATTGGAAAAAAGGATGGAGATAACATCGTTGGAACGAAGAATGAAATCTCCGGCAGGAATGGTTACATATCCCTCATGTTCTACGGCACAAACCAAAAAATTGTGGCTATAACGGGAAGCCAGGTCTTTTACGGCCATTCCATTTAAGGCACTGTCTTCTGGAATACGAATACGCAGCATCTCAGAACGCCTGTTAGAAAATGCTTCTATGGAAAGAGCGTTGGGGAAGCAAAGAATTCGAGTAATCGCTGTAGCGGTTGCAAATTCTGGATTGATGATCATAGAGAGTCCCAACTGTTTTAATAGGAAGTCTCTTTCTTCACTATAAATCGGGTTGCGTACCCGGGCTATGGTCTGACATTTTCCAGCCTTTTTTGCAATTACACAGCAAAGCAGATTTTCTTCGTCTGATTCAGTAACAGCAAGAAGCAGATCTGCTTCTTCAATGCCTGCTTCTCTAAGAACACTGTAGCTGGAGCAGTTGCCAGTGATACCCATTACATCGTAATGGGAAACTACTCTGTTTACCACAGCTTCGTTAATATCAATTACACATATATTGTTATCTTCCTGACTTAATTCGGCAGCAAGATCTGCTCCTACTTTGCCGCAGCCGGCAATGATAATGTTCATATTACCTCTACCTTTACATATAAATATAATATTCTATAATAATACAGAATAAGAATAGCACCCACTATATGTAAAGTCAACAAAAAGGCAGATCCCGAAAGATCTGCCTTCTCGTTTTTTATGAGGGGGAGATAGTGAGTGGTTATCAACTATCTGAGATACATATTAATATAAAAGTGTGTGCACTTTGTGTTCAAAATCTGAAATAAAAATAAAAAAAAATAACGGTGAAATCATTGCGGTGACATGGTATGATATATGAGGCAAACTACTTATATTAAATACAGGAGTGATATAAATATGTTGGGTAATTTACAAAATCTTGAACAGTACATGGAAAAGCATTCCATGGATGTAGCTACTGTTCGAAGACTGGGTCTCGATTTAGGCGGGATTTTAGAAAGTGGAGAGCCGCATGGGGAGATTAAGATGTCCACTATCCTGGTGGATTCCAAAGGACATTTCACCTTGGACAACAGTGGTGAATTAAGTGAGTCGGATCCGTCAGCAGACATCTATGCATTAGGAATGCTTATGTATCGTCTTCTTAATAAAGGAAGACTTCCTTTTATGCCACCCTATCCGGCAAATGTAACAAAAGAAGATAAGGAACGGGCAATCAGCAGATGCTTGTCAGGGGAGGTTTTTCCGGTACCTGCTAATGGAGATAGTCAGATTGCGGAAATTCTGCACACGGCTTGCCATCCGGATCGCACGATGCGCTATCGTTCTTTCAAAGAGATGCAATGGGCGTTAGGAGCTCCGGTAAATTCAACGATTTCTGCAAATGATGCTTCCAAAGAGGAGCTTGCGTCCCCGTCAAATACATATGAGACAGAAAAAACGGAAGATTCAGAAATAAGTACTTACGAAGAAGTTCCTGTTTCTAACGCAAGCACTACGGCAAATCAGAGATATAGAGAAGAGGTACAGCCTACACAGGCTACGCAAATTGTACAGAATACGAAGAAGAATGCTGGCGGTTCTGGAAAATCAAAGGAATGGGGAGCGGACATAGAAAGTCGCCCACCGTCAAGAATTGCTCAAGGAATTTTGATTTTTCTTTCTGCAGCTTTGGCAATTGCCTATATTGTAATGGAAAAGACTTGGACGATTTCCGGAAGTCAGGGAATGATTCTTTATGGCTATTGTGTCATACAGGCTGTTCTTGTAATTCTGGCAATGAAATACCAGGGTATGATGAAGGTATTGGGTGTACTCACCATATTGGATATGCTATATGTTTTGTTATATGGTGTTATTCTCAACAATATCATGACAAATCTAGGCCTTTCGCTACCTGCTTTTTACAAAACGGGAAGTCCGGCACTGATCTTTCCTATTATAGAGTTAGTGGTCTTTCTTTTGGCATTGATTACAAAAGGTGGGATTCACAATGTAAAGATTCGTTTCTTTACAGCGATTATGCTGATACTTTCTCTGCTGATGGTATTGCTGGGACTTACAGGTTTTAATATTGAACTGATGGGTATGAACATGTATCCTTATGAGGCAGGCCTGCTTCTTCTGTTTTTTGCATTGCTTGCGGTAGAAAGTCGATCTGGCCGCGCAGTGGGTAAGGTTATGTGTGTGCTTGCATTGATTTTTGACCTGGTATTGATGGTATTCCATGCTTTTTCTACTATTTTCGGAAGAATAGGTCTTCCGGTGGATTTAGTAGGAAAAATTATAGTGGCAGTTTTATTTATCTTTTGCTTGCTTTCCTTCATTTTGACAGGAAGAAAACAGGTAGACGAATATACAGACTAAATAAAAGCAAAATATAATAAAATCCGGTGATCTGTTTTAAAATGACAGGTCATCGGTGTATCATTTTGGGGAATTATAATGGACGAGAGACAAAGAAGACAAAGAATTGAGCGCATGAAGCGCGAAAAGCAAAGGCAGCTGCGCAGGCGTAGAAGGCAGATCATGCTGATGAAACGTGGCGGCGTGGCATTGGTTGCCCTTTTGGTTCTGGTATTGGTAGTCTCAGGTGTTCGTTCGAAGCTGGGAGGATCGGAGGATGCAAGCTCCAAGACTGCATCGGCAGAGACATCCGCTGATGCAACACAGGAAGTGACGCAGGAAGTTAGTGAGACTCCGGAAGCTGAGGCGACTGCTACGACGACGGAAACTACTGTGACAGCTGAGGCAACAACGACCACGACAGATATTGCATCACTTCCCGGAGCTACGGCAGCTATAGAGACACCAATCTCGGAGGATACGGAAGTAAAATATTCCGTTCCAGGTTGGCAGGTGAGCGACAATGGCTGGTGGTATGCAACGGCCAATAATGGATATTATGCTAGTGGTTGGGCTATTATCGATGGTCAGGCTTATTATTTTGATGATAATGGCTATATGGCTCGCAATGGTTGGACGGCCATAGATGGAACCAGTTGTTATTTTAATGAATCTGGTGTTTATGAAGCGGATAAAGAGTGCAAAATGGTTGCTCTTACCTTTGATGATGGACCAGGACCCTATACTAGCGATCTTCTGGATACTTTGGAACAGTATGGGGCGAAGGCAACATTCTTTATGCTAGGAGAACAGGTAGCAGAGTATGGAGAAGACCTTCTGCCGAGAATGGTTCAGCTTGGATGTGAGTTGGGAAATCATTCTTATGATCACCCTAATTTGAAGAAATTATCAGAGGATGAGATTACAGAGGAATTCTCAAAGACAGATGAGTTGATCAAACAATATTCCGGTTTGGATAGCGTGCCTTTGGCAAGAACTCCCTACGGTTCTCAGGATAAGACCATTACCAATCTGATTGGCAAACCTTGTATTTTCTGGAGTTTGGATACATTGGATTGGGAGACAAAGGACGTGAATTCTAATATTTCCACAGTTATGGACAATGTATCTGATGGAGAGATTGTTCTTATGCATGATATCTGGTCTACTACAGTAGAATCCATCAAAACGATTGTTCCACAATTGATTGATGAGGGATACCAATTGGTTACCATTGATGAGTTGGCAGCTGCGAAAGGCGTTACTCTGGAAAATGGTGTTACCTATTATGATTTCTATAGTGCAGAAGAAGCAACCGCCGGTGGTGCAGATGATGAAGATGATAGCTCAAGCAGCGATGATTCTTCATCTGGTAGTAGTGATTCGGAGAGTAGCGATTCAGACAGCAGCGATTCGGATAGTAGCGATTCCGATGATGACAGCGGCAGCTCCTCAGATGATGATTCTTCCAGTTCCGATGATTCAGAATAGTAAAATAAAAAAGTTGCAGTAAGAGACATTTCTTACTGCAACTTTTTTGCTTTATACGCTAATATCTAATTATTTATTTCATACTTTCACGTTTTCTTAGACGAGAATCAAGTGTCTTTTTTCTGATGCGAAGACTGTCGGGCGTAACCTCTAAGAGCTCATCGTTATCAATAAATTCCAGAGCCTGTTCCAAAGAAAGAACTTTAGGCGGTGTGAGTTTTAAGGCTTCGTCTGCGGAAGAAGTACGGGTATTGGTTAGATGTTTGGTTTTGCAGACATTAAGCTCGATATCTTCTGCACGACCGCTTTGTCCGATAACCATACCAGCATATACTTTAACACCAGGGCCGATAAAAAGTGTTCCACGATCTTGGGCTGAGAAAAGTCCGTAGGTAACAGACTCGCCAGCTTCAAATGCAATTAGAGATCCTTGTTTTCTATATTTAAGATCTCCTTTGTAGCTGCCATAACCATCGAAGATGGTATTCATAATACCAGTACCCTTGGTATTGGTCATAAACTCTCCACGATATCCGATCAAACCGCGGGAAGGAATGGAAAATTCCAGTCGGGTTCTTCCGTCGGAAGCCAGGCTCATACCCTGCAACTCACCCTTACGCTCGCTGAGTTTCTGGATTACCGCTCCAGAGTACTCTTCAGGAACATCAATATAAGCAAGCTCCATGGGCTCTAACAAGTGTTCTCTTTCATCTTTTTTGTAAAGAACCTCAGCTTTGCTGACAGCAAATTCATAGCCCTCACGGCGCATGTTCTCAATCAATACCGAAAGGTGAAGCTCACCACGTCCGGATACTTTAAAGCAGTCCGGGGAATCGGTATCCTCTACACGAAGACTCACATCTGTGTTCAACTCACGCATAAGACGTTCACGAAGATGACGGGAAGTAACATATTTACCTTCCTGTCCAGCCAATGGACTATCATTTACCATGAAGTTCATAGCGATGGTGGGCTCGGAAATCTTCTGGAAGGGAATCGGTTCTGGTGCATTGGGATCGCAGAGGGTATCGCCAATATGAATATCGCTGATACCGGAAATCGCTACGATGGAACCGATAGTTGCACTTGTAACCTCTACCTTGTTCAAACCGTCGAATTCATATAATTTACTGATTTTTACTTTCTTTTTCTTATCTGGGTCGTGGTGGTTTAGAAGAAGAACCTCCTGATTCACAGCAATCTGACCGCGATCTACCTTGCCGACACCGATTCTTCCCACGTATTCATTGTAATCGATGGTGCTGATAAGAAGCTGAGTGCCTTCCTCGGGATCACCCTCGGGTGCAGGGATATGTTCAATAATTGTCTCGAAAAGAGGCTTCATATCTTTTTGCTCATCTCCGAGATCGCGAACTGCGAATCCACCCTTGGCAGAAGCGTAGATAAATGGGCAATCCAGCTGACGCTCAGAAGCATCTAGGTCCATGAGCAGTTCAAGTACCTCATCTACTACTTCGTCAGGGCGTGCCTCAGGACGGTCGATTTTGTTGATGCAGACAATAACATCAAGATCCAGTTCCAGAGCTTTGCTAAGCACGAAACGAGTCTGTGGCATGGCACCTTCAAACGCATCGACTACCAGGATAACACCATTTACCATCTTCAAAACTCGCTCTACCTCGCCACCGAAGTCGGCATGGCCTGGTGTGTCAATGATATTAATCTTGATGTCTTTATAGGTTACTGCTGTATTTTTGGAGAGAATGGTGATACCACGCTCACGCTCAATATCGTTGGAGTCCATGACTCTTTCCTGAACTTCCTGGTTTTCACGGAAAACTCCGCTTTGCTTCAACAATTCGTCCACCAGAGTTGTTTTACCATGGTCAACGTGAGCGATAATGGCTACGTTTCTGATATCATCTCTTGTGATTCTCATAATGAATGCTCCTTCCTGAGTTTTACATATGATGAAATTAATAATTTTCCTATATGAAACAATAACTATTCTAGTCTACCACAATTTTTATCAATTACAAGTATGAAAAGGCTTATGTTTCTAAGAGGATACAATTAAATAGGAAATAAAAGAGGAAAAATCTCTTTTGGGAAATAGAAGGAGAGCCCCTTGCTTTGGTTGACATGGCATAGCATTGGTGCTATATTACAAAGAAGAGAAAAGATAGAGGTTGCATCATTCATCAGTAGCTCGCCGGATGTTCCGGGACAGAGGAAGGCGATGGAAAGGGTATGATGCCGAAAGCAAGTAGTTCCGGGTGCTTCGGGCTTGGGCGTATAGTGAAGAACTATGCGACTGTCATCAGATTGATGGAGAGCTATCTGAAGATAACCAAATTATGGGATTCTTTGGAGCGGCTGCTATGGACGCTTCTTTTTTATTTCATAGGAATTGTATCCTTGGAATAAAATATAATGAACACTTACAAGATAATGTGATTTTCAGGAGGTAGGAACAATGGCAATTTATAAAGGAGCAGGTGTTGCAATTATTACACCTATGCATGATGATTATTCTGTTAACTATGAAAAGCTAGATGAGCTTCTTGAAGAGCAGATCGCCAGCGGTACAGATGCCATTATTATTTGTGGTACGACAGGGGAGTCTGCATGTATGACAGAGGAAGAGCATTCCGCAACCATCAAATTTACCATTGAGAGAGTAAAGGGAAGAATTCCTGTTATTGCAGGTACCGGTTCTAACTGTACCCAGACAGCTATTGATCTGTCAAAGGACGCTTGCAAGGATGGCGCAGATGGCCTTTTAGTTGTAACTCCTTATTATAATAAAGCAACACAGAATGGACTGATCAAACATTATACTGCCATTGCAGAGAATACAGATCGTCCTATTATTATGTATAGTGTACCTAGCCGTACCGGATGCAATATTCAGCCGGAGACTTGCGCAACATTGGTAAAAAATGTGGACAATATTGTTGGTATTAAGGAAGCATCAGGGGATATTTCTCAGGTAGCCAAGATTATGGAACTGACAGATGGCAATATTGATCTTTATTCAGGAAATGACGACCAGGTAGTTCCTCTGCTGTCTCTTGGCGGTGTGGGTGTAATTTCTGTTCTTTCTAATGTAGCACCTAAGACAGCTCATGATATTGTTGCAAAGTTCCTTGCTGGAGATATTGAGGGAAGCCGCAAGCTACAGCTGAGCGCATTGGAACTGATTGAAGCTCTTTTCTGTGAGGTGAATCCGATTCCGGTTAAGGCTGCTTTAAATCTGATGGGCAAGGAAGTAGGACCTATGAGAGCACCTCTTACTGAACTTGAGCCAGCTCACAAAGAACGTTTGGCAAAAGCAATGACTGATTTCGGTATCAAGGTTGTAAAATAAAGGAGAGAATAATGGTCAAAGTGATTATGCATGGCTGTAATGGCCATATGGGTCAGGTGATTTCCGGCCTGATCAGAGATGATGAGCAGGCGGAGATTGTTGCTGGCATTGATCTTGTAGATAATAGAGATAATGGATATCCGGTATTTACTAAGGCGGCGGATTGCCAGGTAGAAGCGGATGCTATCATTGATTTTTCTAATGCAAAAGCAGTAGATGGAATTGTGGCTTATGCAGTTGAGAGAAAGATTCCTATTGTGGTATGTACAACAGGACTTTCTGACGAGCAGATGGATAATTTGAAAGAGGCTTCCAAGAAGGTTGCTGTGCTTAAATCAGCCAATATGTCTATGGGTATCAACCTGCTTATGAAACTTTTAAAAGCAGCAGCACCAGTTCTTGCAGATGCTGGATTTGACATTGAGATTGTAGAGAAACATCATAAATTAAAGTTGGATGCTCCCAGTGGTACAGCAATTGCTTTGGCGGACAGTATTAATGAAGCCTTGGACAATGCTTATGATTACAAATATGACAGAAGTCAGGCAAGAGAGAAGAGAAGCAATACAGAAATCGGCATCAGTGCGGTTCGCGGTGGAACCATCGTTGGAGAGCATGAGGTGATCTTTGCGGGAACCGATGAAGTGATTGAATTAAAACATACCGCTTATTCTAAGGCGATTTTCGGTAAAGGAGCTGTGCAGGCTGCCAAGTATTTGAAGGGCAAAGAGCCGGGCTTCTATGATATGAGTGGAGTAATCGAGGAAGGTTAAAGAAAAGTATGAGATTTCGACCCTGTATCGATATTCATAATGGCAAAGTAAAGCAGATCGTAGGCGGAAGTCTTACCGATGTGGCGGATCAGGCTAGTGAGAACTTTGTCTCTCAGCAGGATGCCGCTTTTTATGCCAATTTATATAAGAAAAAACATATTTCAGGAGGCCATGTGATTCTTTTGAATCCGGCCTCCTCGCCCTATTATGAGAAGACAAAGGAGCAGGCTCTTCTGGCTTTAAAAAGCTATCCCGGTGGACTTCAGGTAGGCGGCGGAATTAATGATGAAAACGCGGAGGAGTTTTTAACTGCGGGTGCCAGCCATGTGGTGGTTACTTCTTTTGTATTTCGTGATGGAAAGATTGCCTATGATCACCTAGAAAAGATGATTTCTGCAGTAGGGAAAGACCATTTGGTTTTAGATCTTAGCTGTCGAAAAAAAGATGGAATCTATTACATCGTAACAGACCGTTGGCAGAAATTTACAGAAGTAGCAGTAACTGCTGAAACCTTGGAAATGCTAGCAGATAGCTGTGATGAATTTCTGATTCATGCAGTGGATGTGGAAGGCAAGGCTTCCGGCATTGAAGTAGAGTTGGTGGAAATGCTGTCTTCCTGTAGTAAGGATGGGATTACCTATGCCGGCGGTATTGGATCTTATGAAGATATTGAGCTTTTGAAAAAGGCAGGGAAAGGTAGAGTGGATTTTACCGTAGGCAGTGCCTTAGATTTGTTTGGGGGCCAACTATCTTTTGAAAAGATTCTATCTTTTGAAAAATAAAGAAAAAAGTGAAAATAATGAAAGCTTTATAAAAAAGCGAAATTCTGTTTGAAAATTCAGACTATGCTTGGTATAATGTCTGTATACCACTCAAGTACATATTAGAAAAGTAAATCATTTGTCGGGAGAAGTGTCGTATAGTTTACTTTAGATATAATCTATGTACTGGGTAGAATATGAAGCAAAGGGAGTGAACATCATGAGATTTATTATTAGTGGAAAGAACATTGATGTTACCGATGGACTTAAAAGCGCAGTAATTGAAAAACTCAGCAAATTAGAACGTTATTTCACACCGGAGACAGATGTAATTGTAACCTTAAGCGTAGAGAAGGATCGGCAGAAAATCGAGGTTACGGTACCTGTTAAGGGCAATATCATCAGATCAGAGCAGACCAGCAATGATATGTATGTTTCTATCGATCTTGTAGAAGAGGTCATCGAGCGTCAGCTCAGAAGATATAAGAAGAAAATTGTTGACAAACATCAGAACGGAAGCAACCTTCAGAAGGCATTTATCGAGAAGGAAGCAGAGGATGATGAAGAGATTAAAATCATCCGTACCAAGAAGTTTGAGATTAAACCAATGTATGCAGAAGATGCTTGCGTACAGATGGAACTTTTGGGGCATAACTTCTTTGTATTTGTAAATGCAGAGACGGACGATGTAAATGTTGTTTATAAGAGAAAAGGAAATACCTACGGTTTGATTGAACCGGAGGATTAAAGAGATTAGAGAGAGCCAGTGCATGATAGATGCGCTGGCTCTTTCAAGTTTGAATCGGACTTTTTTATATTCATATATTTTGAATTTAAAATTATTCTTGACTTTAAATATTTTTACTATTATAATCCTTTTGAAATCAAAATGTTTTAATGTAGACTTATTTTTGACTTCTTATACAGGAGGATATGGTGAAAGCAAGAGTACTGGGCACGGGAAGTTATCTCCCAGAACATATTTTGACAAATGATGATCTCGCGAAAATTGTGGATACCAGTGATGAATGGATTCAGGAGCGAACGGGAATCAGAGAGCGACATCTCACAGATCAGGGAACGGTTTTTATGGCTGCGGAAGCAGCTAGGAAGGCTCTGGAAAATAGTGAGCTAACGGTAGAAGATTTGGATCTTATTTTAGTGGGAACTGTTTCTCCGGATTATCTTTATCCCAGTGTAGCCTGTCAATTGCAGGCTGCTATAGGGGCAGAGAATATTCCCTGTATGGATCTTAGTGCCGCTTGTTCCGGATTCCTTTTTTCTATGAATACAGCAGCTGCTTGGATTCAGTCTGGGATTTATAAAAAGGTGCTTGTGGTGGGGGCGGAAACCCTTTCCCGATTTGTGGATTGGAGTGATCGCACCACATGTGTTCTTTTTGGAGATGGTGCCGGAGCCGTGGTTCTGGGGGCAGATGAAGAAGGCATTTATGGAATAGAGATGGGTTCCAACGGATCTAAGGGCATGGTGTTACATTGTCCGGGAATTACCATAGAAAATCCCATTTGCCATCAAGAAAAGAAACAACAGTATCTCTACATGGATGGCAGGGAGGTATATCGCTTTGCCACCAGAAAAATTCCAGAATCGGTACGCAAGATCACGGAGGAGACGGGAACAGATATTGCTGAAATCGACCATTTCATTATGCACCAGGCTAACTTGCGTATCCTTGCATCGGCAGCGAAAAAGCTGGGCATATCCATGGAAAAAATTCCTACTAATATGGAACATTGCGGCAATCTTGCTTCGGCGAGCATTCCGGTATTGCTGGATGAATATAACAGAGCTGGGAAATTGAAAAGAGGTCAACGGGTGCTGGTATGTGGCTTTGGCGGCGGCCTCACATGGGGCAGTACCCTGATGGTGTGGTAACTGCGGAAAACATTCCGTGTAAATATATTTTATTATTTTACTATATTACTATATTACTATTATTTCTATTATTACATTCAAAGGAGAAAAGAATTATGTTTGAGAAAATGCAGGAAATGATCGCAGAGCAGCTTGGAATTGACGCAGAGGAGATTACACTGGAGAAATCCCTGAAGGATGATCTGAATGCAGATTCCCTTGATCTTTTTGAATTGGTTACCAATCTTGAGGATGAGTATGATATCGAGGTGCCTACAGAGGAGCTGGAGAAAATGGTAACTGTTGGGGATGTAGTGAACTATCTGAAAAGTAAGGGTATTGAAGAATAAGGAGGCCGTCTGATGAAAAACAGAGTGACAGAACTTCTTGGAATTGAATATCCTATTATTCAGGGTGGTATGGCCTGGGTGGCAGAGCATCACTTAGCGGCAGCTGTTTCAGAGGCAGGAGGCCTTGGCTTGATTGGTGCGGCAAATGCACCGGCTGATGCAGTGCGTCAGGAAATTCGGGCAGCAAAGGAACTGACAAAGAAGCCTTTTGGCGTAAATATTATGCTTATGAGTCCTTGCGCTGATGATATTGCCCAGTTGGTAATTGATGAGGAGATTCCTATTATCACTACGGGAGCTGGAACACCAGAGAAGTATATGGATGCCTGGAAGGCAGCGGGGATTAAGGTAATTCCTGTGGTTGCCAGCGTGGCTCTTGCCAGAAGGATGGAGCGCTGCGGGGCAGATGCAGTAGTAGCTGAGGGCTGTGAGTCTGGAGGACATGTAGGAGAGACAACTTCCATGGCACTGGTTCCCCAGGTGGTGGATGCTGTGGAGATTCCTGTCATAGGTGCCGGCGGAGTCGGTGACGGAAGAGGAATTGCAGCTATGTTTATGCTGGGTGCGGAAGCAGTGCAGATGGGAACACGTTTTGTGGTTTCTAAAGAATCTCAGGTGCATCCGAATTATAAAGAGAGAATTATTAAGGCAAAGGACATTGATAGCGTCGTGACTGGACGAGCTACTGGACATCCGGTTCGCACCCTGCGCAATCAGGTGACAAGAGAATATCTGAAAAAGGAGCAGGAAGGTGCCAGCTTTGAAGAACTGGAAATGATGACTGTGGGTGGACTGCGCAGAGCTGTGCAGGAAGGTGATGTGAAGAAGGGCAGTGTTATGTCTGGTCAGATTGCTGGAATGATCAAAAAAGAGCAGACCTGTAAGGAAATGATCCAGGAACTGATGAGTGAAGCGGACGCTCTTCTTGGAGGGAGCAAAGTATGGGTAAGATAGCATTTCTTTTTCCGGGACAGGGTGCACAGAAGATGGGAATGGCAAAGGAATTTTATGATCATTCCTCTAGTTCAGCGGAAGTTTTTCATAAGGCTAGTGAGATTCTGGGCTTTTCCATGGAAAAGCTTTGCTTCGAGGAGAATGATCAGCTGGATATTACAGAATATACCCAGCCGGCGCTTCTCACTGCCAGCGCGGCTATTTTGGCAGAACTGACCTCCCACGGTATACAACCGGATGTAACAGCAGGGTTAAGCCTTGGAGAATATGGTGCACTTCTTGCATCTGGAGTTATGAAATTTGACGACGCAGTAGCTGTGGTAAGACAGAGAGGAATCCTTATGCAGGAGGCAGTACCGCTGGGAATTGGTGCTATGGCCGCCGTTCTGGGTATGACCGCTGAGGATGTGGAAACAGTTGTGAATCCTATGGAGGACGTAGAGATTGCAAATTATAACTGTCCGGGACAGATTGTTATTTCAGGCAAAAACGAGGCAGTAGCTAAAGCTACAGAGGCCTTAAAGAAAGCCGGTGCCAAGAGATGCGTTATGCTTAAGGTAAGTGGTCCATTTCATTCTTCCTTGCTGAAAAAAGCAGGGGAAGAGTTGGAAAAAGTGCTGGAAAAGGTAACAATTTATCCTTTTGCGACGCCCTATCTGGCAAATGTAACAGCGGATTATGTGACAAAAGTTCAGGATGTTAAACCTTTATTGACAAAACAGGTATCATCATCTGTGCGTTGGCAACAGAGCGTAGAGAGGATGATTGCTGATGGAGTGACAGATTTTGTGGAAATTGGCCCAGGAAAAACACTGACTTCTTTTGTGAGAAAGATTTCTAAAGGCGTCAGCACCTACAATGTGGAGAAGTGGGCAGATTTAGATAAGCTTATGGAAGGTTTGAACCATGGAGAATAAAAGAGAAAAATCCCTGGAAGGTAAGGTTGCTGTGGTAACCGGAGGCGCCAAAGGTATTGGCAGGGCTATTAGCATGCGATTGGCTGAGGCAGGGGCTTATGTGATAGTTAATTGCAACAGCTCTACAAGCAAGGCAGAGGAGACGGTGGCTGAGATTCAGGCCAGGGGCCATGAAGCAGAGGTCTTTCCCTGCGACGTGACAGATTCTGCGGCTGTAAAGGATTGGTTTTCTGATGTAAAGAAACGACTGGGCCATGTGGACATTTTGGTCAACAATGCAGGAATTACTAAAGATACCCTTTTGATTGGCATGAAGGACGAAGACTTTATGTCTGTGGTTGAGACAAATATGAAGAGTGTTTTTAATTGCAGCAAATGGGCGATGAAATTGATGCTGCGTCAGAAGAGCGGAAGGATTATCAATATTTCTTCTGTCAGTGGCATTATGGGAAATGCCGGACAGGTGAATTATTCAGCATCTAAGGCGGGAATTATTGGAATGACCAAGTCTATGGCCAAGGAAGCAGCTTCCCGAGGAATTACGGTAAATGCCATTGCTCCCGGATTTATTCGTACGGATATGACAGCAAAGCTGTCGGAGGAGGTTCGGACAAAGGCTGAGGAAATGATTCCTTTGGGACATTTTGGAGAAGCTGAAGATATTGCAGAAGCGGCATATTTTTTGGCCAGTGACTATAGCAGGTATATTACAGGACAAGTGCTGTCAGTAGATGGCGGCCTTGCAATGTAAGGAGGTTACTATGAGACGAGTGGTTGTGACAGGATTAGGGGCCATCACCCCCATCGGCAACAGTGTGGATGAGTTCTGGGCATCTGTAAGGGAAGAAAAGTTGGGAATTGCGCCCATAAGCAAGTTTGATGCCTCAGAATACAAGGCTAGCCTTGCGGCTGAAGTAAAGAATTTTGATCCTAAGGACTATATGGACGCAAAAGTGGCAAGAAGAATGGAAGCTTTTAGCCAATATGCCATTGCGGCGGCAAAAGAGGCCATTGAAGATTCCGGATTTCAGATAGAAGAGGAAGATCCTTATCGGGTAGGTATCAGCATTGGTTCTGGTGTGGGAAGTCTTCAGGCTGTGGAAAGAGAGTATGCAAAATTACTGAAAGGCGGACCAAGAAAGGTGAATCCTCTTCTTGTGCCAATGATGATTAGTAATATGGCAGCTGGAAATGTCAGCATTCGTTTCGGGTTAAAAGGAAAAAGCATCAATGTGGTAACAGCATGTGCTACAGGAACCCACTCTATTGGAGAGGCGATGCGTACAATCCAGTATGGAGATGCAGATATTATGGTTGCTGGAGGAACAGAAGGTGCGGTAACACCTATTTCTATCGCTGGTTTTGCTTCTTTGACAGCGCTGACCAAAGAGACGGATCCGGCTCGAGCATCCATTCCTTTTGATAAAGAGAGAAGTGGATTTGTTTTAGGAGAAGGCGCCGGCATAGTTGTTCTTGAAGAATTAGAGCATGCAAAAGCCAGAGGAGCGAGAATTTATGCAGAGTTGGCGGGATATGGTGCCACCAGCGATGCCTTTCATATTACCTCTCCGGCAGAGGATGGTTCCGGAGCAGCCAAGGCCATGGAGCTGGCTATGGCAGATGCAGGGCTTACTCCGGCAGATGTTGATTATATTAATGCCCATGGAACGGCTACTCATCATAATGACCTCTTTGAGACACTTGCTATAAAGAAAGCTTTTGGAGATCAGGCATACAAAGTGAAAATCAGCAGCACAAAATCTATGATCGGTCACCTTTTAGGTGCTGCCGGAGGTGTAGAATTTATCACTTGTGTGAAATCCATTCAGGAAGGCTACCTGCATCCTACCGTAGGGTATCAGGTTCCGGATGAAGAGTGCGATCTGGACTATATTACCAAGGGTGCTCTTCATCAGGAGGTTAACTGCTGTCTTAGCAATTCCCTGGGATTTGGCGGACACAATGCAACACTTTGTGTGAGAAAATATCAGGAATAAGGAGAAAGTTATGGAAACAGAAGAAATCATTCGTCTGATCAAGGCAGTTAGCGATTCTTCTTTGACGGAATTTGATTATAAAAATGCAGATACAGAGCTCCATTTAAAAACAGCGACTGGTGATGTGCTCCTTCCGGCAGGTGAGGTAAAGTCAGCAGCTAAGGCATCAGCACCTGCGCAGACGGAGGTTGATTTTGATGCAGAAGATGATGGAAATTGGGTTAAGTCTCCGCTAATCGGTACTTTTTACAGCGCGCCTTCCGAGGGGGCGGAAAGTTTTGTTTCCCTGGGGGATCGGGTGAAAAAGGGCCAGGTATTGGGCATTATAGAGACTATGAAACTGATGAATGAATTGGAAAGTGACAGAGATGGTGTCATTACCGATATCAATATTTCCAATGAGCAGGTGGTAGAGTATGGCCAGAAGCTCTTTAGAATCGAGGAGGCATAAGATGGAACTGGGAATCAAGGAAATTGAGGCAATTATCCCTCATCGCCATCCTTTCTTATTAATCGATAAAATTATAGATTATGAACCTGGTGTAAGGGCTACAGGAATAAAAAATGTAAGTTTTCATGAGGATTTCTTTGCAGGACATTTTCCGGGTGATCCGGTAATGCCAGGGGTATTGATTGTGGAAGCTTTAGCCCAGACAGGTGCGGTGGCGATTCTTAGTCAGGAAGATACCAAGGGAAAAACCGCTTTTTTTGGTGGATTTGATAAGGTGAAATTCCGTAAAAAGGTTGTGCCGGGAGATACTCTGGTGCTTTCTTGTGAAATTATAAAGCAGAAGGGTCCCATAGGTGTGGGAAAGGCAGTTGCCACCGTAGATGGGGAAAAGGCCTGTGAGGCTTTGATGACCTTTGTAGTGGGGTGAGCGGATGTTTAAGAAAATTCTGATTGCCAACCGCGGTGAGATTGCTGTGCGGATTATTCGGGCCTGTCGGGAGATGGGGATTCGAACTGTGGCCATTTATTCTGAAGCAGACAGGGATGCTTTACATACTATGCTGGCAGATGAAGCAGTTTGCATTGGTCCGGCACCGGCTAAGGAAAGCTATCTTTCTATGGAAAGAATTATGAGTGCCATAGTAACTATGGGAGCTGATGCGGTTCATCCAGGCTTTGGTTTTCTATCAGAAAATAGTAAATTTGCCCAGATGTGTCAGCGTTGTGGTATTCATTTTATTGGTCCTACACCTGAGGTTATGGATCTGATGGGAAATAAAGCGCAAGCGAGAAACACCATGATTCAAGCTGGCGTACCGGTGGTTCCAGGAAGTCAGGAAATTATTAGAGATGCTGAGAAGGCAGGAATACTTGCCGAAGAAATTGGCTATCCCGTTATGATAAAGGCGGCTTTAGGTGGCGGGGGCCGAGGCATGAGAATTGCCTATAGTGCAGAGGAAATTCAGGAGCAATTTCAAACGGCCCAAAGGGAAGCCCTGCAGGGATTTTCTGATGATGGCATGTATATAGAAAAATACATTCAGGAACCCAGGCATATTGAGTTTCAGATTATGGCAGATGCCTATGGAAATGTGGTGCACTTAGGAGAGAGAGACTGCTCAGTTCAGAGACGTCATCAGAAAATGGTGGAAGAATCGCCTAGCCCTGCGTTAACGCCGCAAGTGCGCAAAAAGATGGGCGAAACTGCTGTTGCGGCAGCCAAGGCAGCTGGTTATCAAGGGGCAGGCACTATAGAATTTCTTGTAGATAAGGACAGAAATTATTATTTCATAGAGATGAATACTCGAATTCAGGTAGAGCATCCGGTGACGGAAATGGTAACAGGTTTGGATCTGATCAAGGAGCAAATTCGACTAGCTGCAGGAGAGCAATTATCTTTCTGTCAGGAGGATATCCATAATCAGGGCCATGCCATAGAGTGCAGAATTAATGCAGAAAATCCAGATAAGGATTTTCGTCCCTGTCCAGGATTGATTAAATCCTGTCATTTTCCCGGAGGTTGTGGGGTGCGAGTAGATACCGCAGTCTATGCTGGCTATCGGATACCTCCGAATTATGATTCCATGATTGTGAAGATTATTGTTCATGGCAGAGATCGGGCAGAAGCCTTGCAAAAGATGGATGCTGCCTTGTGGGAACTTTCCATAGATGGAGTTGTGACAAATCAAGAATATCTGATGGAGATTATTGAACATCCTGTCTTTGCTGCAGGGGAACATGATACAGGATTTATTGAAAAATTTCTTCAGTAAAAATTGTAAAATATAACCCTTGCTGCTGTAGGCAAGAGCGAGAGATAGCAGGAGAGAAAATATGAGATTATTTCAACGGACCCCTTCCAATGTAAATATTACAAAAAAGTCGGAGGAACCGGAACTTCTCAAAAAGCTTTGGGCGAAATGTGGCAAGTGCCACGAAGTGATTTTTCGGGATGATGTGAAAAATAATTATTATAAATGCCCCAAATGTGGAGAATATTTTCGTCTGAGTGCAAGACGCAGAATAAAGTTAACAATGGATCCTGGAAGCTTTCTTACCTGGGACGAGAATATAAGCACTCCTGATCCCTTGCAATTTCCGGAATATCTGGAAAAAGTGGAGAGCGCCAGAGAGAAAACAGGTATGAAGGAGGCTGTGCTTACAGGGCGAGGAAGAATTGAGGGCTATGAGACAGCCGTCTGCGTTATGGATTCACATTTCCTTATGGGAAGCATGGGCTATGCTGTAGGGGAAAAGATTACCAAGGCAGTGGAAAGAGCGACCGAGAGAAAGCTGCCGATCGTTATTTTCTGCTGTTCTGGAGGGGCCAGAATGCAGGAAGGGATGGTTTCTCTGATGCAGATGGCAAAGACCTCCCAGGCTTTGAAGCGCCATAGCAAGGCTGGCTTGTTTTCTGTTACGGTTCTTACAGATCCTACCACAGGTGGTGTGACTGCTAGTTTTGCCATGCTGGGGGATGTGATTTTGGCAGAGCCAGGAGCTTTAATTGGCTTTGCTGGTCCCAGAGTTATTGAACAAACCATTCGTCAGAAACTTCCGGAAGGCTTTCAAAGAGCGGAATTTCTCTTGGATCACGGTTTTGTAGACAGAATCGTAGAAAGAGAAAATATGCGGAAGGAATTGGGAGAACTTCTGGCGTTTCATGGTGCAAAAAAATTCGATGATTCTAAAGAAGATTGTGAATCCCAAAAGGATGAAGTAATAGAAGAAAATGCGAAAGAACTTCAGACGGAAGAAGCGAGTCTGGGGATGGAAAGCAGTTCTTATGAGTACGAAGCAAAAAAAACAAGGGATGCCTGGAGCATTGTGGAAAATTCCCGACAGCACGGACGTCTGACGGGTTTGGACTATATTGATGGTATTTTTTCTTCCTTTATGGAGCTACATGGAGATCGTTACTTTGGTGATGACCATGCAATCGTAGGGGGAATTGCCTGGCTTGGAGAACGGGCTGTGACGGTAATCGTACAACAAAAAGGTCGAGATCTTAAAGAAAATCTGGATCGAAATTTTTCAATGCCTTCACCGGAAGGATATCGCAAGGCACTCCGCTTAATGAAAGCGGCAGAAAAATTTGGCCGGCCCATTATCTGCTTTGTGGACACGCCGGGGGCTTTTTGTGGAATGGAAGCTGAAGAACGTGGACAGGGAAGAGCCATTGCAGATAATCTTTATGAAATGTCCGATCTTAAAGTGCCGGTTCTGTCGATCTTTATCGGTGAAGGTGGCAGCGGTGGTGCACTGGCCATGGGGGTGGCAAATGAAGTTTGGATGATGGAAAATGCAGTATATTCTATTTTGTCTCCAGAAGGCTTTGCCTCCATTTTATGGAAAGATAGCAAACGGGCTAAGGAAGCAGCAGCCGTCATGAAAATTACGGCGGAAGATTTGAAAAAATTAGGTATTATTGAAAAAATTCTTCCGGAAAATGAAGCTGCTGGGCAGGAAAATAAGAAAGAATTGTGCGCCATGATCACGGAAGAAATCTATGATTTTCTAGAAAAATACTGTCATATGACAGGAGAGGAACTGGCAAATCAGAGATATCAACGTTTTCGCAGCCTCTAATCGGCGTTTAACGGTTGACAATAGGAAACGAAGTCGTTTATTATGTTGATAAAGAGGGAGGATTTCATGGAAAAAGCATATAAGCCAATGAATGAAGTCCTTGTGGGACTTTTTAAGGATATTTATGATATCGAGGAGAAAGCACTCATCAAGGGAGAATTCAAGAATATTACGAATAATGATATGCATATCATCGAAGCAGTGGGAATAGGACAGAAGAAAAATATGTCCTCTATTGCCAAAGCTATGTCAGTGACCATGGGGACATTGACAATTTCCATGAACAGCCTTGTAAAAAAAGGGTATGTTTTGAGAGAGAGAAGTGAAACCGACCGCAGGGTGGTTCTGATCAGCTTAACCGAAAAGGGAGAGCGTGCTTTCAGACATCATGAAGAGTTTCACAGGGAAATGATAGACGCGATCGTGAAAAAGTTGGGACCGGAAAAGGAAGCCGTGCTGCAGGAGGCATTGGAGGAATTGCTTGAGTTTTTCAAAAGCTATTCCGGGAAAAGCAAAGAAAAAGCATAAAGACAAGATGATAAAAAGAAAGGGTAGTGCATGAACTTTTGCACTACCCTTTCTTTAAGCTTTTATTTTTTTGTATAAACTTTATTTCCATCGGGATCGAAAACGGAATATCCTTTTTTACAATTCTTCTCTGCTGTTTCCTGATCCAAGTAGGCTCCCAGCTGACTGGATTTGTCATCCCAGCTCTTACGAATGCGATAAAGCTTTAACTGGGAAACTGCCTCATCATTACTTACAGTGGATACGGTCACTCCAGAATCATACTGGGTAAGATTATATTTCTCGATGATATTGCAAATCTTGGAAACATAATTGCTGTCCGTAGCATATCCACCATTCTTTATAATCTGGATTGCTTTTTTATAATCTGTTTCCCCTTTTAATCCTTCATAGCGCAAACCATTGTCATCTTTGGCATTTAATAGATAGGCAGAATGGTCTGCCACGGAATCAGCCACACTATCATATTTTCTAAAGTCTGCGGTGACAGTAACACTCTGTCCGCCATATTCTTCCCAGGTTTCTTTGGTATATTTGGAAGTTCCGTCCCAGGTACTTCCGGACCAGTCATTGCTGGAAAGAGTGACTTTCATACCAAAACAGTTGTTGGCATTCACAGCCAGATCCGTACTCATATATCCAGATTCAAGAATACACTGGGCAGCACTAACACTGGCTAAGATACCGGAATTAGCATAATCCGCCTGACAAAGCTTTCCTATGATAGGAATACGCTCCTCCTCGGAAAGATTCTGAACCTCAGATGCATTTGTGATGGTAGATGAAGTGTCTGTGTCGGATTTTGAGACACCGGAATCCTTTCGCGCCTTTTCTCTTGCTGCAGCGCGATTCGTGACAGAATCGCTGTCTGTAGAAGTTGTCGCATAGACACTTGTACCGGCGGTAAGGGTCAGTACAGTGGACAGGAGAAGAATCGCTGTTTTTCTAAAATTCATGAAAGAAACCTCTTTTCTGAAAAAATAAATACATTTATAGGCAGGAATCCCTGCTTCTTTCTTAGAATACAAAATCATAATCAAAACCATTATAAAAGAAATGATGGGAAAAAACAACGAAAGAATCCCCCTTTGCAATGAAAAAACTGGGATGTTCACAGAATATTCATTTTTTGTGCATAAAAATACCGCAAGTCTTTTTTATTGTTCTGAATAATGGTATAATACACAGGAATCTAATCATTTTCAGTTTTATGTGAAATGGAGGGTCCGTATCAAGGGAGATACGGACGGTAACTGGTATGAGTGGGAAAGTAAAACTTACGGGAGCTCTTAGCATCTATATGAGATGGCCCATTTTTCTTAGTGGTGTATTGCTCTTGATGGATGTGCTCATCTTTCTTGTAGACTTTAGAGCGGGACTCCTGGCTTCTGTATTCGTGCTGGCCTATATCATTATTGCAGCGCAATTATATTTGCAGCGGCGACCGGTATTCGTGGGAAATCTGATCACCTTTGCCACAGAATATGGACAGATACAGAAGAACATGCTGAGAGATTTTGTGATTCCTTTTGTTATGGTGGATGAAGCAGGTGCGGTACTTTGGATGAATAGGGAGTTCAGCCGAATTTCCGGAAGGGATAATAAGTACCACAGATCCATCACAAATATTATTTCTGATATCACAAAAGAACAGTTTCCGACAAGTCTTGATGAAGATAAAGAATATCATGTAACTTATGCAAACAGGTCTTATCTTGTGCGGATACAGATGATTGATATTACTGAGTTGACAGAGGAATCTTTGATTCTGGAATTGGAGCAGCAGGAGGCAAAGGCATCTATTTTTGCCATGTATCTTTTTGATGAAACCGAACTGAAAGATTACATCAATAGGAATGAAGATGAAAAGCTGGTGTCCGGACTCTTATATCTGGATAATTTTGAGGAAGTTACGGATACTGTGGAAGAAGTGCGAGCTTCTCTTTTGGCGGCTTTGATCGAAAGGCGAGTGAATAAGTATTTTAATGCGGTGGATGCTGTCGTCAAGAGATTGGAAAAGGATAAGTATTTCATCGTCATGCGCAGAGCATCCTTGAATCAACTGATCGAACAGAAATTCGATATTCTAGAACAGATTAAAGAGGTAAATATCGGAAATGAGATGTCAGTTACGGTCAGCATGGGTATTGGTGTTCATGCAAAGAAATTTGGACAAACCTATGAATATGCCAAGGTTGCCATTGAGCTGGCTCTGGGACGTGGTGGTGATCAGGTAGTTCTGAAAGAAGGAGACCACATCTCTTACTATGGCGGTAAGTCCCAGATGGTGGAGAAGACCACAAGAGTTAAGGCAAGAGTTAAGGCTCATGCATTAAAGGAATTTATCAGCCAAAAAGAAAATGTTGTCATCATGGGACATAGGATTACAGATGTGGACAGTTTTGGCGCGGCCATTGGTATCTATCGTGCAGCAAAAACTATGGACAAAAAGGCGCATATTGTTATCAATACGCCGACCTCGTCTATCCGACCGCTGATGGATGAATTCCTGGACAATTCTGATTATGATCCCCATATGTTTGTGAAGAGCCATGAGGCAAGGGATATTACGGACGACAATACGGTTTTGGTGGTAGTAGATACCAACAGGGCAAGTTATACAGAGTGTCCGGAACTTTTGAATATGACGAAGACGATTGTCGTACTTGACCATCATAGACAAAGCTCAGATGTGATCAAGACCGCCGTGCTTTCCTATATTGAACCCTATGCTTCCTCGGCCAGCGAGATGGTAGCTGAAATACTTCAGTATTTCTCAGAGGATATTCGCATCCGCAATATTGAAGCAGACAGTATTTATGCAGGTATCATGATCGATACCAATAATTTCCTGACCAAGACAGGAGTTCGTACTTTTGAGGCAGCAGCTTATCTGCGACGCTGTGGAGCAGATGTTACAAGAGTCCGCAAGATGTTCAGAGAGAGTGTGGATGTGTATCGTGCCCGGGGGGAAGCGATTCGAAATGCAGAGCTATATCATGATGCCTATGCAATCTCGGTATGCCCAAGTGAAGGCTTGGAAAGCCCTACGGTAGTAGGTGCGCAAGCGGCAAATGAGTTGCTGAATATTGTAGGAGTAAAAGCTTCTTTTGTACTTACAGATTATGATGGAACGATTTATGTCAGCGCCCGCGCCATTGATGAGGTGAATGTTCAGATTATCATGGAGAAGATGGGCGGAGGTGGACACTTGAATATTGCAGGTGCCCAACTGAAAAATTATACGGTACGTGAAGCTGAGCTCTATCTAAAAGATATTTTGAAAACAATGATTGATGAAGGAGATTTGCAATGAAAGTAATTTTATTAGAAGATGTGAAAAGCCTCGGAAAAAAAGGTGATGTAGTAAAAGTCAGTGATGGTTATGCCAGAAATATGCTGCTTCCCAAGAAATTGGGTGTGGAGGCTACATCAAAAAATATGAATGATCTTAAGTTAGCAAAGAAAAATGAAGATCGTCTGGCTGCTGAACAGTTGGAAGCTGCTCAGGAGATGAAAAAGGATTTAGAGGAGAAGACAGTAACCGTTTCCATTAAAGTGGGAGAGGGTGGAAAAACCTTTGGATCTGTTTCCAGTAAGGAAATTGCTGAGGCAGTGAAGAAACAATATCATTTGGATATTGATAAGAAAAAACTTCAGCTGGATAATCCTATTCGAGAGTTGGGAACAACAGAAGTGCCCTTGAAGCTTCATCCGAAGGTAACTGCACAGTTGAAAGTGTCTGTAGTGGAAGCAAAATAGGGGGAAATGTTGCGTGGAAGAAGCGCTGATTAAGAGAATACTGCCTCACAGCCAGGAAGCTGAGCAGTCCGTTGTGGGTGCCATGCTTATGGACAGGGAGGCTGTAGTTTCTGCTTCGGAGATTTTGACTCCAGATGATTTTTATCTCCACCAGTACAGGGTTGTCTTTGAAGCTATGGTGGACCTTTTTAACGAAGGAAAACCGGTAGATGCAGTAACCTTGCAGGAACGACTTCGTGAGAAGGATGTACCTCCGGAAATCTGCAGCATGGAGTTTTTTAGAGAATTATATGCAGCTGTTCCTACCTCAGCTAATGTGAGGCATTATGCGGGCATTGTTCGTGACAAGGCCATGTTAAGACGAATGATCAAGGTCAATGATGATATTTCTAATGCCTGCTATTTGGCAAAAGAGCCGGTTGAGGACATTATGGACCAAGCCGAAAAACAGATTTTTGACATTCTGCAGACGAGAAGTACTGGGGACTATGTGCCTATCCGCCAGGTGGTTTTAAATGCCTTGGATACTATCGAAAAAGCCTCCCGAACCAAGGGAAATGTGACAGGACTTCCTACAGGTTTTGTGGATCTGGATTATAAAACTTCAGGTTTACAGCCTTCGGATTTTATTTTAGTTGCTGCACGACCATCTATGGGTAAGACTGCCTTCGTTCTTAACATCGCCCAGTATATGGCTTTTAAGAAAGACTATACAGTTGCTATATTTAGTTTGGAGATGTCCAAGGAGCAGTTGGTTAACCGTCTCTTTTCTTTGGAATCCCGAGTGGATTCGCAAAGTATTCGTACCGGTAATCTAAAGGATGAAGATTGGACAAAATTGATTGAAGGAGCTGGAATTATTGGCAATTCTCACCTGATCATAGATGATACACCGGGAATTTCTATTGCTGAGATGCGATCAAAGTGCAGAAAATATAAGTTGGAAATGGGTCTGGATATCATTATCATCGACTATCTGCAATTGATGAGTGGATCAGGGAAAAGATCGGAATCACGTCAGCAGGAAATTTCGGATATTTCCAGATCTTTGAAGGCTTTGGCTAGAGAGTTAAGTGTACCTGTGGTGGCTTTGTCTCAGTTGAGCCGAGCTGTTGAAAAACGTGATGATAAACGTCCGATGTTGTCGGATCTTCGTGAGTCGGGAGCCATTGAGCAGGATGCCGATGTGGTTATGTTTATTTATAGAGATGATTACTATAATAAAGATACGCCAAATCCAAATGTAGCGGAAATTATTATTGCAAAGCAAAGAAATGGTCCTATAGGAACGGTGAATCTGGTATGGATGCCAGAGTATACACGTTTTGTTAATTGGAAGAAATAAAGAAGGAGCATATCACCAAAGTGATATGCTCTTTTTCTTATGCTTGAAAACTATTACAGTAAGTAATTACTCCTGAGAAATAGCATCTGTCGGACAGGCATCAGCGCATGTTCCGCAATCTACACAAGCATCAGCATTGATCTCGAACTGAGTCTCACCCTGGCTGATTGCTCCTGAAGGACACTCTCCCTCGCAAGTACCACACATAACGCATGCATCAGAAATTACATATGCCATAATATTTACCTCCTTGATAAAATACAATAATATTCCCCGTTGCTTGGGTTTAAGCATATTTTAACCCCTATGTATCTATAATACAAGGAAAAAATGTGTGTATTTTTCAATGGATGTCAGAAAATACATTTGTAATTCAAAGTGTTATACTCAACTTACCAAAAAAGACAGAGTTAAATGGCAGAAAACTGCTGAATAGCAGAATTCAAGGTGATGGCATCAAAATGTTCCTGAAGATGAGCCTCCGCAGCGGCAGAATAGGCCTTTCCTTTTCCAAATTCAGAAAGTTTGTTGCATACACGATTAAAATCCTCTGGAGATAAATCAGACTGGTGCAATACCAGATAATAATCTCCGCTGTGGGTATCCTTATAAAGAGAATTATGTCCCTTATAACTTCCACCTAGGGCGTGGGAAGCGTCAATGACATCGGTAAGCTCACGGAAGATGACAAGGCGAATGAGATCAATGTTCTCTTTGGTGTCCTGCTGAGTTTCTTCCTCTCCTTTGCTTCTAGATGTATGTGCCGGTTCCTGACTGGCTTTGGCATCAAACGTTTGTTTTTTTCTAGCCTCCAGAAGGTTTCTGAAAAGGTCGATAATGTCATCTGCTCCATTAACAGGTGGGACTTCCGAAGCTGTTTGAGTATCGGATTCGCCAAAGCTGGAAAATTTAGAAAAACGAGTATCTAGCTCCTCGGGATCCTCCACCTTAGTAATGATCAGAACGATACTGTCTGAATTAACAGGGATCGCCTCAATCATAAGAGGAATATTATCTGCCTCAAACCCTAGTTCGCGATGGGCCTTTTGCATCATATCCTGAAACAGTTCCTTTGCTTTTTCTGTACCATAAGCAAGCTCACTGAGTTTTAACTGTCGATCTGCAAGATCTGCACTGGTAAGAGTGCAACGGATCTGATTTTCATTTATTTTCTCTAATTTCATAGAATCACATCCTGTCTATCTAATAATTCACTTCATTATATACTAGGATGTATTGCAATGTAAAGTGAAAAGAAAATTCTCTAAATTTCTATTTACTTATAAAAAGAAAAAGGATATAATAAGCACACGGAAAATGACATTTCAAATATTCAATTAGAATTGATTCCTACGGCAGTTCGCCGAAGATTCCAAAATGATGATACAAAATTATAATCAATTATTCCAATCCTGGTGTAACTCCGGTTGCTGTGAGAGCAGTGCATAGTAACTAATTCCGCCCTTTATTAATTGCTGACCTGTGCAGCGAAAGTTCTGCATCGTTCATTTGTGGTTAGCATTTACTTCATTTCTAACCATTTTGTCATTTTCCGGTTCGGTTTTCCCCCGGACTATGTATAAGAAGGAGGCTTGGCAGAAATATAATATATCACAGTCCAATGAACAAAAAACATATGCTGCCAGAGAAAAATGGGTAAAAAGAAAAAGAAAGATGCAAAACTATGTCGTGAATTAAGGGCCTATGAGGAGGCTGGTGTGCGATTGATCCTTGATGGTCATCTGAGCACCGCATCTAAAATAGCAAGGGCTTATACCGTTCATGAAGAGGGCACTTACATGCGGGATTATATTCATGATGAAGAAGGGGAGGTGAGAGAGGTTATATTTGACCTGGTAAAATATCAATAGTTAGTAGCAAATGCTAAACCATAAAAAGGCGGTCGTCCAAGTAATTTCCGAAACAGCACAGCAGCAGGAAGGCCGCCTTTTCCTAAGATAGGAAATATGAAAACACTATGAAAAATGGATTTAATTAATGACGGTCCTACTAAATGTTGTTATAATGATGCGGTAGGAATGCTTTGCTTTCCTGCAAATTATGAAATTTGACAAGGGAGGCTTTTTTTATGGAAAAGAAAAAACCATCGCCTAAGATGGTTCTTATTGTACTTTTTCTTATTGTAATTATAGGAGCTGTTGGTTTGATGGCGAATCATTTTCTTCCTAGTTCGGAAACGGTGGATAGTAAAGAATATTTTGGCATTGAAGATAGTTCACAGATTGCTCTGGTGGTGAATCAGGAGTTGCTAGAGGATAAAGCAATTTTGATTGACAATCAGATTTATATTAGTCAGACTACGGTAAATCAGTATATTAGCTCACGCTTTTATATGGATAGTGAAGCGGGTGCCATGGTTTATACTCTGCCGGAGGAGGTTATTACACTTCCTACTGGAGAAAAAGAATTTACTGCTGGCGGTGAGACCATTAAAGAAGACACGGCCATGGTGGTTAAGGAGAAGGATGGCTATTACATTTCTCTGGATTTTATCAAACAATATACGGATATGAAATGTGAAAGCTATGAAAATCCGGGACGTGTGGTGATCAGTACTCAGACAAGCAGCCTGACTATGGGAGAGGCCACATCTGAATATACCGTTAGGAAAAAAGGTGGAATTAAAAGTCCGATTCTTACTAAAGGAACATCCGGAGATCAGCTGATTTATTTGGAAACTTTGGAAAATTGGACTAAGGTTGCTACAGAGGATGGCTATATTGGATACGTTAAGAATAGCGAGATTCCTGAGGGCATAGATGGTCAGATAGAATTTAATTGTCAGGGCCCTGAATATACGAATATTTCCAAAGATTATAAAATCAGTATGGGATGGCATTTGATTACTAGTGCTAATGATGACAGTCTTGCCGAAAAAATAGCAGGATGTACGGGTATGAATACCATCTCCCCTACCTGGTATACCCTTGCAGATAATGAAGGCAATCTGCAATCCAGAGCCAACAAAGCCTATGTAAAACAGGCGCATAAAGCAGGTCTGGAAGTGTGGGCAATGATTGAAAATATTAATGTGGATGTGGATACAGAGAAGATTCTTTCATCGGCAAAGGCGAGAGCCCGCATTATTAAAACCCTTATGAAGGAAGCGAAGAAGTACGGATTTGATGGAATCAATGTGGATCTGGAAAATATAGCAGAGGATGCAGCGCCCCATTACCTGCAATTCATAAGAGAGCTTTCTGTTAGCTGCAGAAAAGCAGGATTGGTCCTTTCTGTGGATAATCCGGTTCCGGCACGATATAATAGCTATTATGATCGTAAAGAGCAGGCGGCTGTGGTTGATTATGTGATCAATATGGGTTATGATGAGCATTATTCTGGATCTGATGAGGCCGGCTCAGTGGCGTCTCTTCCCTATGTAAAAGAAAGTATTGAAAATAGCCTGTTGGAGGTTCCAAAGGAAAAACTGATTAATGCCTTGCCTTTCTATACCAGATTATGGACAGAACCATTTGGCTCCAGTAATATTGAAAGTAAAGCATTAGGTATGGATGCAGCAGATGCTTACGTAAAGGAACACAATATGGAAAGCTATTGGGATGAAACTCTGGGACAGAATGTAGCGAAGACAGAGGACAGCAAGGCCCAATATGAAATCTGGCTGGAAGACGAACAGTCTATTGAGGAAAAGATGAAGCTAGTTAAGGAGAATGATCTGGCCGGTGCAGCTTTCTGGCAGTTAGGTTATCAAAGAGATACTGTGTGGGAAATCATCAATAAATATCTGAATTTGAATTGAATTTATCATAAGGAGTATAAGTATTATGGAAGGGGAATTATTTAAGACAACGCTGATGGGTGGCTACGATAAGGAAGAGGTAGAGGCCTATATCGCCAAACTTAAGGCGGGAGCAGCCTTTGATAAGCAGCATTTGACAGAGCAGGTGCAAAAACAGGAGAAGCAGATTAAGAATTTGTCCCAGAGATTGGTATACAAGGAAGAGCAAAAATGCCGTTTAGAGAAAGATATCGAGGAAAAATACCAAAAGTATATTGATCATTATGATCAGATCTCAAAAATAATTCTGGACAGTCAAATCCGTTGTGAGAATACGGAGCGGGAGGCAAAAGCAGCCGCTGAGAATCTTCTGGCAGAGGCAAAAAAGAAAGCAGAGGAAATGCTGGAAAATGTAGAAAAAGAGACACAGAAAAAATTAGATGCGGTGCAGCTGATTGTAGATGAACGTTTGACAAATAGCAAAAATAAATATTCAGCGGTGCAAAATGAGCTAGATGAGATTAATGATATGATAAATGAAGTACAAGATCGTTTTTCCTGTTCTTGCAGTGATTTGTATGACATTATCAAGAAAATACCGGATTCTATGCAATTAGGAAAAGAAATCGAAAAGGAAGAGGTATAGCATGTGATCATGCTATACCTCTTCCTTTTTATATTTGTTTATTTTTTAATGCAAAGTGTTTGAAAGTGGATCCTGCGAAATTGTATTCCTTTACGAGCTGGTAATGGGAGTTGAACCAGCGGTAGGACTCTGGAGCGAAGCTTTTTAATTTCTCTATGGTTGCCTGCCCTACGAATACTTCAGGAACTTCCTTGGATTTTAAATCCTCAATAACGTGATCAGCGGCTTCAGGCAGAACAGAGAGATCTGTGAAGTCTAGTGTATAGCAGTTGGTATTCCAACCCAGCATGCTATAGATTTCGGCGGTGGAGACACCAAAAGCATAGGTATTTGCAGGAATTTCCTCACTGATGGTGGTCAGGAAGGAATCAAGTTCGCTGGTGTCATGAAATACCGTTTTTAAATCTGCATTATAGCTGTACTGTACAATGGTTGCTGTTGCAGATAAGAAAAGAGCGATGGAACAGATGCCAGCTAAAGTGGCTTTGCAGGTTTTGCCTATGCCTAATCGAAAAATTGTGGAAAAACGATCTCTTGTCAACAAGGGAATTCCGGATTCTGCAAGAAGACAAAGCATAAGGACTGTCGGAATGTGGCAAATATCCAGATTATGATAGGCTGGCCGGTTTATAAAATAAGTTAACTGTCCCAGGGACATAATGGAGAGAGCAAACCCAAAGAAAACCTGGGGATTTGCCTGAATTTCCTTCTTGCCTTTTCCTGAAAACCATTTCATATAAGAAATTCCTCTTGCAATACCCAGAAGGAAAAGAACCATAAGGGCCATATAGGCCGCAGGATAAAGCGGTAATTCCAGGTGTAGAAGATCCGTCATATAGGAACCATCATTTAAGGGGAAAAGGAAGGTATCCATACTTACTGTGGAAGCTCCCTTTGCCAAATTATAAAGATTTACAATTCCATAGGCAGCTATAAAGGAAAAGAAAATTCCCAGAATATGACTGCATATCTGCAATAACACTTTTCCTATATGAAAATCATCATGACAAAAATCACGCAGAAGCCATAGAGCAGCCCAGGATACAGCGACAAAGATACCACTTTCTGTATTCCATAGAATGGCCAGAAGGGAAATCAAATATCCCAGAAGAAAAGTAAGTCGATTCATTTTCCTATATTTTAGGCAGAAGGCCATGAAGAAGGCCATGATACAAGGAAAAATAATGCGATGGGGCCAAAGCTGCCAATAATATCCACCACGCATAGCAAGAACCGGCAGCGTCATGGCTATGGCTCCCAACACGCGGAGCATTTCATTATCGCATAATAGATGCAGAGTAAGAAATGCCAAGAGAAAACAAAGCCCTGTGATACCTGCAATTAAAAGAAGATAATCCTTGTAACTTCCTCCCATAAGCTTTAAGGGAAGCTTGAAAAACAAGCCGTAATGTCCGTAAATGCTGGAGTTATCCTTGGTAATGGGGGCGCCCCAGTAGATGTTGTATATGGAATTGTAGTAGGCATTGGCATGGGCCGTATCTGCAGGATCAGATCGTCCAAAAATGTTGGGGGTATAAAAGGTATAAGCAATTAAAATGGTCAGTGCGCCATAATAAAGAGCCCAAACCCAGGAGGGTACCTGGAGACGACGGAAATGCCAAAGAGATAAAAATATGGCAACAAGAGCTAGAGCCAGCAGAAAAATTAAAAGTACAGGCTGCTTATGCCAGATATAACGGTAGGTTACGCCGCCGGTAATATTTCCTTCCAGTTGAAAGACGGCAATAAAAAAAATAGCCAGTCCCACAGAAAATAGCAAAAAAAAGATGCAGCTTAATGCTGGCGATGCCAAAATACTTGTTTTTTGCTTAGATAATATAGCATAAATTATGAGAAAAGAAAAACAAAAGAGTAGGAGTGTGCCAGCATAGACCAATAGATTTAGATTGCCATGGGCGGATATCCATGAGGATAGTTGAGGCAATCCAAGGCATAATGCAAAAAAAATACAGGATAAAAGTAAAGCAAAAAAACCGGATAAAATTCGAATGTTGTCTTTAGATTCGGACATGTGATTTTCCTCCAAAATATAGATATCATAAGTATATCATTAATCAGATAGCCTGCCAACGTCTTTACAATTGGAGGTTTTATTTTCTTTGCTTAGATGTTATACTAAAGTGAATATGTGGGAAGGATGATAATATGGAGACAAAAGTAATTACAGTCGACAAGACAGCTCCAGATGGGGAGCTTATGAAGGAGGCAGGTCAGGTCCTTAAAGATGGCGGACTTGTAGCATTTCCCACCGAGACGGTATACGGTCTGGGAGGCGATGCCTTGGACGCTCAGGCTTCTCAGAAAATATATGCAGCAAAGGGACGCCCCTCGGACAATCCTCTAATTATTCATATTGCAGATTGGGAACATTTATCTGCAATTGTAAGGGAAATACCTGAAGCGGCAAAGAAACTGGCAGATGCATTTTGGCCGGGTCCTTTGACTATGATATTTAATAAAAGTGATTTGGTTCCTATGGAGACAACCGGTGGACTTACTACCGTTGCGGTACGTATGCCAGACCATCCGGTGGCCAGGGACCTGATTCGTTACGGTGGTGGCTATGTGGCAGCTCCCAGTGCAAATACTTCCGGCAGACCCAGTCCGGCTACAGCAGAACATGTAAAAGATGATCTCATGGGCAAAATCGATATGATTGTTGATGGAGGTCATGTTGGAATTGGATTGGAGTCCACCATTGTGGATTTGACTTCCGATACACCTGTTATCTTACGACCAGGCTATGTGAATCAGCAGATGCTGGAGGAAGTCCTGGGAAAGGTAGAGATGGATTGGGGCTTGATTGCAGCAGATTCTCATATTAAGCCGAAAGCTCCGGGTATGAAGTATCGGCATTATGCCCCTAAGGGGAATTTGGTTATCGTGGAAGGGGAACAGGATGCGGTAATCTCATGGATTGAAGCCAAAAGCAGAGAGTATGCAGAAGAAGGATATAAAGTTGGTGTAATTGGCACTGACGAAACGGTGGATTCCTACAGTACAGGTTTTGTGCGCTCCATTGGAAGTCGACAGCAGGAAGAAAGCATTGCCCGTCATCTATTTGACGTGTTGAGAGAGTTCGATGATCTTGGCGCCAGCTATATTTTTTCGGAGTCATTTGATACACCTAAAATGGGACAGGCCATTATGAACCGCTTGCTGAAAGCTGCAGGGCATCAGGTAGTACGGGTATAGGAGATAGTTAATGAAGTATCGTAAGATAATTTTTGTGGATGACGATGATAATAGCAGAGCTCCCATGGCAAAGATTATTATGAAGAGTAAATTTCTTCTGAACCCTATGGATATTGAGTCCAGAGGTTTAGTAGTGCTTTTTCCGGAACCCATGAATCAAAAAGCAGAGGCAGTTTTGATCAGTAATGGCTATAGTGCGTCTGATCATAGTGCAAGACAGCTGATGCAGGAAGATTTTGGGGAGGATGTTCTTATTTTGACTATGGAAGGACATCAAAAGGAAAAAATCTGGGAAAACTTTGAAAATGCCACAAATGTATATACCTTGCCAGAATTTATTAGCCTGCAAGGTGAGTTGGCTCCTGTTTTTGGTGAACCCCTTAAGGAATATGGGAAAACCTATGAGATTATAGAAGTTTTGATCGGCGGTTTGATTGTTCAGTTGAATGAAGAGAAGCTTCTTTCTACGCCGATACCAGGACAGGAGGCGGACCATGAGTGATAAAAGAAAAGATTATATCAGCTGGGATGAATATTTTATGGGGGTCGCCATGTTGTCAGGCATGCGCTCCAAGGATCCCAACACCCAGGTAGGAGCCTGTATTGTCAGTTCTGATAATAAAATCCTTTCTATGGGTTACAATGGCTTTCCCAATGGTTGCTCCGATGATGAATTTCCATGGGCTCGGGAAGGTGAAGAGATGGATACCAAATATTTGTACGTCACTCATAGCGAGCTTAATGCCATATTAAATTACCGGGGAGGAAGTCTGGAGGGATCGAAGCTCTATGTATCACTTTTTCCTTGTAATGAATGTGCTAAGGCCATTATCCAGGCGGGAATAAAAACCGTGATCTATGACTGCAACAAGTACGATGGAACTCCATCTGTGGAGGCCGCTAAACGAATGTTTGATGCTGCGGGGGTTTGTTATCATCGCTATCATAGAACAGGACGAAAAATAGAATTTCATGTGTAAGAAAAAAAGGGAAAGCATCGACTGTATGCTTTCCTTTTTTGCCTCCTTACGATATAATAAAATCATAGAATTTGTTGTTTCTAAAATGAAACATAGCATTTAAATTTAAGGAAGAAAAATAGGTGGGAGGTATTATATTATGGACTACAGAGAAGTCTACGAATCATGGGTGAATTCCTCATATTTTGATGAAGCTACAAAAGCAGAACTTAAAGGAATCGCTGATGATCAGGAGATTAAGGAACGCTTTTATAAAGACCTAGAATTCGGAACGGCTGGTCTGCGTGGTGTCATCGGAGCCGGTACGAATCGCATGAATATTTATGTGGTAAGAAAGACAACCCAGGGTCTTGCAAATTATATCATCAGCCAGGGCGGTGAGAAAAAGGGCGTAGCAATTGCTTATGATTCCAGACGTATGTCTCCAGAATTCGCTGATGAAGCAGCTCTTTGCCTTGCTGCAAATGGAATTCATGCTTATGTTTTTGAAACACTCCGTCCGACGCCGGAATTGTCCTTTGCCGTTAGAAAGTTAGGTTGTATTGCTGGTATCAATATTACCGCCAGCCACAATCCACCGGAATACAATGGATATAAAGTATACTGGGAGGATGGTGCACAGATTACGCCGCCACATGACACTGGTATTATGGATGAGGTAAAAAAGGTAACTGATTACGCAGAAGTAAAGACCATGGACAAAGCGGCAGCCATTGCGGCAGGCTATTATGAGGTGATCGGTCAGGCTGTGGATGATGCCTATATTGAGGAACTGAAAAGTCAGATTCTTCACTGGGATGCCATTAAAGAAATGGCGAAAGAACTTAAGATTGTATATTCACCTCTTCATGGAACAGGTAACATTCCGGCTCGCCGCGTATTAAAAGAGATGGGATTTGAAAATGTTTATGTTGTTCCGGAACAGGAATTGCCAGATGGAGAATTTCCTACGGTAAGTTATCCTAATCCGGAAGCTGAGGAAGCCTTCGAGTTAGGACTTGCTCTGGCGAAAAAGGTAGATGCGGATCTGGTATTGGCTACAGACCCAGATGCAGACCGTTTGGGTGTATACGTAAAGGATCAGCAGGGCGAATATCATTCCCTTACGGGAAATATGTCCGGATGCCTTCTGGCAGATTACGAAATCGGACAGAGAAAGGCATTGAAAGGTCTTCCTGAGGATGGCGCTCTGATTAAAACAATTGTTACCACAAATATGGCAGATGCCATTGCCAAATATTATGGCGTAAAACTGATTGAAGTGCTTACTGGTTTCAAATATATCGGCCAGCAGATCCTTGGATTTGAGCAGAAAAAACAGGGCAGTTACCTCTTTGGTTTTGAGGAAAGCTATGGCTGCCTGATTGGTACCCATGCAAGAGATAAAGATGCCATTGTGGCTACCATGGCTTTGTGCGAGTCTGCAGCATACTATAAGACCCAGGGCAAGACCCTTTGGGATGCCATGGTAGATATGTATGAGAGATATGGATATTATAAGGATGATATTAAATCTATTACTTTAAAGGGAATCGAGGGCTTGGAGAAAATCCAGAAGATCCTGGAAAGTCTTCGTCAGACACCACCTACCAAGATTGGCGCTTATGATGTAACGACTGTTCGTGATTATAAGAAAGATACAGTTGTAAATCTTGCTACAGGTGCGACAAGCAGCACAGGACTTCCCAATTCCAATGTATTGTATTATGAGTTGACAGATGATGCTTGGCTTTGTGTTCGTCCTTCCGGTACTGAGCCAAAGATTAAATTCTATTATGGTATCAAAGGTACTTCTTTGTCTGATGCAGATGAGAAATCAGCAAAGCTGGGACAGGAAGTTCTTGCTATGATCGATCAAATGGCATAAGGGTTTATGGAGAATAAAAAGTATTCATTTACTGATTTTACCAATATCATGAGCACTTTGAGATCGGATCAGGGTTGTCCATGGGATAGGGCCCAGACTCATAAAAGTCTTGCATCCTGTCTGTTAGAGGAGACCTGTGAAGCGATCACAGCAATTCATATTTATGAGACAAGCAAGTCAGGTGGGAATCTTTGTGAAGAGCTGGGAGACTTGTTGATGCAGATTGTTCTTCATAGCTGCATTGCGAAAGAAGAGAAGCTGTTTACTCTGGAGGATGTGATAGAAGGTATTAGTGAGAAAATGATACGCAGACACCCCCGTGTTTTTGGCAATGATGATGAGGCAAAATTAACCTGGGCAGAGATCAAGGCTCAGGAAAAGAAAGACCAAAACATCCCCTTTTTAGAAGACGAAAGCTTTATAAATGAAGTGTATCAGGATATATTTTGTGACCTTTTGAAAAGTGCTGAAAAACAGGGAGCTGATGTGACGAAAGTGTTAAAAAGTGTGACAGAGAGGGCAAAGACGGCGTATTTCCTTGACAACAGCGGCCAAGTTGGTATATAAATATCTAAGTAGGTTTTTAAAGCCTTAAAAAAGGCATTAATACAGCTTATGTATAAGAATATGAATAACTTATTTAGGAGGAATACTCATGAACAAAACAGAATTAATTGCAGCAATCGCTGAGCAGGCTGGTCTTTCCAAAAAGGATGCAGAGGCTGCATTAAAGGCTTTCGTAGATGTAGTTGCAGATGAGCTGAAAAAAGGTGGAAAAGTACAGCTGGTAGGTTTTGGTACATTTGAAGTTTCCGAGCGTGCTGCAAGAGAGGGAAGAAATCCCCAGACAGGTGAGAAGATGACTATCGAAGCATCTAAGGCTCCAAAGTTCAAAGCAGGAAAAGCTTTAAAGACTCTTGTAAATGAAAAATAATTTTTCACACTCCGCCTTGTGGAGCGTGAATGGGTAAAAGCGATAAGGAGACAGTCGTCTGTCTCCTTATTTCTTATCAAACATGGGATAAGAGGAATAATAGGACATGCGATTGGATAAATTTTTAAAGGTGTCCCGTCTGATTAAGAGAAGAACAGTGGCTAATGAAGCCTGTGATGCAGGCAGGGTATCTGTTAATGGTTCTCCCGCTAAGGCTTCTGTGAAAGTAAAAAAGGGAGATATCATTGAGATACAGTTTGGTTCAAAAAATGTAAAAGTTGAAGTCCAGGAAGTCCGTGAGACTGTTAAGAAAGAGGAAGCGGAAAATTTGTATCGCTATCTCTGATGAAAAAGGTTGAATTATAGAGTTCAAAAAGAAAAGTCGTGATAAAGAATGAGTTCCACAAAAAAAGAAAAGAAAAATAGAGGACAAAGTAGCTATAAAAGAAGATTGAATCTAGGAGCTACTCTGGGAATTTGTCTGGTAGTTTGTATGATCGCTGTATTTGTTGGCGTGAAAGGAAAAAACTTAAGAGATAAAATAGCAGCAAATGAAGAGCGGGCTCAGCAGTTGACAGCTCAGATTGCTGATGAAGAGGATCGAACTGGGGAGATCGAAGAGCAGGAAGAGTATATGCAGAGTGATGAATATACGGAGAAGATTGCCAAGGAAAAGATTGGACTTGTCAAGGACAATGAAATCATCTTCAAAGAATCCGATCAGTAAAATAGTGGAATTGTTTGCCATGCCTGAATGAACGGAATCGGGCATGGCTTTTGTGCTTTTTAAAGGAGAATTCTGTGTTTGGAAAATTGTATAATTATATAAAAAAATATCAAATGCTGCAGGATGGCGATAGGATAATTCTCGGAGTATCAGGCGGAGCGGATTCCATTTGCCTTTTGCATCTTATGAAGCAGCTTCAGAGGAAGATACAAGTGGAATTGGCAGTGGTTCATGTGAATCACATGTTAAGAGGAGAAGATGCAAAACAGGATGAGCTATTTGTCCATGAATTATGCGACAAAATGGGGATATATTTCCGCGCCTACCATATTCCTGTGGAAAAAATTGCGAAAGAATCAGGCTTATCTTTTGAGGAAGCTGGAAGGCAGGAACGATATCGGGTGTTTGATGAATTTTCCAAGGAATGGAGAGGAAATCGCATAGCTTTGGCACACCATGCCAATGATGTGGCAGAGACCATGCTTTACAATTTAGCCAGAGGAAGCGGCCTTGATGGACTGTGCAGTCTAGTGCCGATACGGGAAAATATAATTCGCCCCCTTTTATGGGCGGGAAGAGAGGAGATTGAAAATTGGCTTCGGTCTCAAAATCTTACTTGGCGCACAGACCAGAGTAATGAAGATGTTAGCTATGCCAGAAATCGTATTCGTCATCTGATTCTCCCGGAATTAGTAGAAGGTATTAATGCCCAGACGGTTCGGCATATGGCGGCAACATCCGAGGATCTTCAGGAGGTTCAGGCCTTCTTACGGGAGGAGACTGAAGAGAAAGTTTCCAAATACCTGATAAAAAGAGAAACTTTTGTTTTGCTTTCTAATGAGTTGGCAGAAGAAAAGTCGTATTGGCAGAGAAAAGTCTTGCATGAAATACTGGGGATGGTGTCCACCGGAAAAAAGGATCTTTCAAGAGTGCATATTCTTGCTCTGCAGGATTTGCTACAGGGAACTTCTGGAAGAAAGAGGGATTTTCCTCATGGGGTCTATGCGGAAAAAACGGAACAGGGTCTATTATTGAAAAGAAATGTTATGCTGTCAGAGAATACTCCAAAAGACGTAAGGGCACAGTATCATGGTAAAAAAGTCGAAGTAAAAATGGAGGAGGCTATTTCTGTTCCTATAGGACAGGATATTTTTCTGGAGAACTTTCTTTTTCGGGCAGAGCTTGATAAAAACATGGAAATAAGACTTTGTGCAGCTATGGAGGAGAATCGGCAAAGCGTGTCATCGTTACTTCCACAAAAATTATATACGAAATGGATTGACTATGATAAAATAAATGAGGTTATGGAACTTCGGAAACGGAGGCCTGGCGACTATATCACGATCAATTCTGGAGGAAGTAAGAAAAAGCTGCAAAGATATTTTATTGACCATAAGATACCAAGTTCTGAACGAGACAGCATCTGGCTTCTTGCTGATGGACAGGAGATTATCTGGATTATAGGATATAGATTGAGTCAAAGATTTTTAGTGACAAAACAAACGAAGCATGTGCTTCGGATACAGATTGAAGGGGAAAAGTTCGATGAGTGACAAAATTGATGTATTAATATCAGAAGAAGAAGTTATGAAGCGAATCCAGGCTATGGGAAAACAGATTAGCGAGGATTATGAGGGCAAAGAGTTGCTTTTGATTTGTATTCTGAAAGGAAGTGTATTTTTTACCTGCGATCTTGCAAAATACATTACGGTTCCTGTAAAGATGGATTTTATGGCGGTTTCCAGCTATGGTTCCGGAACAGAGTCCAGTGGTGAAGTTAAGATAAAGAAAGATTTGGAGGAATCTCTGGTAGGAAAACATGTTCTTGTAATCGAAGATATCATTGATAGTGGCAATACCCTGAGCCGGTTGTTAAAGATTCTGAAAATGCGTAATCCTGCAAGTATACGGCTTTGCACACTCTTAGATAAGCCGGATCGCCGAGTGGTAGATGATGTTGAGGTGGATTATACAGGATTTGTCATTCCAGATGCATTTGTGGTAGGATATGGCTTGGATTATGATCAGAAATATCGTAATCTGCCCTATGTCGGGGTAGTTACCCTGGAATAATTCTTGCTGCGGATGCAATGGACAGCAAGAAATAATGAATAGTAGAGAGGAGATAAGTATTGAACAGACAATCAAGAGGCTTAATGGTCTACTTGCTTCTGGCGGTGCTTTTGCTTTGCGGATTCGCTTATTTGTCAAAGCAGACGGACACCAGTAGCCAGTATACAACACAGGAGTACCAAAGTGACCTAAAGGCGGGCAATATCACTTCTGTGACCATTAGTCAAAACGCGCAGATTCCTACCGGAAGGTTGAATGTTGCACTGAAAAATGGAAGCTCTAAGGTGCTGAATGTAAGTGATGTTAATGAAGCGCAGCAGGAGCTGGAAGAAAATAATATAGATTATCAGTTAGAGGACGTGAAGGGAGAGAGTACCCTGACGACGATGGTGATTCCCATCATTGTGTCGGTAGGTATCGTTTTGATCGTAATGATGTTCCTTACGCGTTCTATGAATGGCGGCGGTGGCGGAAGCAATGCCAAGATGATGAATTTTGGTAAAAGCCGTGCCCGTATGATGGACGAAGAGAGCAACAAGACAAAATTCGACGATGTAGCAGGTTTACAGGAAGAAAAAGGGGAATTGGTGGAAATTGTTGATTTCCTGAAAAATCCCAGTCGTTATACCGTTGTTGGTGCTAGAATTCCGAAAGGTGTACTTCTTGTAGGCCCTCCGGGTACGGGTAAGACTCTTCTTGCCAAAGCTGTAGCAGGAGAAGCAGGTGTTCCCTTCTTTAGTATTTCAGGTTCTGATTTCGTAGAAATGTTTGTAGGTGTTGGTGCCTCCAGAGTGAGGGATCTTTTCGAGGAAGCCAAGAAAAATAAACCTTGTATCATTTTTATTGACGAGATTGATGCAGTGGCACGACGCCGTGGAACCGGAATGGGTGGTGGCCACGATGAAAGAGAGCAAACTTTGAATCAGCTGCTGGTTGAGATGGATGGTTTCGGTGTCAATGAAGGAATTATCGTGATGGCGGCAACCAACCGTGTAGACATTCTGGATCCGGCGATTTTGCGACCGGGACGATTTGATCGACATGTAGTTGTGGGGGCACCGGATGTAAAAGGAAGAGAAGAAATTCTCAAGGTGCATGCCGCAGATAAGCCCTTAAGTGATGATGTGGATTTCAAACAGATTGCCCAGACAACGGCAGGATTTACCGGAGCGGAATTGGAAAATCTCTTGAATGAGGCTGCGATTTTGGCTGCTCGGGAGAATCGTGCATGCATTCGACAGGCTGATATTAAGGCTGCTTTCATTAAAGTGGGCATTGGTACAGAGAAGCGAAGCCGAGTCATCTCTGACAAAGAGAAGAAAATCACGGCTTACCATGAGTCGGGCCATGCCATTCTTTGCTATGTACTTCCGGATGTGGATCCGGTATACACAATCTCTATTATTCCTACAGGCATGGGGGCTGCAGGATATACCATGCGACTGCCTGAAAAAGATGAGATGTTTAATACCAGAGGCCAGATGTTGGAAAATATTCAGGTTTGCCTGGGAGGTCGAATCGCTGAGGAGATTATCTTTGATGATATAACAACAGGAGCATCTCAAGACATTAAGCAGGCTACTGCAATTGCCAAAGCTATGGTGACAAAATATGGTATGTCCTCAGAGGTGGGCTTAGTTTCCTATGGAGATGATCAGGATAATGTATTTATCGGAAAAGATCTGGCTCATGCAAGAGGTTTCAGTGAGGACGTAGCTGCTAAGATTGATGGAGAAGTGAAGGATATTATTGATGATTGCTATAAGGAAGCAAAGGCAATTATTAGTAAATATGAATATGTACTGCACAGTTGTACAAAACTTCTTTTGGAGAAGGAAAAAATCGGTCGAGAAGAGTTTGAAGCTCTTTTTGAAGAAAAACCTAATGAAAATGAAATAATCGATACATTATAAGAAGATAAGCGCAAAAAAGTTCATATAAGAGCTTTTTTGTGCTTATTCTTGCTTAAAGCCCTAAAATGGGTTAGAATGGAAAAATCTGGACAAGAAGGGATGATGGTATGGCTATGGAAGAGAATGCAGGCCTTTGGGATCTGAATTATTACATCCATAATGTAAGACAGCTTTTAAATAAAAAGGCATTGTATAGTGATGAGACGGAGTTTTATCAATTTCCTCAGGGCGTAGGTCAGGGAGAAAAGATTACGGTACGTTTCCGCACCAAAAAAAATAATGCTGATGGTGTATTTCTCATCAGTGGCAGTATTCGTGTACAAATGGATCTCGCTTTTACAAAAGATGGATTCGATTATTACGAGAAAAGTTTTACTCTGGATAAAGAACGGCACACCTATTTCTTTGAAGTGCAATCGGGAAATCTTGTCTGTTATTACAACAAACTTGGGGTTTCTACGGATTTGAATGCCCAGTATTCATTTAGTGTGACACCGGGCTTTAAAACTCCGGATTGGGCCAAGGGTGCCGTTATGTATCAAATCTATGTGGATCGTTTTTGTAATGGTGATAAGAGTAATGACGTTCTTAGTGGGGAATATGCCTATATTGGGGAACAGGTAGAACAGGAGAAAAACTGGGATGCCATGCCAAGACCTATGGATGTTCGTGTCTTTTACGGAGGAGATCTTCAGGGTGTAATGGACAAGCTGGACTATCTTCAGGATCTTGGGGTTGAGGTTCTCTATCTGAATCCTATATTTGTATCCCCGTCGAATCATAAATATGATATTCAGGATTATGATTATGTGGATCCCCATTTTGGAAGAATTGTTTCAGATGAGGGAGAATTGCTTCCAGAGGGCGATCTCAATAATATGAATGCCAGCAGGTATATTGAGAGAGTAACCGGTTTGGCTAATCTGGAAGCCAGCAACCAACTGCTTCAGGAATTGGTGGAAGAATTACATAGAAGAGGAATGAAACTGATTCTGGACGGCGTGTTCAATCACTGCGGTTCCTTTAATAAATGGCTGGACCGTGAGCGAATTTATGAGAATCAGAATGGTTACCACCCTGGGGCCTATGTATCACCGGATAGCCCCTATCGAAGCTTTTTCAAATTCCATAATGAATTTGCCTGGCCCTATAATGGATTCTATGATGGATGGTGGGGACATGACACGCTTCCCAAATTAAATTATGAGGAGTCTCCAATCCTGGAAGCCTACATCCTTCATATCGCAAAAAAATGGGTATCCCCACCCTATAATGTGGATGGATGGCGTTTGGATGTAGCTGCCGATCTGGGCCATAGTGCAGAGTACAATCACGCTTTTTGGAAGAAGTTTCGAAATGTAGTAAAAGAAGCAAATCCTGAAGCCGTTATTATTGCAGAACATTATGGAGATAAGAGATCCTGGCTTCTGGGCGATGAATGGGATACAGTCATGAACTATGATGCCTTTATGGAGCCGGTAACCTGGTTTTTGACAGGTATGGAAAAGCACAGTGATGAATTCCGTCAGGATCTTTTGGGTAATGGCGAATCCTTTACTCTAGCTATGCAGTATAATATGGCAACTTTCCATGGACAGTCTCTATTGACAGCTATGAATGAGCTGGATAATCATGATCATTCTCGTTTCCTCACCAGAACTAATCATAAGGTAGGACGCGTGGGACAGTTGGGTTCAGAGGCTGCCTCCCAGGATGTGGATCAGGCAGTTTTAAGAGAAGCTGTGATGATTCAGATTACCTGGCCGGGAGCTCCCACATTATATTATGGTGACGAGGCGGGGGTTTGTGGCTTTACCGATCCGGACAATCGAAGAAGCTATCCCTGGGGCCATGAGGATCATGACTTAATTGACTTTTATAAGGCTGCAATTAAATTACATAAAGATTATCCTATGCTAAGGACTGCTTCCTTAAAGCAGTTAATGTATGATTATAATATTGTGGCATATGGAAGATTTACCATGGAGGAAAGAATCGCAGTAATCGTAAATAATAGAGATGAGGAAGCGGTTGTTGAACTTCCTGTATGGTATCTGGGAATCAATAATGTGAGCAATACGGTTATGAAGCAAATTTTTCTAACGGATAGAGAGGGCTATAGCAGGGAAAGTTGTGATCATGAGGTAGTGGCAGGTATTGTAACCGTGCCTATGAAGGCAAAATCTGTTATCGTTCTCTATCATAAGGATGAAATGTAAAAGAATTGCGGTTTCTCTTAAAGATTAGCTTGCATTTTGGCTGAAAATATGATATAAATTATTTTGTCGGGTGTGATCAGCCGATAAAATAATATGGATGGATTCCCGAGCGGCCAAAGGGGGCAGACTGTAAATCTGTTGTCGACGACTTCGAAGGTTCGAATCCTTCTCCATCCATGACGGATAAAAGCTGTTGCATGTATTGCAACAGCTTTTTTGCTACCATGCGCATTCATAACTGTTGGTGGCAGATTTTGTAGATACATCATAATTCTTTTGGAGTTCTATATGAAAAAAATATGTAAAATAGTAGGTATTGTTCTTTTGATTTTGCTAGTGGCTGCCAGTCTTCTGCTAGGCTATCTTCAGATCATGGAATACAAACCTAAGGATGAGGAAGAAGTTCAGGTGAGTGGGGAAGGAAGCAAGACCATTCAGGAAGGTGAGACAGTAAAGGTCTTAACTTACAATATTGGTTATGGTGCTTTGGATAAGTCTCATGATTTCTTTATGGATGGCGGAAGCGATGTTAATGCTGACTCCCGACAGCAGGTTTTGCAGAATATGCAGGGAATTTCTTCTAAGGTATATGAAGTGAATGCAGATGTTACCTTTTTACAGGAGACCGATAAGGATTCTAACAGATCTTATCATATTGATGAGAGTGCCTATATGCAGGCTGCATTTCCGGGAACTTCTGCGGCCTATGCGACAAATTTTCGCTGTGCATTTATCCCATATCCTCTGCCGCCTATCGGCAAGGTAGAGAGTGGTTTGACCACCTTAAATCAATTTTCAGTGACGGAAGCCAGTAGAATCAGTTTGGAGAGTTCATTTTCCTGGCCAATCCGACTGGCACAAATGAAACGCTGTTTATTGGCGGAGAGGGTTCCACTGGAGAATTCTGACAAGGAATTGGTTCTGGTGAATCTTCATCTGGAGGCTTATGATAGCGATGGAGAAGGGAAAAAGGCTCAGACAGAGCAGCTATTTTCATTTCTTCAGGAAGAGTATGAAAAAGGCAATTATTGCATTGCAGGCGGAGATTTCAACCAGATGTTTGATAATATTGGCTTGGAGGAGTATCCTATTAAGGATTCTGAATATTCTTATCAACCAGGTAATATAGATACTCAGGACATGGCTGAAAAAGGTTGGACCTTTGCCAATGATGCCAGCACGCCTACCTGTCGCCTTTTGAATCAGCCCTATAAGCCGGTTTCAGAAGACACCCAATATTATGTGGTAGATGGATTTATTATTTCGCCTAATATTAGCGTGGAATCTACAGAAACCTTGGACTGCTCCTTTACCTATTCAGATCATAATCCAGTATTGTTGACCGCAGTACTTAGTGATTCTCAGGAGGAAGAGGACAAAGACACAGATACGGAAAAGCAAAATCAGGACAAGAGCAAGGATACAAAAAAAGATAAAAAAACTAAGGAAGATTAATAAAACACGGAGGCGGAGAAATGAAAAATCAGCTGACACCGGAAGATGTAAAAAAAATTGAAGAGGAGATTGAACATAGAAAGCTGGTGGTTCGAAAAGAAGCTTTGGAGGCAGTAAAAGAGGCGCGAGCACAGGGAGATCTTAGTGAAAATTTTGAATACCATGCAGCCAAGAAAGACAAAAATCGAAATGAAAGCAGAATTCGTTATCTGGAGAGATTGTTAAAAAATTCTGTAATTGTGGAAGACCATTCCAAAGAAGATGAGGTGGGTCTGGATAACAGAGTAACCATATATTATGAAGATGATGATGAGACAGAAACCTATAAGCTGGTGACTTCCATCAGGGGGAATTCTCTAGACGGAAAAATCAGTACTGAATCACCATTAGGAAAAGCTCTTATGGGGCATAAAGTTGGGGAGCGGGTTTTTGTAAAGGTTAATGACAATAATGGATATTATGTTGTGATTAAATCTATAGAAAATACCAAAGATGAAGACGCAGATAAAATTAGAGCATATTAGTACAAGGAGGATTCTATGAAAGTATTAGTAACAGGTGGAGCAGGATATATTGGCAGTCATACATGTGTAGAATTATTAAAAAATGACTATGAGGTGGTTATTCTTGATAATCTGGTAAATTCAAATGAAAAAGCAGTAGATCGTATTGGAGAGATTGCAGGGAAGAAACCGGTATTCTATTGTGGTGATCTTTTGGACAGAGACTTTGTGCAATCCGTATTTGACAAAGAAAAAATAGATGCAGTGATTCATTTTGCAGGATTGAAAGCCGTAGGAGAATCTGTGGCAAAGCCCTTGGAATATTATCATAATAACATCACAGGAACGCTAATTCTTTGCGATATAATGAGAAATCATGATTGCTTTAATATTGTATTTAGCTCATCAGCCACCGTTTACGGAGATCCGGCTTTTGTACCTATTACAGAGGAGTGCCCCAAGGGAGTTATCACCAACCCTTATGGACAAACAAAAAGCATGTTAGAGCAGATTTTAACAGATCTTCATACAGGAGATGAAAGATGGAACGTGATGCTTCTGAGATACTTTAATCCTATTGGAGCTCATCCCTCAGGTTTAATTGGTGAGGACCCCAAAGGAATTCCCAACAATTTGGTACCATATATTGCTCAGGTAGCTGTGGGACGTTTGGAAAGTCTTGGAGTATTTGGCGATGATTATGATACTCCGGATGGAACTGGTGTAAGAGATTACATTCATGTAGTTGATCTTGCTGACGGACATGTGAAGGCTCTGGAAAAAATGAAAAGCACAAAAGGAGTTTCCATTTATAATCTGGGAACAGGAAAAGGATGCAGTGTTCTGGATGTGGTAAAAGCTTATGAGAAGGCTTGTGGAAAGAAAATTCCTTATGTAATTAAAGAAAGAAGAGCAGGAGATATTGCTCAGTGTTATGCGGACTCTACCAAGGCGCAAAAAGAGCTTGGTTGGAAGGCACAGTATGATATTGAAGATATGTGTGCGGATTCTTGGAATTGGCAGTCTCATAATCCCAATGGATATGAAGAGTAGGAGTTTAAAAGAATTGGAGAAAACGATGGATTAACTTGAATTAAGTAAAGGTAGTGACGCAGTAATAATTTTAGATTATTACTGCGTCACTACCTTTTTTACATAGAACTTACAGAACAGTAAACCCTTTAGAAGTTAAACTCTCTCGTACATCGCTTACTTCGTCTGTATGGATAATCAAAATCGGTTTTCCAGAATCACGGTTAAAGGACAGATAAATATAATTAACATTTATATTTGTGTCCAGAAAGACCTTCAGCAAATTATTCAGGTTTCCTACCTCGTCTTCTAGCTCGGCGCCAAGAACATCGGTTACACGACACATAAATCCGGCTTCATGAAGTTTCTCCATGGCAGTATCTGTATCGGAAACTACCATACGGATGATTCCATATTCCGCACTGTCATTGGTTACGGATCCCAAAATATTGATGGAATTTTTTGCTAACAGGTCAGTGATCTGATGCATAGTTCCTTTGCGATTTTCTGCAAATATAGATATCTGTCTCATTTTATTTTCCTTCCGGCGAAAACGGCTATGTTACCGCTGATTTTTGTGTTTTAGTGATGCTTCAACAAATCCTGAGAACAAGGGATGAGGACGGTTGGGGCGTGATTTCAGCTCCGGGTGGGCCTGGGTTCCGATGAAGAAAGGATGATCAGGAAGCTCAATCATTTCCACGATACGCTCGTCTGGGGACAATCCAGAAAGGGAGAGTCCATTTTCCTTAAGCATATCACGGTATTCATTATTTACTTCATAGCGATGTCTGTGACGCTCATAGATGGTATCTTCTCCATAAAGTTTATGGGCAAGGCTGTCTTTAGCTAATACACAGGGATAAGAACCGAGTCTTAAAGTTCCTCCGATATCTTCGACACCATTTTGATCCGGCATAAGTGCAATTACCGGAAGATCAGTATTGGGGTCTAATTCGATGGAATGTGCAGATTTGTGACCGCATACATTGCGGGCAAACTCAACGATGGCCAGCTGCATACCCAGACAAAGTCCCAGGAAAGGAAGACCTTCTGTTCGTGCATAATTGATGGCGATAATCTTACCATCAATACCACGGTCACCGAAGCCTCCGGGGACGAGGATGCCATCTACGTCTTTCATAACCTCTTTCACATTGTCTGTAGTTAAAGTCTCGGAATCAACCCATTTAATTTGAACATTTGCATGATTGCCAATGCCACCATGTTTTAACGCTTCAACAACACTGATATAGGCATCGTGAAGGGATACATATTTTCCGACCAGAGCGACAGTAACCTCGTTTTTGGGATGCTTTAACACCTCTACCATCTGTGTCCAGTCCTTTAAATCCGGCTCTGGGCAGGGTAGCTTCAGGCATTCACAGGCAACCTGTGCCAAATGCTCTTTTTCCATAGCCAAAGGAGCTTCGTAGAGATATTCCACATCCAGATTTTGAAGTACATGATCACTGGGAACATTACAGAAGAGGGCAATTTTGCTTTTCAGCTGTTCGTCTAAGGGAAGCTCGGAGCGGCAGACGATAACGTCTGGCCAGATTCCCATGCCCTGCAGTTCCTTTACGCTAGCCTGAGTCGGTTTTGTTTTCATCTCCCCTGATGCCTTAAGATAAGGAATCAAAGTAACATGAATCAGGATGGCATTTTCACGTCCTACATCATGCTGAAACTGGCGAATTGCCTCCAGGAAGGGCTGACTTTCAATATCACCCACAGTTCCACCTACTTCAATGATGGCAATTCTTGTATCTTCTGCTTCATCATTGTGATAGAAGCGGTTTTTAATTTCATTGGTGATGTGGGGGATTACCTGGACGGTACCTCCGCCAAAATCGCCTCGGCGTTCTTTTTGAAGAACAGACCAGTAAATTTTTCCGGTGGTAACATTGGAATTAAGATCTAGGCTTTCATCGATAAAACGCTCGTAATGACCAAGATCCAGGTCCGTCTCTGTACCATCGTCTGTTACGAAAACCTCACCGTGCTGGGTTGGGTTCATGGTACCAGGGTCGATATTGATATAGGGATCGAACTTCTGCATGGTGACTTTATAGCCTCGTGCTTTCAGAAGGCGTCCCAGAGAAGCTGCTGTGATTCCTTTACCTAGTCCTGAAACAACACCTCCTGTGACGAATACGTATTTTACCGGCATCTTTTTCTCCTCCTTATGTTGTGGTTATCATATCAGATAATGATTCAGTATGAGTAAAAACATGAAGAATATTATACACTTCCGGTTAGTGTGCGTCAAAACAATAATTGATTTTTTTCATATTTTGGCTCTGTTGTGGCCTGGATGGAAAGTCTGTTGAAGATTTTTGTATCAACAGGGGACAGGATTACTGTACAGTGTGCCTGACATCCGGCCAGATTATGAAGCTGATGCAGTGCTTTTTTTGCTATCGGGTCTGCAGCGGCGGTAGCGGAAAGAGCAATCAAGACTTCATCCATATGGAGTCGCGGGTTGCGGCTGCCAAGAAAATTTGTTTTTAATAGTGAGATTGGCTCGATGGATTCTGGGGAAAGTACATGCTGATCATGAGGGATGCCAGCCAGTTCTTTAAGGGCATTCAAAAGTAAAGCAGCACAGGGGCCAAGAAGTTCTGAGGTTTTGCCTGTGACAATTCTGCCGTCAGCAAGTTCCAGAGCAGCTGCAGGAGCTCCACTAACTTCTGCTTTTTGCAGAGCGATGGAGGCTACCTTACGGTCTGTGGTGGTAACCTTGGCCTGTTTCATGATCAGTTCAAGCTTGAAAACTTCATTGGAGTTTTCTTTTCCCGTGGCCAAATCTGTCAGCGCATGATAATAACGACGGATAATCTCCTGGCGGGAAGCTTCCTGGCAGGCTTCATCATCAAAGATGCAGTTGCCAGCCATATTAACACCCATATCCGTGGGAGATTTGTAAGGACTCTTGCCAAAGATCTGCTCAAAGATTGCATTGAGCACCGGAAAGATCTCTACATCCCTATTGTAATTAACCGTTGTCTCATTATAGGCTTCCAAATGGAAGGGGTCGATCATATTTACATCATTAAGATCGGCTGTTGCTGCCTCGTAAGCAAGATTGACAGGATGCTTCAGCGGCAGATTCCAGATGGGAAAGGTTTCGAATTTAGCATATCCGGCACGGACGCCCCGTTTATTCTCGTGGTAAAGCTGAGAAAGACAGGTGGCCATTTTTCCACTTCCGGGTCCCGGGGCAGTAACAATGACCAGAGGACGACTTGTCTGAATATAATCATTCTTGCCGTAGCCCTGTTCACTGACAATAAGGGGAATATTGGAAGGATAACCTTCAATATTATAGTGGATATAGGTGCTGATTCCCAATTTTTCCAAACGCTGTTTGAAAAGGTCGGCACTCTGCTGTCCTGCGTACTGGGTAATCACTACGCTGCCTACATATAAGCCTTTTTTTCGATAAACATCAATCAGGCGAAGGACATCGGTGTCGTAAGTGATACCTAAATCACCACGTATCTTATTTTTTTCGATGTCAGCGGCACTAATGGCAATAACAATTTCTGCCTTGTCGGCAAGCTGCAGCAGCATTCTCAGTTTACTGTCCGGTTCGAAACCGGGGAGAACTCTGGATGCATGGTAGTCATCAAAAAGTTTACCGCCGAATTCAAGATAAAGTTTATCTCCAAAGGCGGCAATACGTTCTTTAATATGGCTGGATTGCATTTCCAGATATTTCTCGTTATCAAATCCTTTTCTGGTCATTTCATTTTCCTCGTTTTAAATTTTTCCCTATTTTCCGTATTTTCCAAATACAGAAACAGTATACTACAATATATGGTAGTTCTGCCACAAAAAATAAAGAAGTTTCCAGTGCTTTTTACAGAGGATATTAGATAAGAAGATGATTGATTTCTCATTCTCTGCAATTTATAATAATGAAGTGAGTGTGTTTTAATAAAAATTGTAGAAAATCACACCCTATACGAGGAGGCGAATACATGGACAATAATCAAAATAACAATAAAAAACAGGATAATGGCGGACCGAAGAATAAGCAGTCATTGATGATTTTGCTGGTATGCACGGTAATCACCTTGCTTTTTTGGAGCAGCCTTAGTTCTGTGATCGGCAGCGGAAGCAGCCAGGAAATTTCCTATGACAAATTCATTGAAATGTTGGATGAAGGTCAGGTAAGTAAGGTAGAGTGGGAGTCAGATGAACTGACAATCACACCGAAAGGTCAGAGTCAGAATGGGATTTCTTTTACTTATAAGACAAATCTTGCTGAGAGCGATTCGGATCTGACCAAGAGATTGGAAGGAAAAGGGGTAGAATTTGAGAAAAAAGAGCCGGATATGTCAGAAACACTTCTTTCTGGATTTGTAAGTCTGGTATTACCTATTTTACTTATGTTTGCCTGCATTTCTTTCTTCATGCGTCGTATGAATGGTGGAAATGGCATCATGGGCGTTGGAAAAAGTCGCGCAAAGGCTTATGTGCAAAAGGATACTGGCATAAGCTTTAAGGATGTGGCTGGTGAGGATGAGGCAAAGGAGTCTTTGCAGGAAGTTGTTGATTTTCTGCATAATCCTGGAAAATATACGGGAATCGGAGCTAAATTGCCTAAGGGAGTCCTTTTGGTGGGCCCTCCAGGAACAGGTAAAACTTTGCTTGCCAAGGCGGTAGCTGGTGAAGCCCATGTACCTTTCTTTTCCTTATCAGGATCGGATTTTGTGGAAATGTTTGTGGGCGTAGGTGCCTCTCGAGTTCGTGACCTGTTTGAAGAAGCGAAAAAGAATGCTCCCTGCATTATTTTTATAGATGAGGTGGATGCCATCGGTAAGAGCCGTGATAGCAGATATGGCGGCGGCAATGATGAAAGAGAGCAAACTTTGAATCAGTTGTTGGCAGAGATGGATGGCTTTGATTCTTCCAAGGGTCTATTGATTCTGGCAGCTACCAACCGTCCTGAGGTTCTGGATCCGGCGCTTCTTAGACCGGGCCGTTTTGACCGAAGAGTTATTGTGGATCGACCGGATCTGAAGGGGCGTGTAAGTATCCTTCGAGTTCATGCAAAAAATGTTGCTCTTGACGAGACTGTAGATCTTGATGCCATAGCTCTTGCAACTTCAGGGGCAGTAGGATCGGATTTGGCCAATATGATTAATGAGGCAGCGATTCTTGCTGTGAAAAATGGTCGAAAAGCAGTATCTCAGAAAGACCTTTATGAAGCAGTTGAAGTGGTATTGGTAGGTAAAGAGAAGAAAGACCGAATTCTTAGCCAGGAAGAGCGAAGAATTGTATCCTACCATGAAGTGGGTCATGCTTTACTCAGCGCCTTGCAAAAGGATGCGGAGCCGGTACAGAAAATTACGATTGTGCCAAGAACCATGGGAGCTCTCGGCTATGTTATGCAGGTGCCTGAGGAGGAGAAATATCTTAATAGCAAGAGCGAGTTGGAAGCTATGCTGGTAGGTCTGCTGGCTGGCCGTGCTGCTGAGGAGATTGTTTTTGGCAATGTGACAACCGGTGCGTCAAATGATATTGAACGTGCGACTAATATTGCTCGGGCAATGATCACCCAATATGGAATGTCGGAGAAATTTGGCCTTATGGGGCTTGCGCAAACCCAGAACCAGTATCTGGATGGACGTCCAGTTCTTAACTGTGGCGATGATACGGCTACGGAAATTGACCATGAAATAATGAAGATGCTGGA